>CAZPEY010000184.1:0-11220 GCA_964585665.1 uncultured Polyangiaceae bacterium | reverse complement strand
TCCGGATCGGGGCAGCCGTCCTCGTCCTCGAACTTGTCCTTGTCCTCCGGCGCGTCCGGGCACTTGTCCTTTGAGTCGGGGATGCCGTCCTTGTCGCGATCGCCGTCCTTGGCGACAGCGGTCGCCTTCTTGATCGGCGCGTAGGTCAGCCGCAGCAGGAAGCGAAAGTCCGGCGTGCCCGGCTCGCGCAGCGCGCCGAGCCCCACGGCCGCGCCAATCCAGACGAGCTCTTTGACGTGATAGTGCGCACCGAGCAGCGCTTCGAGGCTGGTGTAGCTCCGCTGGAACGGCTTGCCACCGATCACCACCGACGACAACAGCAGCTCGGGCGCCACCGTAAAGCGGCGCGCCTTGTCCCAGTAGCCGATCGAGCCGCCGAGCTGCAGCTCCGAGCCCATCGAGTTGCCCGCCCCGCCGGCCGAGGCCCCGATCGTCGCTTCCGGTCGATAGTAGAAGGCGAGCGCGAGACTGTAGCGCAGCCCCTTCCAGAAGCCGGCAGCGAGCAGCTTCGGCATCACGCGCACGCTGGACTCTCCGACCGTGGGCCACTTCTTCCAAGGGATCCAGACCGCGAGCCCGAGGTGCAGCGAGAACTTGCTCTCGTACGCCTGCCCGAAGAGGCGCGCCATCACCCCGAGCCGCAGATCGCCCACCGCAGCGCCGGAGAGCGGCCGCACGCCATCGTGCTCTGCGCCGTTCTCGAACAGCGTAATCGGCAGCGACAGCGCGATGGTGATCCGATCGAGGAACGACGCCGCGAGATCGACGTGCAGGCTGAGCTGGTTCGCGACGATGGGGCCAACCTCGTGATACTGCCCGTCGCTGGCTAGCCGATAGCCGTAGGTCAGCGGGTTGTGCGCGTAGTTGAGCGTCAGGCCGCCGGCGAACCAGCGCGTCTTCGAGTACCAAGGATAGTCGACCAGGAAGGACGGCTCACCTGCCGCCGTCGCTTCGTAGCGGTTGAGCGCGAAGCCCTTGCCATCTCCGCGCGCCGTGTGGCTCGCGAGCAGTGCGATCACGATCGCTCCGACGCACCCGATCTGCCTGGCTCTCATCATCATCGTCCGGATGTCCTGTGGCGAGTTAGCGCGTGCGACGGCGCGAAGAGGGGGAGCGCCCAACCAGCAGCGCGATCAACAGCAAGGCCAGCGAGGGCACGGACTCGATCGGCGCGGCCCCCGCCTGACACCCGACGACGCCGCCACCCGCGATCGCGAACGCGCGATCGTCCTTCGGATCGTTCGGATCCGTACCATCCTGCTTCTCGCGGCCGTCGGGGATGCCGCCGCCGTCGCTGTCCGCGTTGCACGGGTTGGTCTCGCCCGAATCGACGACGCCGTTGTGGTTGGCGTCCTCTTCTCCGTCGGGTAGGCCGTCGCGATCCGAGTCCACCTCATGGGGATTGGTGCACGATCCCGCCTCGACGCGATCGGGGATCCCGTCGCCATCGCTGTCTTGATCGCTCGGCTGATCGTCGACGGGGTTGCGCGGGTCGCGCTCGCCCGGATCGACCTTGCCATTGTGGTTGCTGTCCTCGACCCCGTCCTGCACCCCACCGTCGTCGGTGTCGACGTCGAGCGGATCGGTCTTCGTGGTCGGATCGGCGTCGGGGATGAACACCTCGGTGGACGTATCGTCGCCTTGCGGCGTCGTGAGCCCGATCTCGGTCCCGTCCTGCAGCCCGTCGCCATCGGTGTCGTTGTCGCGCGGATCGGTCTCCCCCGGATCGACCACCCCGTCGTGGTCCTTGTCCTCGTTGCCGTCGAGGATGCCGTCGTCGTCCGTGTCGTCGTCGTTCGGATCGGTGCCGGTCGCCTTCTCGAGCTCGTCCGGCAGGCCATCGCCGTCCGTATCGACGACGGGCGCGTCGATCGTGACGGTCGCGGTCGCCGTCCCCCCGTGGCCATCCGAGATCGTATAGGTGAACGTGTCCATCCCGACGAACCCCGGCGCGGGCGTGTAGACGATCTGGTTGCCGACGATCGCGGCGGACCCGTGCGCCGGCTGGCTGACGTCGGTGACCACCAGCGTCTCTCCCGGATCGGGCCCACTCGAGTCATTGGCGAGCACGTCGATCGTCGTCACGCCATCCGGCGTGATCGAGTCGTCCTTGGCGATCGGCGCATCGTTGACCGAGCGCACGGTGATCTCGATCGTGTCGACGTCGGTCAGCGCACCGCCGGTGCCGGTCGCGCCGTTGTCGTTGCTGGTCATCGTGATCGTCGCCGGCCCGAAGTAGTCGGCCGGCGGCTTCCAGGTCGCGCTCTCGAGCGTCTGATTGATCGCCGTCTGACTCCCCGACAGGGTGACCGTCCCCGTGCCGCTGCCCGTCACGACGACGCCGCCGACCGCGCTGCCGATCGAGAGCGCGCCGTTGGTCGCCACCAGCGTCACGCTGATCGTCTGGCTGCCCGCGTCGATGTCGGTGACGGTCAGGTTGTCCGACGTGTTGGTCGAGAACACGAGCGTGCCGTCTTCGTCGATCGTCTGCGGCGCCGGCACACCATTGACGGGCGGATTGTTCTGGCCCGCCGGCGTCACGTCGATCGTAACCGTCGCGGTCGCCGAGCCACCGTTGCCGTCGGAGATGGTGTAGGTGAAGGTCACGCTGCCGGCGGTCGGGCCGGGCGTGAACTGCAGCTCGCTGCCATGGATCACGACGCTGCCCGAACCGGGCTGCGTGACGGACACGATCGTCAAGACCTCGCCCTGATCGGGAAGCGACGAGTCGTTGGCCAGGACGTCGAGCGTCACGAGGCTACCCGCCGCCTCTGCGGTACCCGTGTCGTCGGTCGCGGTCGGGTCGTCGTTGACCGAGATCACGGTGATGACCAGCGCGTCGCTGTCGAGCTTCGCTCCCCCGGTGCCGGTGTTGCCGAGATCCGACGTCAGCATGAACAGCGTCGCATCCCCGTGGTAGTTGGCCGCTGGCGTGAAGACCAGGCTGGCGAGCGCCGCTGCTAGATCGGCCTGCCCGCCGCGCACGACCAGCGCCGCATCCGCGCTGCCATCGCCCTGCACGAACGTCAGGCCGGACGTCACCGAGAGGTCGAGCGTGCCGTGCGTGACCGTCAGCGTGACCTCGAGCGGCTGATCCGCCGCGTCGGGATCGCTGACCCCGAGCGGCAGCGGCAGCGCCGTGTCCTCGAGAGTCGACGCCGTCGCAGGCAGCGCGTTGGTGGGGCCGATGTTGCCCCCCGCCGCGACGACCGTGAGCCGAACGGTCGCGGTCCCGGTACCGCCGTTGCCATCCGAGATGGTGTAGGTGAACGTGTCGCCGCCGACGTACCCGCTCATCGGCGTGTAGACGACCTTGCCGTCGACGATCGCCGTCGTGCCATGCGCCGGTGTGCTCACCGTCGTCAGGCTCAGCACCTCGGGCCCGTCGGGCAGCGAGGAGTCGTTCTGCAGCACGTCGATCGTCGCCGGCTGATCGTTGGTCACCGTGATCGCGTCGTCGACCGCCGAGGGGTTGTCGTTGACCGGGACGACGTCGATGGTGAACGACGCGCTCGTCCGCTTGGCGCCGCCCGTCCCCGTGTTGCCAAGATCGTCGACGGCGATCGTCACCGTCGACGCGCCGTTGAAGTTCGGCGCGCCTTGGAAGGTCGCCGTCGCGATCGCGGTCGCGAGGTCGGCGATCGTGCCGCGCACCGTGGTCGTCGCGTCCTGGTTGCCGTCTCCGTCGAGGAAGACCAGCCCGACCGTCGAGCCGAGCGACAGCGTCCCGTTGGCCACCCCAATCGTCAGCTCGACGACCGCCGAGCCCGAGTCCGGATCGCTGACGACGATGCCCGTGCCGCCAGTCAGCGTCAGCGGCTGATCTTCGTTCACCGTCTGCGTGGACGGCACGGTCACGACCGGCGGCTGGTTCGGCCCCTGCGGCCCGACGTCGATCGTCACCGTCGCGCTCGCCGTGCCGCCGTTGCCGTCGGAGATCGTATACGTAAACGCGTCCTGCCCGACGAACCCCGGGCTCGGCACGTAGCGGACCTGGCTGCCGACGATCGTGACGACCCCACTGGTCGCCGGGCCGACCCCGGTCACCGTCAACGTCTCGCCGGTGTCGGGGCTGCTCGAATCGTTGGCCAGGACGCTCACCAGCACGCCGACCACGGAGTTGCTGCTCACCGAGCTCACGTCGGGGTTCGCCGTCGGGTTGTCGTTGACGTTGTTGATCGTAATCGTCGACGTGTCCGTGTCCGAGACGCCGCCGGCGTCCGTCGTCACCATCGTCAGGGTGATGGACCCCGTGGCGTTGGACAGCGGCTGCAGCTGCAGGCCAGCCAGCGCCGCGTTGACCTGCGTCTGCGTGCCGCTGATCTGGACGCTGTTCGATCCGTTGCCCGTCACCACGGCGCCACCGCCCGTCGTCACCGAGAGGGCGTGGCCCGCCGGCACGTCGAGCGTCGTCGTCAGCGCCTGTCCGACGTCCGGATCGTTGACCGAGACCCCCGCCAGCGGGCTCGTCGTGTCCTCGTTGATCGAGTAGGTCGACGGCAGCGTGTTGACGGGAGGGTTGCTCAGGATGCTGAGGATGCAGAGATCGACGTCCTGCGCCGCGCCATCGGTCGAGGTCATCGTCAACGTCACCGGCGCCACGACGCCATTGGCCGGCGTGAAGACCAGGGTGTCGAGGTGCGAGTTCACCTGGATCTGCGACCCGCTGATCTGGACGGTCGCGGTGCCGTTGCCCGTCACGGTGCCACCGAGGCCCGAGACGGTCAGCGTGCCGCTGGTTACGACGAGCGTCGTCGTGAGGTTGAAATCGTCGGCATCGGAGACACCCACGTCCACCGCCGCGAACGCCAGCGCCTGCCCGACCTGCACCGCCGCCGTCGCCGGCAGCGTGTTCACCGGCGGATCATTGACCACCGCCACGGTGACGACGCAGTCGTCGCTGTCGGAGAGCGCCCCGTCATTGGTCACCATCGTCAGCGTGACGGTTCCGTTGGCGTTCGGCTGTGGCGTCAGCACGAGCCCCCCAAGCGCGCTGTTGATCTCGGCGACCGTCCCGACGATCTGCACGGAGCTCGTCCCATCGCCGGTGATCGCCGCGCCGCCGCCCGTCGACACCGTCAGTGTCGTGCCCACCGGCACGGACAGCGTGGTGGTCAAGGTCTGCCCGACATCCGGATCTGCGACCGACACGGCGTTGCCACCGGTGAACGACAGCGGCGTGTCCTCGTTCGTCGAGGCCGTCGCGGGCAGCGTGTTGACCGGCGGATCGTTGACCGGGCTCACCGTGATCGTGCACTGGTCCGTATCGCTCAGCGCACCGTCGCTGGTGAGCATCGTCAGGGTGACGCTCGCCGTCGCGTCCGGCGCTGGCGTGAACGTCACCGCATCGAGCCGCGCGTTCACCTCCGCCTGCGTTCCTACGATCGTCACGCTCGCGGTGCCGTTGTTCGTCACCACACCGCCAACGCCACCAACGGAGATCGTGCCGCTCGTCACGGTCAATGTCGTGGTGAGGTTGGGGCTGTCGATGTCGCTCGCGCCGATCAGCGCCGCCGCCATCGCCAGCGGCGTGTCTTCGTTCGTCGACGCCGTCGCGGGCAGCGTGTTGATCGGCGGGTCGTTGACCGCGGTCACGGAGATCGTGCACTGATCCGTATCGTTCAGCGCACCGTCGCTGCTCACCATCGTCAGCGTGACGCTGGTCGTCGCGTTGGCGGCGGGCGTGAACGTCACTGCGTCGAGCCGCGCATTCACCTCCGCGAGCGTCCCGGCGATCGTCACGCTCGCGGTGCCGTTGTTCGTCACCACACCACCGGCGCCGCCCACGGTGATCGTCCCGCTCGTCACGGTCAGCGTCGTCGTCACGCTGGCGCTGTCGAGATCGGTCACTGCGAGATCACTGAGCAGGAAGAGCAGCGGCGTGTCCTCGCTCGTCGACGCGGTCGGCGGCAGCGTGTTGATCGGCGGATCGTTGCTCGGGTTCACCGTGATGGTGCACACATCCGTGTCGGTCAGCGCGCCGTCGTCGCTGACCATCGTCAGGGTCACGGTCGCCGTTGCGTCCGTCGCGGGCGTGAACGTGACCGCGTCGAGGCGCGCGTTCACCTCGGCCACGGTTCCGGAGACCGTCACGCTCGAGGTACCGTTGTTCGTCACCACGCCACCCGCGCCGCCGATCGTCAACGTGCCGCTCGACACGGTCAGCGTCGTCGTCAGCGAAGCGCTATCGAGGTCGACGACGCCGATCGAGGCCGCAGCGATCGTCAGCGCGGTGTCCTCGTTGGTCGATTGCGTCGCGGGCAGCGTGTTGACCGGCGGATCGTTGATCGGGTTGACCGTGATCGTGCACAGATCCGTGTCGCTGAGAACGCCGTCGCTCGTCGCCATCGTCAACGTGACACTGGTCGTCGCGTTCGCCGCTGGGGCGAACGTCACCGCGTCGAGGCGCGCGTTGACCTGCGCCAGCGTGCCCGCGATCGTCACGCTCGCCGAGTTGTTGTTGGTCACGACGCCACCCACCCCGCCGACGCTGATCGTGCCGCTCGTCACCGTCAGGACGGTGGTGACGCTGGCGCTGTCCGGATCGGCCACCGCCAGATCGCTGGTCGAGAAGGTCAGGGCCGTGTCCTCGTTCGTCGACGCGGTCGCCGGGAGCGTGTTCACCGGCGGACTGCCGGCCGCGATGATCGAGCGGCTGGAGGAGGCGCTGTTGTTGGATGAAGTCCCGTCGGTGTAGATCGTCGGCGCCGCCACGTTGACGCTGACGTCGAGCGTGCCCGTCGCCGAGACCGCAATCGGCGAGCTGATCGTGAACACCACGGTGCCCGCCGGATCGACCGCGCCGAGGACCAGCCCCGAGAAGCCCGTGCCCGAGGCCGCGGGGCAACCGCCGCCGACGCAGGTCCACGACAGCGTCCCGAGATCGGCATCGAAGGTTCCACCGACGACCGCGCCCGAGACGCGGTTGGGACCGGCGTTCGTCACCGTGACGGTGTACGTCGTCGTGGTGCCGGCGTTGACGCTGCCCGAGGCCGGGCTGATCGCGATCTGCAGATCGGCGTTGAAGCAGCCGGGAACGTTCGCCGCTGCGTAGGGCGCGACCGTGCTGGTCGCACCGGGCGCTCCGCCGGTCGCCCCGTTGAGCGTGAAGTTGGCGACCGCCGGACTGTTGGTGGTACCGCCCGCGCCCCCGAGCACGCTGGTCGTCGCTGAGCCCGGCGACACGGCAACGTAGCCGCCGCCGCCACCGCCGCCCGGTCCTTCTGACTCGTTGCCGTAGCCCTGGATGTTCTGCAGGCCACCGCGTCCGCCGTTGGCGCGCAGCGTGACCGCTGCGACGGAGCCAGCCCGCATCACGATGGTGCCGCCGCCACCCGCGCCGCCCGGCGCGTCGTTGCCGCTATTGGCACCACCCGCGTCGCCGCCGTTCTCCCCGTCGGCGGCGATCAGGAACGACCCAGACGTGTGGCGCTGGACCCGATCGGCCAGGACGAAGGCGATGCCGCCGCCTCGTCCACCGTTCGTCGGTTGGCTGTTGTTGTTGACGTCACCGGCGCCACCGCCGCCGCCGAAGAAGATCCGCGAATCGGGATCGGGTGAGAGCGGCCGGCCGCCGAGGCCACCATTGTTCCGTCGCTGATCGCCGCCCCAGTTGGCGTTGCCCGGCCCTTCGGTCAGCTCATCGCGATCTTCCGACGCGTACGAATAACCACCGCGGCCGCCGCCCGACGAGTTGACCACCGCGCCTTCGAGCGCGAACGCCGTCGCATTGTTCGCCGTCGACACGTCCTTGACGCCGGCGCCGTTGTAGGCGACGCCATTGGTCGCGTTGGCCCCGCCACCGCCGCCGCAGTTGTGCGCGTTGCCGCCACCGCCGGCGTTGGCCGCTGCGCCGCGTCCGTAGCGACCATTGCCACCATCGTAGTCGGTCTGATAGCCGGCGATGCCTTCGCCCTTCTCGCCGCCAACGTCGGCGATGCCGGCATAGAGCGTCTGGTTGCGAAAGTCCGCGTGCTGGTTGCGCGTGCCGCCACGAAAGCCCACCGCGCTCACGTTGATCGCGCCCGTCGCGGTGCCACCGACGACGAGCGTCTCGGCCTGAACCGCGACGATGCCGCCGACGTTGCCGTCCCACGCCGGCGCGGTCAGCTGGCCGTTCTGATCGATGGTGAGCGTGCGGTACTGCGGGATGTAGACGACCTGCGTGTGGCCCGCCGTCGTGTACGCATTGCGCAGGCCACCTCCGCACGCGCCCTGGATGTTGATGCGGGTGTTGTCGCCGTTGACGAAGCTCGTGATGGTGACGAGCTCGTACAGACCGGCGCTGTTGAGGGCCGTGACGTTGCCCCAGGTGGTGCTCGTCGGATCGGCGACGTCGATGGTCGCGCCCTGCATCTGGATGATGAGAAGGAGATCGCCGATCGCGACGTTGAACGCGCCGACGTCGGGGACGCGGATCTGGGTCGCGGCGACGGCGGCGTTGTTGCGCAGCCGCTGATAGCGGTTCACGGTCGTGACCGTCGAGATGGTGACGTTGCCGTCCTCGCCAATCAGCGCTCGGCTCGCCTCGCGTGGCGAGGCGGGCAGCGGATCGACCTTGCTACAAGACGCCGCGCCAAGGAGGACCAGCACAATCAAGCGACAGAATTTTGGTACCATCGCACACGATTATAGCTGATCGTGTACCGTTTTGAACAGAGGAAGTCGATCCTCCGTCGGGCGCTAGCTGGCGTCGAGCGGCGTCGACGCCAGCCATGTTTCCTACTCCGTGGCTTGCTCCGTCGCCTGCGCCGTGGCTGCTTCCGTCGCTTGCACCGTGGTCTGCTGCGGGAACAGCCACGACACCATGAGCTCCGCCACCTCGAGCGGCTGCGGCAGCTCGCGCTGCGGCGGCATCTGCTCGAGGCGCTTGCGCCACCAGCGCACGAGGCCGCGATCGACGCAACCATAGGCGCGATCGTCGGCGGCGCAGTAGATGCGCAGATGGAGATGATCGTCGTGCGGCAGCGAGTCGCCGGGCTGCCGCATCACCTCGACGGCGCGATCGAGCAGCTCGGGCGACTCGCCCATCGCGACCGCGTGCGCGATCAGCTTCTCCTTGAGCTGCCGATTGACGAACAGGTACTGCACTTCGATCTCGGGATCGGTCAGCAGCGCACGGACGAGCGCCCAGTTGCGCCGGACGTCGAAGCGCCGCGGCGAGAACGGACCGAACTGCACGCCGTGGAGCTGCGGGCGCGGCGGCGCCGCGACGAGGAATGGGCCACCGTAGCGCGGCATCGAGTCGACCGGCAGGACCGGGCGGCCGTCCTCATCGACGGCGTAGTAGATGAGGTCGGCGTCGCGCCCGTTCTCGTGCGAGCGGTGCAGCTCGCTGTCGCCACCGCCGAGCCGTGACAGATCGGCGACCCCGAGCGTGCCACCCGGATACTCGGTGGCGACCCGCTTGGCGGCACGCTGGATGGCGCGCACCAGCTCGTCGGTGCCGTAGCTGGCGCCGCGCGTGCGCCACAGATTCGGGACGAGGTAGCCCTCGCCCTTCTCCGGCAGGCGGGTGCCGTGGCGCAGGTAGCCGCCGGTGAACGTCCCGACGCTGACCGAGCCACCGTCGGTGAAGAAGCCGGGCGCGGTGCAGCCGCCGAGCCAGAGACCAGCCAGCCCGGTGAGCGCAACCAGACTACGCGGAGCGGTTCGCATGGCGGCGCCTCAGCAGGTCGTCGAGGGGCGCGCGCCTGGCCTCGTCGAGCTCGAGGCGCGCGAACCAGTTGTGGAAGTAGCGGCGGAGCGCGTCGGCGCGCGGGTGCGTCGTCGCGTGGAAGCGCTCGAAGTCGAAGTGGTTCTGCAGCTTGTCGGCGCGCAGCATGTCGTTGACCTCGGGCAGCGGCGACAGCGCGATCTCCGACGGAGACTCGATGGCGCGCGTCGACAGATAGGCGTTGGCCACGCTGCGATACTCGAACGCGAGCGCCAGGACTCGCGGGTCGCGGCTCACCTCGCCGAGCTCCGGCCAGGCAGCGCGCAGCTCGTCGTCGCCCTGCACGAGCGGGTGGAGGCAGTAGGCGCGCATGGCCCGCTCGCTGGCGCGCAGCGCTTCGAGCAGCGCGATGCCATCGTCGATGTGGACCATGTAGCGCTCGCCGGAGCGACGCGCCCGACGGTCGCCGTAGTGCCGCTCGATCGCCTCATATTCAAGCCAAGCCACAGTGTAATTCTGCTACCGGACCGGGAAAAGAAAAGGCCCCTTCCCGTCTGCACGGAAAGGGGCCTTGGGAGAGACTGGCTACTGAGGGCTACTTCTTCTCTTCGAACTCCGCGTCGATGACGTCCTTCTCGCTGCGCGTCGGGTCGCCGCCGCCGGCGAAGTCACCACCCGGCTCGCCGGTCGGCTGGCCGCCGGTCTGCTTGTACATCTGCTCGGCCATCTTGTAGGACGCCTGCTGCAGCTTCTCGAACGCGGTCTTGAAGATCGTCGCGTCGGTCGCGACCTTGTTGTCCTCGAGCACCTTCTTGGCGTCGGCAAGGCCGGTCTCGACCTCCGCCTTGGCCGCCGCGTCGATCTTGTCGCGGTTGTCGGTGAGCGTCTTCTCCACCGAGAAGACCAGCGGGTCGAGCTGGTTGCGCGCCTCGGCCGCTTCCTTGCGGGCCTTGTCGACCGACTCGTTGTCCTGCGCCTCTTTGACCATCCGCTGGATCTCGGACTCGTTGAGGCCCGACGACGCGGTGATGGTGATCTTCTGCTCCTTGTTCGTGCCCTTGTCCTTGGCCGACACGTTCAAGATGCCGTTGGCGTCGATGTCGAAGGTCACCTCGACCTGCGGGATGCCGCGCGGCGCGGGCGGAATCCCGTCGAGGATGAAGCGGCCGATCAGCTTGTTGTCGCGCGCCATCGGACGCTCGCCCTGGGTCACCACGACCTCGACCGAGGTCTGGCCGTCAGCCGCCGTCGAGAAGGTCTCCGACTTCTTGGTCGGGATCGTCGTGTTGCGCGGGATCATCGGCGTCATCACGCCGCCGAGCGTCTCGATGCCGAGGGTCAGCGGCGTCACGTCGAGGAGTAGGATGTCCTTGACGTCACCGGCGAGCACGCCCGCCTGGCCGGCCGCGCCGAGCGCCACGACCTCGTCCGGGTTGACGCCCTTGTGGGGCTCCTTGCCGAAGAAGTCCTTGACCAGCTTCTGCACCATCGGGATGCGCGTCGAGCCACCGACGAGGACGACCCCCTCGATGTCGGCTGGCTTCTTGCCCGCGTCGGCCAGCGCC
>CAZPEY010000183.1:0-11268 GCA_964585665.1 uncultured Polyangiaceae bacterium | reverse complement strand
GTCCGAGAGCTAGTGGAGCTACTTGCGCCTCAGCCGACGTATGCGTTCATGAAGATCGAGGACGAAAAGGCGCTGAAAGATCGATCAAAGGAGAGCGAGACGAAGACGCAGGCCAAGGACATCAAGGACGCGAACGAACAGAAATCGCTTCAAGACGCCAAGCAGATGAAGGACGCAATCAAGAATCAGCGAGACGGCTCGAAGCGTAGCGACGGCGAAGATGGTGATGGAGACGACGGTTCGGTTGTTACGGGAGAAGGGGACGACGAAGACGAGGACTATAGCTGGGTCGACGAGCCCGACATCACGGGGGGCGGTGGTACGCCGAGCACGAAGGACATGCCGGTGCGAGTGATCGGCGGACGTCGGTTCGCTACGATCGAGACGCAGGCGTACATGAAGAGGGTCGACGCGAAGATCGACGCCTTGATCGAGAGACTCACTGGACTTGAGAAGGCGCTCGGTTCCGGTCGTCGCGGGAAGAAGAAGCCGCGTCCGCGCTAGGCGGCTTCACTGCGATGGAGCGGGCGAGCGCAAGATCCGGATCGCGGTCGCTCTGAAGATCCTCGCGTGTCCAGATCACGCGCTGTGTTGGCTGCACTCCAACGCCTTCGATCAGAAGGCGTTTGGGCGACTCGACGCGCATGGTGCAGAAGGTAACCATCGCGCCTGTGCGAGGCAGTTTTGCGGCGCGCGGCGCACCGCTTGCGCCACTCGTTGGTCGACCGACAAAGGCGATGTCCGGATGCTGATCGCGAAGAGCCGCCGCAAGGTTGTCTGCCGCACTTCCGGTGCCTTCATCGATCAGCACGACGACACGACCCTTGAATGGCGCAGCAACGTTGGCGGTTCGCTCGATCGGCACGGGAGCAGTCCATGCGCCGTTCTGTTTAGCTGCCAGCCAGTAGTACGTGTACTTCCCAGCCAACAGGTGGTCCGCGATCTCCTGACCCAATAGGTCAGTCCCACCGGCGTTTCCTCGAAGGTCGAGAATCAAAGACTTCGCGGCAGACAGCTCGGCAAAGGCTTTCCGCAGAAGATTTGCCTGTGACAGCAGGAGCTGCGTTCGATCCTCTGGCCGAGCTGTCTCCCATGCTGACTCGTTCTTGGCTGCGAGCGATGGCACGCGTAGGTAGCCAACTCGATCCGAATCGACCCGCCAGCTGATCTCCTGCTGACGAGCGGGTTCGACTGGCAGTGTCCTGATCCGCACTTTCTGACGATTGGTTTGTCGATCGATCAGCTCGACCGTGATCTCGTCAGCGTCGAGGCGTTCGAGAGCGTGGGTGGCTAGATAGCGTCGCGCTGTGTCGGTAGACGCCGGGGTCCTGACGACTTGCTGATCCAGCAAAACGGCTGCTGAAACACCGTCGATCGAAACAAGCTGATCGCCTCGCGAAAAACCTCGGCCTTGGAGCAAAGGTTGGTCGATCGAAAGACCACTACTCGTTTGACGAAGTGAAAAAGGGAGGCGTCGCTGCGGCGGATGCGTGCAGCGAACATCAACGGACCCGTGGCCGTCTCGAAGCCCAGCGACGATCAGCTCAAGGCGCTGCTCAATCTCGTGAGCAGAAACTTGTTGAGTGAGTCCTAATCTCGCGCGGTCGAACAGCGCGACGAGGCTTACTCCGGAACGCTGCTTCTCCTCAGCGTACGACCACTCGGTCCGAAGGGTTGTTTCGAGATGTGAGAAGTCCGCCAGGACTTCATCCCGAGTGAAGACACACCTCTTGGGGGCTCCCCTAGCAGTGCCGCTCGCGAGGGCGAGCGCTATGAAGAGCAGGGTGAGCTTTCGCACCACCACTTGGTAGCGCTGGATCTCACCCGAGTCGAGCGATTCCTAGAGAGAGGAATCACCGAGCGCAATTAGGTCGCGGATTTCTGGAATTACCTAGAATGCTGTTTCTGCTGGCTTTGCGGCTCGCCGGATTTTTCAACCGTAAGGACCTGAAGCACCCACGGATGGGGGCGTCCTTCTTTCGGCTTGGCGGTTTCGTCCCGCTCTGCGATTTGGACGAAGCCGCGCCAGTTCTTCTCGATGGGGCGAATCACGTCGACGCTCGACTGACCGAACACTTGCACACCACCAGAGACGAGTTGGGTAGCCACGACCGCAGCGATCAACAGAACCTCATGGTCGGTCTCCCACGCGCGCTGCAGCGCCTTGGTTGCATCGACGGTGATCGTGACGACAGTCAGAGAGAATGGGCGGTCAATCTTTCCGATGCGACGGGCGAGCAAGAAACGTGAGCCGCGAACCGCGTCGATTCCGAGTGCCTGACCGTCGAGCGATGAGAGTCCGCGTTGTGCGACAACGTGACCGCGCAGATAGAAGCGTTCACCTGCGCTCGCCATCGGAGAAGAGAAGACATTGACGAGCTGAGTCGCTCCGAATGAGGGCAGCAAGCCAGCACTCGTCTCCATGGGCGGCAGTGCGGCACCGCGCTTCTCCGCGTGAACAAGTTCATCGAGGCTCGATGTGACGGGGCGAAAGGGTGCTGAGCGATCGACTTCGCTGGGGGCCTGATCCTGAAGAACGAGCTCTTGCCACGCGACGTTGATCGCTGGATGCGCGGCGATGCTTCGTATCACGCGTAGCTGGCTCCACTCACGGCGACCCGCTTCGAGATCCGTGATGGTCTTTGGATCGACGTCGACCGCAAACGCCAGCTCGCGGATCGAAAGCTCCGCGTCTTGACGGAGAGCGCGTAGCTTCGTTCCGTTCACGCGGAGTCGCTTGCCGCGTTCCTCGACGCTGCGTCTCTTCGCTGCCTTCTTGCCACGCGTTGCCACGGTTCTCGACTCCCACAGCATTCTATCGAGATGCCCACGAGTTGCGACTTTGTGGGCGTAGCAGATTCCCACGAACTCCCACGCGGGTGCCCACGGGCTCCCACGGGCCGAAACGGCATTGGCGCTAGATCTTGGTGAACAGAGGAGAGGGAACGAAATGGAGAACGCGCAGTCGAATTCGCAACGCTACCCATTGGCCATCGACAGCGAAGGCAACCCGGTCGAGGTGCCCACCACTGCAGTTGCGTGGCGGGTGCGGAAGCTCGCGACGAAGGCAGGTCGACCCAAGCTGATCTTCGATACGGAGACGGGTCGTCCGCTCGAAGTACCGCTCGCGATCACAGCCAACGATCTTGCGGAGCACGTGACCGAATCGGGTCGCTATCGACTCGAAGCGGCCGACGCACAAGGCCGCACCCTGCCCGGATGCGTCGCGACAACGGAGATTGCCGTTGAGGAAGACGAGTCGAAGCCTTCTGCCTCGAATCCTTCGCTCTCGATGATGGAGCAATTGTTCGTGCAGATGATCAACGCGAACTCACAGCTGATCAATTCGAACACGCGAGTGATGGAGGCGCTCGCTGCGCGCTTTTCGCCGGTCACGATCATCGAACCGCAACGGGAGGCGGAGAGCGCGATTCCAACCGCAGCGACGCCTCCAGCCTCAAAGGCGGCAACCACGGCCGAGAACATCGCGATCTTCAGCCAGCTCGCCACTCAGATCTTGGCCACGTTGCAGTCGATGCGCTCCGCGCAGTCGAACGGTGAATCTCCGAGTCCGGTGGCGACGTAGCCGATGGCCAAGCGCGGAAACCCGAACTGGATACGTGCTGCAGAGGCGCGCCGTCAAAGCGCGTCGGTCGAAGTTGTCGAGGAGCCCACTGCCATGAGTCAGCAAGAAGAGAACACCTTGATGGAGCTGTTGACGCCTTTCGCTGGAGCCGTAGCAGGCGCGCTCGCGCTCGAGAAGGGGCCAGCGATGTTGGGCATACCTGCCGATCAGTTTGGCTTGGGCCTGGCAACACTAGGCATGCTGACTGCCTTCAACACGACGGGACCGGTTCGTCAGATCGCGATCACAGTCGCGGCACAGGCGACCGTTCAAGAGCTGCTGCGCTGGCTGACTCCGCCTCCCGCAGGCGAGGCTGCCAATCTCGAGCCTCCTCGACGTCAAGCAGACGCTCCCGAAAATGGATTCGTAACAAAGAGCGAGCTGATGCAAGTCGTTGCAGGTTTCGAAACGAACGCGAAGAAGGTGCATGCGACGATGATCGAGGAGCTCCGACCTCTTCTCGATGAGCTGCGTGTCGCCAGGACTACGATGCGCGAGCGGCGGCATTGTCGTCGCGAAGAGGCTCAGACTGAGCCGCCTCTGCAGTTGGATGCGGAGCCCCGGTTGGAGTCTCCAGAAGAAGTTCAGGAGTCCGCGGAGTCTCCACCCCAGCCCATCGAAGAACCCGGACGCATGCTCTCGACCGACGAGAAGGTGGAGCGTCTTCATGCTGTGTATGAGCAGCTTCTTCCCGAGGAGCGCGAGCTGCTGTCGAAAGTGATCGGGACTTTCGCGAAGACCGACGTCGATCGAGTCACGGATCAACTCTCGACGCTCCCACTTGAGCAAGCTGTCGAGTACGTGCGTGCGGCTCTTCCTCGCGTCGCGTTGCAGGCCGCTGCATGACGACGAATCTTGCCAAGGAATCGTCGCCTCGTGACGAGGCCGCATTGGTGAGTGCCACTCTTGAGGGCGATGAGAGCGCGTGGCGCGAGATCGTCAACCGGTTCTCGGTGTCGCTGCGACGCGCAGTGATCGAGAGCGAGCGTGTCGCGGTTGCGGACGTTGACGATCTACTCAGCGAGTTTTGGTTCAGCTTGATCGAAGACGGGAAGCGTCGACTGCGACACTTCGATGCGAGTCGTGGGGCTCCGTTGCTGACCTGGCTGTCGATTCGGTTGCTGCAGGTTGTTGCGGCGCACGCAAGCCAAGAACCCGCGCCAAGTCGGAGGGTCAAGGTACTTGACGATGGTCGCAGTGGACCTCCAACCGGTCGTGGCGCGACCCTTCTCAAGGTCGAGGAGGTGGCTCTTCGGTGGGATCTCAACCCCAAGACGATCTACGCCATGATTAGCCGTGGAGAGCTGGTTTCCCGTCGCTGCGGACGTGTAATCCGGGTGCCCCGCCACGTGGTAGAGTCCTTCGAGCAAGCCAGCGTCGCACCGGGAGGCAAGAAGGCATGCCGGTAAGACGCAATGCAAGAGGACGGTGGATCTACAGGACGATGGTGAAGCTCCCGAACGGGAGAAAAGTTCGGATCTTCGGAACGCCCGAAGTGAACACGAAAGCTGCTGCCCAAAAGGCAGAAGAGCAGCACATCGAGCGCACCAAAGATCCGGACGCAACCAGCAAACGAGAGGAGGTGCCGACGTTTCAAAAGTTCGCTGAGGAGTTCATGAAGACGTACGCCAAAGCGAACAACAAGCCGAGCGAGCAGCGCGCGAAGAGGAACATCCTCGACGTGTGGCTGTTGCCAAGGTTCCGCACTGCGAAGCTGCACGAGATTCGAATGCGAGAGGTGGAAGGGTTGAAGGCCGAGATGCTCGAACAGAAGAAGTCAGCCAAGCGCGTCAACAACACGTTGACCGTGCTCGGCCGCATGCTGCGGTATGCGACCGAGCTGGAGCTTCTCGACACGGTGCCACGCATTCGGCTCGTGAAGGTGCCGCCTTCGAAGTTCGACTTTCTCGACTTCGATGAGCTGCCGCGACTGCTCGAAGCGGCGAAGAGCGATCACGAGATGCTCGCGGCGATCCTCTGTGCCGCGGATGCGGGGTTGCGGGTTGGCGAGATCAAGGGGCTCGAATGGGGCGACCTCGATCTCAAGGTTGGCGTGCTGAGCGTGCGACGATCGTTGCACCGAGGCGAGCTGACTTCGCCAAAGAGTGGACGTGAGCGCACGCTCCCGATGACCGAGCGGGTACGAGACGCGTTGAAGAAGCTGAAACACCTTCGCGGTGACGTGGTCTTCTGCAAGCTCGACGGCGAGCGCTACACGCGTCACGAGCTGGACTGGAGGCTGCGCAAGGTCTACCGCAAGGCGCAGCTCCGCTGGCTGGGCTGGCACGCGCTTCGTCACACGTTCTGCTCGCACCTGGCGATGCGTGGGGCGCCGCCGCGCGCGATCCAAGAGCTGGCAGGACATTCGAGCCTGAGCATCACGCAGCGCTACATGCACCTCACGCCGGGAATTACCCGCGACGCGATCCGGCTTCTCGACGGTGCGTGGCACCCAGGTGGCACCGGCGATAGTACCGTCGGAGAAAATCAAAGAATCACAGCAGGGTAATGGCGGAAGCGCACGGGAATCGAACCCGCCCAGAGGGTTTTACGCCACCACACCGGTTTTGAAGACCGGGCCCAGCACCAGCTTGGGGCGCGCTTCCGCGATCACGGTACCTCACATTGACGATGCGCGCGCGCAAAGAAGGCGCTACCGTCGAGGCATGCCTGCGGATCCCTACGACCTCTACCAGCAGCGCTTTCGAGACAAGGTGGGCGACGTCGAGGTGGGCGGCTACGGCAAGTTCGGCACGCAGCTCGTCAAGAAGCTGAGCAGCACCGAGTTCGCGAAGCACTGGCAGGACTTCGTGGAGCTGCGCGCCAACTACGATCGGATGATGGAGATGGGCCTGACCGTCGACAATCTGATCCTCAAGCTGCTGCGCGAGCGCGCCTCGACGCTGATCCTCGAAATCGAGCTCTAGAGCGCCGCTCTACGTTGGCGAGGGTCTTCACCTTCTCGACAGCGCTTGCCGTCGGGCGACCTTCCGTGGGAAAAGTCCCGCCAGAGGTTGTCATGACAAAGTTCGTCCTCGCCAGCTCCGCGCTCTGCACTCTGATCCTCGGCTGCGGTCCCGACTCGAGCCGGCATGGCAACGGCAACCAGCAGAACGGCAACAAGAAGGACATGACCGTCGCCGCGAACGGTCCCGACATGGCCGCGCCGACCGGCAGCGTCGACTTCGGCGGCAACAACAACAACAGCAACTTCGATCTCGACGGTCAGTGCGGCGTACAGACCTTCAAGCTCGAGAAGGCCGGCCCGCCCAACCTGCTCATCGTCCTCGATCGCTCCGGCTCGATGGGCTCGGGCGCCGGCTCGAGCTGGGACGAGGTCACCAAGGCGATCAACCTCGTCGTGCCGCAGCTCCAGGGCGACATCAAGTGGGGCCTGCACTACTTCCCGTCGGACAACTCGTGCGGCGTCTCCTCGACGGTCGCGGTCGAGGTCGGCACCAACACCGCGACGGCGATCGCCGACTCGATCACCATGAACACCCCGACCGAGGGCTCGACGCCGACGGCCGAGGCGGTGCGCAAGGGCGCGCAGTACCTGAGCAAGCTCAGCGATCCGAACCCGAAGTTCATCGTCCTCGCGACCGACGGCGCGCCGAACTGTGACTCGCCGTCGACGGTGGGCTCGCAGGTCTGCACCTGCACCGCGCCGTTCACGCAGTCGGGCACCAACTGCTGCTTCTACTCGGCCTGCGTGCCGTGCAGCTTCTTCCCGTCGCCGGACTCGGGCGCGGGCCAGGCCGTCGTCGAGGCGACCATGCTCGGCGTCAACACGTTCGTCATCGGCGTCGCCACGGGCAGCGCCGAGGAGGCCGTGCTCAACGACCTGGCGACCAAGGGCAAGACGGCGCGCCCGGGCAACCCGAAGTACTACCCGGCGTCGAACCAGACCGAGTTCGTCGACGCGATCAACTCGATCAGCAAGCAGATCATCTCGTGCACCCTGGCCCTCAAGGCCGCGCCTGCACAGCCCGACTTCTCCGAGGTCAAGGTGCAGGGCACGACGGTAGTGCCGCGCGATCTGACGCACGCCAACGGCTGGGACTACGGGCCCAACAACACGTCGATCATCTTCTACGGCTCGTACTGCGATCAGCTGCAGGCGGGGACGATCGATCAGGTCGACGCGACGTTCAGCTGCGAGCCGATCACGTAGCCCGCCGCGGCTACTGGGTGGGCGGCACCGGCGAAGGCCCGGTGGCCCCGGGGGGAGGCGCGGTCGCGCCAGGGGGCGCCGGCGGAGTCGGTGAGGCCGTCGTCGGCAGCGGCGGCGGCGGCAAGATGCGATCGAGCGCCCGCTGCGCGCCGCGACGCACGTCGGCGTTGGCGTCCTCGGCGGCGGCCCGGTCGAGCGCTGGCTTGGCCGCGAGCCCCACCTTGTCCGCGAGGAAGCGCACCGCCTTGTTCTGCGTCTTGGGCGTGAGGCAGGCGATCGCGATGCGGTGAACCTCGGCGTTGTCCCGCATCGTCGCGTCCTCGCGCACCGCACGATCGAGCTCCTCGATCGCGTCCGAGCACCACAGCCGGCGCTGATACTCGGTGGCCATCATCAGCCGTCGCTGCGAGCTGGTCGGCTGTGCGACCGGCAGCGGCGGTGCCGGCACGGGCACCGCGATCGCGGTCGTGCTCGGACCGCGCAGCCACAGCGCTCCGGCCAGCAGCGTCGTGGCGAGGATCGCGCCGCCGATCGCGAACGGCAGCCAGCGCGGCAGTTTCGTCGCCGGCGGCGCCGCGACTGGCATGGTGCGGCTGCGGCGCAGCGACTCGCTCTCGGGGCAAGAGGCGATCGCGGCCAGCATGTCCTCGGCGGTCTGGTAGCGCGCGCTCGGCTCCTTCTCGAGCGCGCGCAGGATCACCGACTCGAGCACGGCCGAGATCTGCGCGCCGAGCTGGCGGGGTCGTGGCGGCGGCTCGCCGGCGTGCGAGCGCACGATCTCGAGGTACATCTCGTGCTGGAACGGCGGCCGGCCGCACACCATCTCGAACAGCACCACACCGACGGAGTACAGATACGCGCGCTCGCTCGCCGCCGCGGCCTGGGCCTGCTCGGGGCTCATGTAGATCGGCGTGCCGAAGACCAGCCCGGCCTGTGTCAGCGGCCGCCCTTCGCTGTCGCCGCTCTCGCTCGGCCCGAGGATCTTGGCGAGGCCAAAGTCAAGTAGCTTGACCAATGGCTCCGGCTCGCCGGCATCGGTCAGCATGATGTTGCTCGGCTTGATGTCGCGATGGACGATCCCGAGCGCGTGGGCGTGCCGCAGCGCCGCCAGGACGCCCTTGGCGACGTGCAGCGCCTCACCGACGGGCAGCGCGCCCTGCTTGAGCCGATCCTCGAGGTTCACGCCGTCGACGCGCTCCATCACGAGGTACGGCATGTCGCGGTACTTCTCGAGATCGCGCTCGGGCTCGAGCTTCTGCACCCGACCGAAGTCGATCACCGACACGCAGCCCGGGTGCGAGAGCTTGGACAGCGCGCGCGCCTCGCGCTCGAAGCGGCGCAGGAACTCGTCGGTACGCATCAGCGCGCCGTGCAGCGTCTTGATCGCGACGCGCTTGCCCATCTCGACGTGCTCGCCCTCGTAGACCGAGCCGACGCCGCCGGCACCGAGCGGCTGGCCGATGCGATAGCGCCCATCGATCACCGTGCCGGAGAGTGGATCGGCAGCAGGCACGGCGGTGTCGGTCGGCGCGGTCGCGACCGGCGGCAGGGTAGACTGCAGCGAGGTCCCGTCGTGCGGACAGAACTTGAGGTTGCTGGGGACGGTCACCCCGCATGCTGGGCAGACGAAGGACACTGCTCCTCACCATACAACAAGAACCAGCCGGAAAGGTGTGGGGCCGGCGACGTTCGGCCAGCTTCGCGAAGTTCGCGCGCAATCGCGGGCCCGCGCCGCGCGATTGCCGGGGTAATATCGGGCGCCGATGAAGATCGCCTTCACCCACAACCTCAAGCTCACCGATTCGGAAGAGGAGGCGGAGTTCGACACCGCCGAGACGGTCTCGGCGATCGAGCAGGCGCTCCTCGCCTCGGGGCACGAGGTGCGCCGCGTCGAGGTGTCGGGGCCGGCGTCCCACCTGGCGGCGCGGCTCGAGGCCTTCGTGCCCGATCTCATCTTCAACACCGCCGAGGGGCGACGCGGCCGGGCGCGCGAGGCGTTCTATCCGGCGCTGTTCGAGGAGCTCGGCTTCCCGTACACCGGCTCCGACGCCTACGTGCTGACGCTGACGCTCGACAAGTGGCTGACCAAGCTCGTGCTCGCGCAGCACGGCGTCGATGCCCCCAAGGGCCGCCTGTACACGGCGCGCGATCTGCCGATGATCGAGCGGGCCGAGGGATCGCTCTCGGTGCCGCTGCCGGCGATCGTCAAGCCCAACTACGAGGGCTCGTCGAAGGGCATCGGCGACGACTCGGTCGTGCGCGACGGCAAGGGGCTGCGCGCGCTGGTCGAAAAGACGCTCAAGCTCTATCCGAGCGGCGTCATCGTCGAAGAGTTCATCGCCGGCATCGACGTGACGGTGCCGGTGATCGAGGGCCTCGGCGACGAAGGCGTGCTGAGCCCGGTCGAGTACGTCGTCGAGCAACAGGCCAAGTCGAAGTACAACATCTACGACTACCGCTTGAAGAACTTCGAGTCGAGCCGCGTCGACGTGCGCTGCCCGCCCGATCTGCCACGCGACGTGCTGTCGCGGATCCGCGCCATCAGCCGCACCGTCGTTCGCGCGCTCGGGCTACGCGACGCCAGCCGCCTCGACTTTCGACTCGGTGAAGACGGTCGCATCTACTTCCTCGAGGTCAACGCGCTGCCGTCGCTCGAGCCGGGAGCGTCGCTGTTCGCCGCCGCCAAGAAGGAGGGCCTCACCTACGATCAGACGATCGCCGCGGTCGTCCGCTCGGCGGCGAAGCGCTGGGGCCTGCTGCAGCCCGAGGTCGCCGAGGGGCGCGCGCGCCGGACGCGCGAGCGGCTCCGGGTCGGCTTCACCTTCAACATGAAGCGGGTCGATCCGAAGGCGGGCAACGACAGCGAGGCGGAGTACGACTCGCCGTCGACGATCGAGGCGATCGACGCGGCCCTGTCGTCGCTCGGCTACGAGGTCGTGCCCCTCGAGGCCAACACCGAGCTGCCGCAGAAGCTCGCCGAGGCCAAGGTCGATCTGGTGTTCAACATCGCCGAGGGCAGCTCCGGTCGCAACCGCGAGGCGCTGGTGCCGGCGCTGTGTGAGCTGCTCGGTGTACCCTACACCGGCAGCGACGCCTCGACGCTGAGCCTGGCGCTCGACAAGGCGCTGGCCAAGCGCATCCTGCGTCAGAACCACATCGCGACGCCGGAGTTTCAGCTCATGACCACCGGCAAGGAGAAGCTGAGCCCGCAGCTCGCCGGCAAGTTTCCGCTCATCGTCAAGCCGAACGCCGAGGGGTCGAGCAAGGGCGTCCTGCCGAGCGGCGTCGTCGACGACGAAGCGGCGCTGCGCGCGGTGGTGCGCGAGCTCCTCGACAAGTATCGGCAGCCGGCGCTCGTCGAGGAGTACATCGGCGGCCGCGAGTTCACGGTCGGGCTGCTCGGTGACAAGCGTCCGCGCGTCCTGCCGCCGATGGAGATCTGCTGGAAGGACGAGGAGAACAAGCGGCC
>CAZPEY010000182.1:0-11314 GCA_964585665.1 uncultured Polyangiaceae bacterium | reverse complement strand
AGCCCCTACCGATCTTCCCGCTTCCCGCCGTCCCTGTTACCGTCGCGCCGTGCAGATCCGCTCGCTCGATCGCGCTTGGCTCGCCGAGGCCACGGCGCTGCTCGTCGCTGGGTATCGCTTCGATCGCCTCGGGCCAGTCGCCGAGGAGAAGCTGTTCGGCGACGACGGCGCGCGGCGCTCCTACCGCCTCGGCGCGTTCGAGGGCGAGCGCCTGATCGGCGTGCTCGGCGGCGCGGGCCGCTGGGTCAAGGTGCTCGCCGTCGCTGCGGACCGGCGTCGGCGGGGCATCGGCACTGGCCTCCTGGCGGCCGCCGCACAGGAGGCCGCGGCGCCGCTGCGCATCGCGGATCATCCCGGCAACTACCTCTCGCCGGGCATCGACGCGCGCGACGACGTTGCCGCCTCGTTCCTGCACGCGCGCGGCTTCCGCCGCGTCGGCGAGGTCGAGAACATTCGTGCCCCGATCGCCGACAACCCGTTGGTCTCCGCCGAACGGCTCGACGGGCTGCGCGCCAACGCCGCTGCGGCCGGCTACGAATGTCGGCGCGCCACCGTCGACGATCTGCCCGCGTTGAGCGAGCTGCTGCGGGTCGCGTTCGCACCGGTGTGGGCGTTCGAGGCGGAGCGCGCGCTGCGCGGCCCGTGCGCCGCGCTTCATGTTGCGGTGCACAACAATTCCTTCGTCGGCTTCGCGGCGGCCGACGGCAACAATCAGGGCCTCGGCTGGTTCGGCCCGGCGGGCACGCTGCCCGAGCATCGGGGCAAGAAGCTCGGAGAGACGCTGCTCGTCGCCTGCCTGCGTGATGTCGCCTCACTTCCCGAGGCCGGCGTCATCGCCTGGATCGGGCCCAAGCCGTTCTACCAACGCGCGGTCGGCGCCGTCGACGACCGCCGCTTCCACCAGTGGGATCAGAAATGACGACTTCGCGTCCGCGCGCGCTCCTCCTCGCGGCTGGCCTCTCGACCCGCCTCGGCTCCCTGTCCTCCGAGCGCCCCAAGCCGCTGATGCCGGTGTGCGATCAGCCGCTCCTGCGCTATGCGATCGCGCTGCTGCGCGGCCACGGCATCACCGAGCTGGCGATCAACCTGCATCACTTGGGACAGCAGATCGTCGACGAGCTCGGGGACGGCAGCGGGCTCGGCGTGTCGATCCACTACTCGTGGGAGGAGGAGATCCTCGGCACCGGCGGCGGCATCAAGCGCCTGCAGAGCTACCTCACCCGCGACGGGCGCGCGCCGTTCTTCGTCGTCAACGGCAAGATCTTGATCGACGTCGATCTCGACGCGGTGCTGGCGCTGCACGAGCGCACCGACGCCGTCGCGACCATGGTGATCCGCAGGACGCCCGACGCCGAGCGCTGGGGCGCCATCGACAGCGAGGGCGATCGGGTCGTCGGCATGCTCGGGCGTGGGCGCAAGGTCGCGGAGCGGTCGATGTTCACCGGCGTCCATGTCGTCGGGCCGCGACTCGTCGAGCTGCTGCCCGATGGGGTCTCGGACTCGATCCGGCAAGGCTACGTGCCGCTCCTCGAGGCGGGCGCGCCGATCGCGGCCTTCCACCTGCAGGGATACTTTCACGAGCACTCGACGCCGCGCCGCTACCTCGACGGCAACCTGAACGCGCTGCGCGGCCTGGCGACGATCCGCCATCGCCCCGGGCCGTTCGTCGGCGTCGACGACAGCGCCACGGTCGCCCCCAGCGCCAGCGTCGATGCACGATCACTGGTCGGCGCCCGCGCGTCCGTGGGCGCGGACAGCGCGCTCGCCGAGAGCGTCGTCGGGCGCGACGCGACCGTTGCGCCGGGGAGCGTGCTCGAGCGCGTCGTCGTGTGGCCTGGCGCACGCGTCAGTGGGCGAGTCACCGATAGCATTGTCACTCCGACCCAGGTGATCGCCGCCAATGATCAAGATGCTTGACCATCTCCGTCCCGCCGCGCTTGGGCTGCTCGCGCTCGTCTCGGGCTGCGCCACGGCGCCCATCCCGCGTCCCTACGCGCCGCGCACGCCAGCGGCGATCCTCGAGGAGCTGCGCGCCGACGCCGCCAAGCTCCGCACGCTGCGCGCCTCGGCGCGCGTCGAGCACGACGGGCCGGGGCTCGAGCGCGTGAAGATCTCGGTCGAGCTCGTCGCCGTGCGCGGCGGCAAGCTGCGCGTCGACGCAGAGAGCCCGATGGGCGGCGCGATCGCGACGCTGGTCGCGGACGGCGAGCAGTTCCGCATGCTCGACCTGCGCGAGAACCGGTTTCTCTCCGGCCCGGCCGAGGCGTGCAATGTCGCGCGCCTCCTGCAGGTGGCGCTCGCGCCGGCGGAGATCGTCGAGGTGCTGCTCGGGGGCGCGCCGCTCGAGGGCGAGCCTGGCGAGCTGCGCTGGGACGAGAAGCGCGGTCAAGAAGTGCTCGAGCTCGCCCGCAAGGATGGCAGCCGCCTGCGCCTCCATCTGCAGCCGCAGGGCGGCCGCTACGATCTGGTCGCGGCCGAGCAGCTCCATGCCGACGGAGGAACCCTGTTCAAGGTCGCGCATGAGGGCTTCGCCGCGCACGCCGGTGGCGCTCGCCTCCCGCAGCGCAGCACGATCAGCGACGTGCTGCGGAAGAAGACGCTCTACCTCCGCTACAAGGAGGTCGAGCCGAACGTCGATCCGCCCGCCAAGGCCTTCTCGCTCGCGGTGCCAAACGGCATCGCGAACGAGGTCGTCACCTGCACGCCGTAGCGCGGCGCGGGCTCAAGCGGCCAATCGCTTGAGCTGCACCGGCAGGTCGTTCTTCGGCTTGATGAAGGGCAGGTACTGCATCGGCCCAGCCTCGACGCTCCACTCGTACTGCGTGAGCAGGAGGTGCATGAACATCTTGACCTGCAGCTCCGCAAACTGGAGCCCGAGGCAGGTGTGCGCACCGGCGCCGAACGGGATCCAGCCGAAGCGATGGCGCTTGTGCTCGGCCCGCCCGTCGGCGAACCGCTCGGGATCGAAGTCGTCGGGGTTGGTGTAGATCTTCGGGTCGCGCTGGATGCGCTCGACGTTGAGCCACATCTGCGCGTTGGCGGGGATGCGGTGGCCGTTGACCTCGAGCTCGCGGAGCGCGCGCCGCGGGATGGCGCGCACCGGTGGGTAGAGGCGCAGCACCTCGCGGAAGCAATCGTAGACGAGCGACAGCTTCGGAATCGCCTCCTCGTCGAGCGCACCGATCGCCTGCGATTGCTGGCGCAGCCGCGTCTGCCACTCGGGCCGACGGCCAAGCTCGAGCATCAGGTTGGTCAGCGCCGACGTCGTCGTGTCGTGCGCCGCGAGCAGCAGGAAGATGATGTGATCGATGATCTCCCGGTCCGAGAAGCGCTCCCCCTCCTCGGTCGTCGTGTTGCACAGGATGGTCAGCATGTCGCGCTGGCTGCCGCCACGTCGCTGCGGGATGAGCTCGGCGACCCAGGCGTCGAGCTCGCGCCGCGCCTTGAGCCCACGCGCGAACGTCGTCCCCGGCCAGTCGAAGCGCAGCGCCGCCGAGGCCGCGAGCATCGTGTCGACGAAGAGCTGGTTGACCCGGCGGAGGTCGGCCTCGCCCTCGAGCCCGAGGAAGATGGCGCCGGCCGCGTCGAGCGTCATCTGCTTGATCCACGGGTAGCCGAGGGTCGTCGTCTTGGCGATGCCGCGCTCGAGGATCGGTCGCATCGTCGCCCAGTAGCCCGAGAGCGCGTCGCGCTTGAACGCCACCTGCATGATCCGCCGGTGCAGGCGATGCACGTCGAAGTCGCGCAGCATCAGCCCGCCGCCGAAGAAGCGCTCGAAGACGTTGGCCCAGCCGAGCTGGCTCGAGAAGTTCTGATCCTTGTCGATCAAGAAGCGCTCGGCGAAGTCGGGATCGGCGACCGAGACGCTCGCCTCGAAGAACATGTTGCTGCGGACCACCGGGCCGTACTTGCGATGAGCCCGCTCCGTCCAGCCGTACGGGTCGCGCACGAAGGCGAGCGTGTCGCCGAGGAACGGCAGGCCATCGCGCCCCGGGATGTGCTGGAGAAAGGAGGAGACTGCGGCGCGCGGTGAGGTCATCGGCTACTTCTTCGGCTCGTCATCGGGGAACCCCTTGGCGAGATCCTCGAGCTCGAGCTTCTTGGCGGCATCGCCGAAGAGCAGGTCCTCGTCGTCGGTGAAGCCCTCGGTCGCGTCGAAGTCGTCCTTCAAGAAGGACGGCGGCCCCTTGCCCGACCAGTTCGCCGCGGCGGCGATGCCCTTCGAGGTCGAGCGCGCGTTGAGCATGCGATCGTGCAGCCACACGACGAACGTCACCGGGTGGTAGCTCCACACGATCTTGTCCGCGGGGAGTCCGGCGGCTTGACCGATCTCGTCGGTCCACCACAGCACCGGCGCGATCTGATCTTGAAAGAGCCGGGTGCGCGTCGCCGGCGGCATCGCCTTGTAGTCCGGCACCTGGGCGAGCGCCGCCGGCCAGTCGTTCTTGTCGGCCCACTCGGACAGGTGCTTGACCGCGTACTTGCGGAACTCTTCCTTCTTCGGGTTGTTGCGGAAGAAGTTGATGAACTCCGGCCGCGTCAGCACGCCGTCCTTCTTGCCACCGACGGGCTGATCGATCTTGTCGATGATCTCGGGCGAGTTGCAGAAGCGCCCGGAGGCCGAGCCGTCGATGCGCGTCCAGAAGCCGGCCTGCAGCTTGTCGCCGATCTCCTCGCTCGACATGATCTCGATGTGCACCTGGCCTTCGAAGCGCCCCGGCGGTCCGGCCTCGCCGATGTGCCCGACGATCTCGCCAGCAGCGACATCGATCGACAGGTTCACCGGATCGTCGGACATCTGATCGCCCGCGAGCTGGTACCAAGCTGGCGCGTTCGGCCCCTTCTTCTCTTCGTCGAGGTGAAACAGCAGGGTCCAGAAGTTGACCTTGGCCTGCCCGATCGCGAGATCGTGCTTGATGAGCACGAAGTTGCGCGAGCCGATCGGGCAGTCGCCCGTCATGCGCGCCGCGACGATCTTGCCGGCGTAGGGCGAGTAGACCGGCGAGCCCTTGTCGCCGCGAACATGGATGCCCGTGTGCCAGAGGCGTGAGTTGCCGAACGGCCCGACGGGGAAGTAGCCGCCCTCGCCGTCGCCCTCATTGCTCTCGAAGATCTGATTCGCGATGTCCTCGACCTTGTCGGCCGACTCGGGCAGCTCGGGCTTGTCGCCCGACGGCACCGCCGGGAAGAAGGAGCGCGAGCGGATGTTGGTGATGAACTTCTTGAAGTCGAACGGGCCCGGATCCCACTTCTGATTCGTGACGTGGTAGTGGGCCATGTAGCCGGTGTACTCGCGCGGGTCCTCGAGCGCCGTCCAGAGCTGCTCGCGGTCCGGCCCCTCGGGGTACGCCTGCGGCAGGTTCGGGAAGATGCGCGCCAGGCCGCGGCCGATGGCCGCCATCGCCTCGAGCTGCTCCTTGGTGTAGTCGTAGCAGAGGAACTGGTGGTTGTGGATCGTGCACGTCACCTTGTCGCGCTTGCCGCCGTAGAGGTTCGGGAAGCGGATCGCGTCGCCGCGGTTGGAGAGCTCGACGCCGATCGACACCTCGTTGACGCCCGCGGCCTGGAAGGCGCAGTCGACGAGATCGAGCGTCTGATAGATCGTGCCGTCGTTGTCGATGAGGACGTGCACCGACAGGCCGCGCTCGTTGTGCAGGACGTGGAAGCACATCTTGCTGTCCATGCAGCCGTCGTGGTGGAGCACGAACTGCCGGATGACCTTGCGCAAGCTGTCGATGGAGCGATCCGCGCCGATGAGGCGACGCGGCCGATAGCGCATGACCGCGCCCTCCATGCCCTTGGCCGGCTGGAACGGCGCGATCTGCTTCGGATCGTCGGTGCGGTGCGGTGTGTACGCGTTGAAGGCCGGATCGTCCTCGAAGGTGACGACCTTGTTGCCGATGTCGTAGCGCTTGCCGCAAACGATGATGCTGGATCCTGCGGGCATGGTTCCTACTCCGCGCGAAACTTGAAGAGGGTGTGCGAGCCGAGCTTGATCATGTCACCGTCGCGCAGCACGGTCGGCTGTGCGATGCGGGCGTCGTTGACGTAGGTACCGTTGGTCGATCCCTTGTCGGTGATGACGAAGCCGTACTGGGGGAAGAACTGGATCTCGGCGTGGTTGGTCGAGACGCTCGGGTCGTCGGTGATCTGGAACGTCGACGGCCCCTTGCCGAGGGTGTGCACCTGGTGGCTGACCTGCAGCTTCTGACCGACGAAGGTGCCGGTGATGCCGATGAGCAGTCCCCGCGTGGGGACGCCAGCTGCCACCTGCTGCTGGCCGGGCATCGGCATCTGTCCGCCCGCGTGCTGGCCCATCGGGCCGACCATGTGCGGCGTGCGGTTGTTGGCGATCACCGCGATGACCAGCACGATGAGCAGCAGCGCTCCGAGGCCGATCAGCACCCACCAGTACCACTTCATGCCCTTGGGCAGCTTGGTCGCGTCGAAGACGAAGTTGTTGGAGACCACGTCCTCGCAGTTGAGCGTGAACAGCTTGCGCTGCAGATCGCCGATGCTGCCTGTCTTGAAGGTGAGCACGTACTGCTTGCGGAGCTCCTCGATGAGCGTCTCGAACTGCGCGTCGAGATCGCTCTGCTTGCGCGCCCAGCGGAAGGTGCCGTTCGAGCGCTTCGAGATCTCGCCCAGGTTGAGCAGCGGGCCGCGCTCGTCGGTCGGCGAGAAGCCGATCGTGTGGATCGGGATGCGCGCCTGGGCGGCGCGATCGCCGAGGCTGCGGAAGAGCTTGCGGTCCATCTGGTAGTTGAGGCCGTCGGAGACGAGGATGATCGCCTTGCGCGCCTGCTTGCCGTCGGGACGCGGCTTGTTGAGCTGGAGGATCGCCGCGCCGACCGCCTCGACGAGGCGCAGATCGCGCGCCTCCATCTCGTAGCCGAGCTCGTTGAGCTCGTCGGAGATCGCTGCGGCCGGACGCAGCGGCGGATGCGGCACGACCTCGTCGTGGTAGTGGATCAAGAGCACGCGCCACCGCGGGTCGAAGTTGTCGAGGAAGGAGGCGACCGCGTCCTTGACCGCGTCGATCGGATCCTTGAGCTTCGGTGCGGCCTGCTCCTCGGTCGGCGCCGCCTTGGCGCCTTTCTTCTGCTTCTTCTCGGCCTTCTTTGCCTTGGCGGTCGTCTGCTTCTTGCCGTCCTTGTTGACCAGCACCGCGGTCACCGCCTTGGGTGGCCCGTAGAGTGCGGAGGCCTCGATCACGATGGCGACGTCAAGCGGCTCGCTGATGTTCTCGAACTTGTCGGCCTTGATGGGGGCGCCGAGGCTCTTGTTGTTGGCGCGCAGCGTGAACTGCTTGGGCCCCTTGTCGTCGACCACCGTGCCCTCGAGCTCGACGACGCTGACGTAGGCGCGCAGGATGCCGTCATCGTACTGCGTCGGATCGATGCGCTCGAGGTGACAGTAGGTCTTGCCAGCCCAGGCGGAGCTCGCCACCGCGACGAGCAGGAGCAGCAGCAAAAAGACACGTCTCACGATCCCGTAAACGTAGCCCAAGCGCGGTGCAGCGTCGAGGGCGTCGTTTCCCAGGCCGACGGCGGGGCGGCTCGACGGGGCAGCTCGGGGCGTTCGCCCCTACCGGTTTCGCAGCAGGAAGCCTTCGCCCGTCGCCCAGGGCATCTGATCGTCCCCGAGCTCGACGGTCGCTTGCAGCTTCTGTTGCAGCGCTGCGAGCGCCGCGGCGAGCCGCAGGCCGTTGCGATGCCCGAGCGGATTGTCGCCACCGTCGAGCCGCCGCGGCAGATACGCGTCGCAGTACACCTTGACCTGGATCACCGGCTCGCCGATCCAGCGCCAGCAGATCGCGAAACCGTCCTCTACCACCAGCACCTCGTCGCCATCCTCGACGAGCGCGTTCGCATAGACCTCGACGCTCGCCTCCGACGTCGGCAGCGCCGTCTGCTTGGCATCGACTGCGGCGATCGTCTCCGCCAGCGTCGCGAACACGTCGTCGGGCCCGCCGATCGGCCGGATCGCGACCGCGCGCACGGCGCACACCTTGCGCTCCTCGAAGATCGGCAGCACGACGTCGGCCAGCGCCAACAACCCGTCGCCCAGTGGCCGATCCACCTCCAGCGCCTCGGGCGCCGGCGCGAACAGCCACTCGCCGATGCTGCCCTGTCGCGGATCGACCGTCGAAACTTTGCCTCGCGTCATCGCCCTCATCCGGGTAAGAAACCGGCCGCTACCATGATCAGCATCACCAAGCTCGGCAAGTCCTTTGGCGGACGGACGCTCTTCGAGGACGTGTCCCTGCAGCTCAACCCCGGCTCGCGCTACGGCCTGGTCGGCGCCAACGGCTCGGGCAAGACGACCCTCCTCAAGATCCTCGCCGGCGACGAGCCCGCCTCGGAGGGCAGCGTCGCGTTCTCGCCCGGCGCGCGCATCGGCGTCCTGCGCCAGGATCGCTTCCTCGACGACGACAAGCGCATCCTCGATCTCGCGATGATGGGCGAGGACAAGGTCTGGCGCGCCCTTCAGGAGCGGGCCGCGATCATCGATCACGGACACGGCGATCCGAATCGCCTCGCCGATCTGGAAGATCTGCTCTCGCACTACGACGGCTACACGCTCGAAGCGCGCGCCACCGCGGTGCTCGCCGGCCTCGGCATCCCGCACGCGGTGCATCGCCAGCCGCTGTCGACGCTGTCCGGCGGTTTCAAGCTGCGCGTCCTGCTGGCGCAGGTCCTGGTCGGTGGCCCCGACGCGCTGTTTCTCGACGAGCCGACCAACCACCTCGACATCCTGTCGATCCGCTGGCTCGAGAAGTTCCTCGCCGAGTATCGCGGCGTCGCGCTCGTCATCTCGCACGATCAGCGCTTCCTCGACAACGTCGCGACCCACATCCTCGACGTCGACTACCAGACGATCCTTCCTTACACCGGCAACTACGCCGCGTTCGTGCAGCAGAAGCAGGCGACGCGCGCCCAGAAGGAGAGCGAGATCGAGCGCGCCGAGAAGATCATCGCGGACAAGCGCGCCTTCGTCGAGCGCTTCGGCGCCAAGGCCTCCAAGGCCAGGCAGGCGCAGAGCCGCCTCAAGCAGATCGAGCGCATCGAGGTCGAGGAGCTCAAGGAGAGCTCGCGCAAGACGCCGCTGTTCCGCTTCACGCCCGAGCGCCCGAGCGGCAAGGACGTGCTCGAGGTGCGCGACCTCCACAAGGCCTACGGCGACAACCAGGTGCTGCGCGATCTGTCGTGCGTGATCCGCCGCGGCGAGAAGGTCGGCGTGATCGGCCCCAACGGCCTCGGCAAGTCGACGCTGCTCAAGATCATCACCGGCGTCGTCGAGGCGGATCGCGGCACGGTCAAGCTCGGCCACGAGGTACGCGTCGGCTACTTCGCGCAGGACCACCACGAGCTGCTGCGCAACGAGACGATGACGCCGCTCGACTACGTCTGGGAGGCGTGCCCCGGCGAGGGCACGGCGTTCGTGCGCGGTCAGCTCGGGCGCGTGCTGTTCTCGGGCGAAGAGGTCGAAAAGCCGATCGGCCTCTTGTCGGGGGGCGAGGCGGCGCGCCTGATCTTCGGGCGGATCATCGTCGAGAAGCCCAACCTGCTGGTGCTCGACGAGCCAACCAACCACCTCGACCTCGAGGCGATCGAGGCGCTCGCCGAGGGGCTGCGCAGCTACGAGGGGACGATCCTCTTCGTCTCTCACGATCGCTGGTTCGTCTCGCAGCTCGCGACCCGGATCATCGAGCTGACCCCGACCGGGCCGCACGACTTCCCCGGCACCTTCGCCGAGTACCTGCAGCACAGCGGCGACGATCACCTCGACGCCGACGCGATCCTGCAGAAGGCTGGCAAGCCCAGCACCGCCAAGGACAAGAGCCGCGCCCAGTCGTGGGAAGAGCAGAAGCGCGAGCGCAACCGGATCGCGGCGCTCCCCGGCAAGCGCGACAAGCTCGTCGCCGCGATCGAGGCGGCCGAGACGCGAAAGCGCGACCTCGACGCCCACTACGCCGATCCGGAGTTCTACGCGCGCACGCCCAAGGCGGAGCTCGACGCCCTCCATCAAGAGAGCGAGACGCTGCAGGCCAAGATCGATCAGCTCCTCATCGAGTGGGAGCAGATCGAGGCCGAGATCGCGGCGCAGCCGAGCGACCGCAACTGACGGCGGCGTCAATGACGTCGGCTCGTGATCGTGATAGCTTGGCTCGATGCGGTTGCTGCGTGTCTGGCTCCTGGTGTTGGGGTTGCTCATCAGTCACTCTGCCGTGGCCCAGGAGACCGCCAAGGAGGCCTACGAGCGCGCCACGGCGCAGTACGCCCTCGGCAAGTACAACGAAGCCGCGCTGATCTTCGAGCGGGCCTTCGAGCTCAAGCCCGATCCGGCGATCCTCTACAACGCGGCCCAGGCGCACCGCCTCGGCGGGAACAAACAGCGGGCGCTCGAGCTCTATCAGAGCTACCTGCGCCTCTACGGAGATCGGGGCAGCCGCATCGAGGTGCAGCGCCACGTCGAGGCGCTCCAGGCGGCGATCGACAAGGACCGCGCCGCCTCGAACCAGAACCCGACGACGCTGCGCACACCTCCGGCCCCAGTGCAGCCGAAGCCATCCCCCCCCAGCCCGACCGCGACACCGACCCTGACGGCTACGACCACCGCGACGGTCCAGCCACCCTCGAAACCCACGCCTCCTCCACCGCCGCCCGAGCGCAAGCCGGCGCCCCCTCCAGTGACTCCGACCGCGACGCCGACCCCGGCCCCGTCGCGCCCAGCGCCGGCGGCGATCGTCAGCGAACCTCCTCCGGCGCCGCGCAAGAAGATCAAGCCGTGGGTCTGGGGCGTCGTCGCCGCCGCCATCGTCGTGGTTGGCGCGGGCGTCGGAGTGGGCGTCGCGATCGGCACCCGCGGCACCAAGGATCCGGATCCCTCCTTTGGCAAGGTCAACGGCAACTGATGCGCACCTTCAACCTTGGACTCTCGCTCATCGCGCTCGTCGGCCTGCTCGCGAGCTGCAGCCCCGATGTCCGCGACTGCGCCGACAAGACGCTGTTCGTGTCGTTGACCCTCGGCGGCCAGGCGACCGACGCCGACCAGCTCGTCATCGACGTGTCGGTCGATCGCGGTACGCCGCACACCGAGACCCTGACCCACGTCCCGGGCAAGGCCAGCGGCGGCATCCAGGTCGAGTTTCCGAGCGGCTATCCGCAGGGCAAGTTGATCGAGGTGACGATCACGGCGCGCCTTAGCGGCGCGACGATCGCCTCGGGATCGGCGAGCATCACGCTGGCAGGCAACTGCCAGAAGGTGTCGCTGACCGTCTCCTCCGAGCCGCTGCCCGATCTCGCCAAGG
>CAZPEY010000181.1:0-11328 GCA_964585665.1 uncultured Polyangiaceae bacterium | reverse complement strand
GGCGCTGGCCCTCGGCGTAGAGCGTGTCGAAGGCGAGCGACGACTTGCCCGAGCCGGACACGCCGGTGAAGACCACGAGCGAGCGCTTCGGGATCTTGAGCTGCGGGATGTCGAGGTTGTGCTCGCGCGCCCCTCGGACGACGATGAACTCGGGCTCGTCGGCGTGCTTGGCGACGGCGGCAGGCTTCGCTTTCGGCATGGCGCAGCAACATAACACCTCCCGCAAGAGCTGCTCAAGAGTTCAGTGCATGTTCCCTTTGGTACATGCGCGCCGTGTCGAAGCGGAATTGCTTCGCTCCCAAGGTTGCGCTTGATAGTTTGGTTTCCCCGCGTACGTCAGAGTGGCGCGCGCGGCAGCCAAGAAGGCACCTTTTGGGGAGGCTCACCACATGCGGATCATCCACCTGACGGCTACGCTGCTCGCTCTCGGCTTCGCGCTCGTACTCTCGGCGTGCGGAGCACCAGCTCCCGATGGGGTTGACCATGTCTCGGGCGAGCTCAAGGGCGGCTGTCGTTGGGATTGCCCCAAGTGCCCGGCCAACAAGATCTGTCCGATGATCGCGTGCCGCGAGATCTGCAACGCCAACGACAAGACCTGCGTGCAGACGGCGATGTGCATCCAGGGCTACGTCTGGTCCTCGAAGAGCTGTTCGTGCGTACCGGGCAGCGCGCCGGCCGCGGGCGCCTGCTCCACCGATGCCGACTGCCGCACGTTCGCCGACTACTGCACCGGCTGCGACTGCCGCGCGCTGTCGAACAGCGATCCAGATCCGACCTGCAGCGGACCCGGCGTGCGCTGCTTCGCGGATCCCTGCATGAACTACGCGTCGGTCTGCGTCAACGGCACCTGCTCGCTGCAGTAGCCGGTCTCCCCCGCCCTCTCCTTTTCCTCCCCCCTATCGAAGGTTCGGACAGAGCTGGCGCAGCAGCGCCGTAGCCGGCTCGACGTCTGCGTCGAGGAAGGGCGCCGACCCGCGGCCCCCGTCCATCGTCGAGATGTGCAGCGCCGTGCCGCTCTTGACGCCGTAGGCGACGTTGATCTGCGCGTGCACCTGCGTCACCTGCTCGGGCCGCTCGGCGAGGAGCTTGCGAAACTTCTTCGTCTCCGACTGGCGGATGAACGTGCCGAGCGCGACGCCGGTCAGCACCGCGAAGGCCAGCAGCAGCCAGATCGCGGCGAGGCCGCGCAGCGGGCCGACGGGGACATAGAACGAGGCGAACGCGACGAGGGACCCGATCCACATCACGCGCTTGACCTTGGTCGTCTTGGCCATCATGTCGGCCTCGCGGGCCGACTGCATCTTGAGAAGCTCGTCGAGAACAGCCTGATCTGCCATGTTCCTCTCCTGGGTCCTGTCGCGATGACACCCGGCATCGTGCACCGTTGCAATTTGCTCGCATCGCCTGTGTATCATCCATCGGCATGAGTTTTCCGGCGGATCGGCTGCGCGCGCTGCACGCCCTCGAGGCGAGCCACTTCTGGTTCGTGGCTCGGCGGGAGCTGCTCGAGCGCACGCTCCGGGCGGCGCTCCCAGAGCGCGCCGAGGTGGTCGAGGTCGGTCCGGGCACCGGCCGGCTCCTCGGCTGGCTCGCGTCAACCGGGCGACGCTGCCTGGCGGTCGATCAGCACGCCGCGCCCGCAGGGCTGCCGGACGGCGTCGAGTGGCGACTGGGGGACGCCGTCGCGCTCCCGCTCCCCGCCGCCGCCTTTGACGCCGTGCTCCTGCTCGATCTCCTCGAGCACGTCGATGATCGGGCCGCGCTCGCCGAGGCGGCGCGCGTGCTCCGCCCCGGCGGACAGCTCCTGGTAACGGTGCCGGCACTGCCGCTGCTGTGGTCGTTCCGCGACGAGGCGGCTGGCCACCTGCGGCGCTACACCGCGACCACGCTGCGGGCGCGCCTCCGCGAGGCTGGCTTCGCGATCGAGCGGCTGTTCGGCTACCAGGTCAGCTTGCTGCCGCTGCTCGTGGCGCACCGCCTGCTCGGACGGCACGACCCGGCGACGCGGGAGCGCGAGGATCATCCGAACCCGTGGCTGAACCGCGCCCTGGTCTGGTGGAACCGGGTCGATGGTCGGGTCTCGGAGCGACTGCAGGTTCCCTTCGGCTCCTCGCTGGTCGTGCTAGCGCGGAAGGTAGCGACGTGATCGATCTGTGGCTGTTTTCCGTCGACACTGCCCTCGTCAACGCGGCGCTGCAGGGCGGGCTGCGCGGCACCATCGTCGACTGGGAGCACGCGGGCAAGCACGAGCGGCAGCGCGGCTTCGACACCCAGATCAACAGCAACACCCTCGACGATCTCGAGCGCGTCGCGCAGCAGACGCCGGGCCCGGTGATCTGCCGCATCAACGCGGTCGGCGAGCACACCGCGGGCGAGGTCCAGGCGGCGCTCGCCGCTGGTGCCAACGAGCTGCTGGTGCCGATGGTGCGCGACGTGGCGAGCGTCGAGCGGGTGCTGCGGCTGGTGGGCGAACGCGCCGCCGTCGGAATCCTCATCGAGACCGAGGAGGCCGTCGCCGCCACCGCGCAGCTGACCCGCCTGCCGCTGTCGCGCATCTACGTTGGCCTGATGGACCTGGCGATCGCGCGGCGTTCGCGCCACATCTTCTTGCCGATCGTCGATGGGACGCTCGAGCGGGTGCGCGATCAAGTGACGGTGCCGTTCGGCTGGGGCGGGCTGACGCTGCCCGACCTCGGCCTGCCGATCCCGAGCCGCCTGCTGCTCGAGGAGATGGCGCGCCTCGACAGCCGCTTCACGTTCTTGCGGCGCTCCTTCCTGCGCGACGTGCAGCCCCACGACGTCGGCGCCGCGACCGCGCGCATCGTCACCGCGACCCGCGCGGCCTTCGCGGCGCGACGCACGACCCAGAACCCCGAGCTGGTCGCGGCGGTGGCGGCGCTCGATGAGGCGACGCTTGGCTGAGCGGCTCGCCGGGGCGCGCCTGCTGCTCACCGGGGCGACGGGGTTCCTCGGCGCCAACCTGGCGCGCCGCTTCCTCGACGAGGGGGTCGAGGTCCACGCGCTGGCGCGGCCAGGGTCTCGACGCTGGCGACTCGCCGACCTCGAGGAGCGCCTCGTCTGGCACACCGCCGATCTGCTCGACTTCCCAACCGTCCGAGCGCTGGTGGCGGGGCTGTCGCTCGACTTCGTCGTCCACGCCGCCGCGCCGCACGGCCACCCATCGACGAGTGAGGAGCGGCTCGCCCACCTAGGGCAGCATGTCCTCGGCACCGCCCATCTGTACGAAGCGATCGGCGAGCGGCCCGCCTGCGTGGTGCTCCACGTCGGTAGCTCGACGGAGTACGGCGCGCACGACGTGCCGCTCTCCGAGTCGATGGCGCTCCGCCCCTCTTCTTATCGCGGCGCCGGCAAGGCCGCGGCGGCGATGCTGGCGATCGAGCTGTCGCGACGGCAGCCCGTCACCCTCGTGCGACCGTTTTCGATCTACGGTCCGTGGGAAGCGCCCGAGCGCTTCCTGCCGACGATCTGCCGCAGGGCCCGCCTCGACCAGCCGCTGCGCCTGACGCGCGCGGGCGTGCAGCACGACTTCGTGTACGTCGACGACGTCGTCGAGGCTTGCTGCCGACTGCTCGTCGACGATCGCCAGCGTGGGCGGATCTTCAACCTCGGGTCCGGGGTGCAGACCAGCAACGAGGCGGCCGCCGCCCTGGTCGTCTCGCTCACCGGCAGCCACTCGTCGATCGAGCTCGATGCGCACCCGGCGCACGCGCCCGACACCGCGCACTGGGTCGCCGACCTCACCGCGACGGAGCAGCACCTCGGCTGGCGTCCGACCGTGACCCTCGCCGACGGGCTGCAGCGCTTCTTGCGCTGGAGCGCCGAGCAGGGCGCCACCCATGGCTACTGAGCGCGAGGTCGCCGTCGCGGTCGTCGTCCCGGTGTTCGGCAACGCCGACTCGCTCGTCGAGCTGCACCGCCGCCTCGTCACGACCCTGGCCTCCTATGGGGACGACCTTCGCCTCGTCTTCGTCGATGACGCCTGCCCGCGCGGCTCGAGCGCCGTGCTCGCCGAGCTCGCGGCGGGCGACCGGCGCGTCGTCGTCTGCACCCACGCCACGAACCAAGGCCAGCACCGCGCGGTGCTCACCGGCCTGGCTGCCGTGGCGGCCCAACGCTACGTCGTCCTCGATGGCGACCTCCAGGACCCGCCCGAGGCCACCGCGCTCCTCCTGGCCAAGCTCACCGATGCGGCGATCGTGTTCGCGATCCGACGCGGCGCCTACGAAGCTCGGCGGCGTCTCGTCGAGTCGCGGCTGTTTCGCTGGCTGCTCGCGCAGCTCGGGGGTGTCCCCGAGGGGGGCAGCCTCTTCGTGGCGCTGACACGGCAGGCGCGCGATCGCCTACTCGCGCAGGTGATCGAGCCGCCCTACGTCGTCGTGCTGCTCGCCGGCCTCGACCTGCCGATGAGCACGCTCGTCGTCGAGCGTGGCGCGCGCCCGCACGGCGTTTCGGCCTATTCCAGCCGACGCAGGATCGCGATCGCCGGGCGCGCGATCGCCCAGGCGCTCCAGCTCCGGCTAGGCCTCGCGCAGCGACGCCCCTTCGTGACGCCGACGCTGCGCGGGCCCGCCGCTCCATGATCGCCCGGCTCCCGCTCGCGGTGCTGTTCTGCTGGCGATTGCTCGTCGCCCTGTCGACGCCGTTCCACGCAACCGACGGTTCGTGGAACCTGCTGGTCGCAGGTCACGTCGCGCACGGCCTCGTGCCCTACCGTGACTTCTCGTACGGCACGACGCCGCTCGGCCTCGTCGTCTCGGCCGTCTTCGTGCGGCTCCTCGGGCAAGAGGCCTGGGTGATCCGCCTCGTCATCGAGGCACTCTTCCTCGGCAATCTGGCCTTCGGAGTGCGCATCTTGCGTCAGCTCGGCGCCAGCCGGCTCGTCGAGATCGCGCTGCTGCTCGCGTGCGCGACGATCCCGGCGGACTACGGTCCCTACACGACGACGGCGAGCCTGTTCCTGCTCGCGACGCTGTCGTCGTTGCTCGGCGCGCGCACCGCCCAGCCGGGGCCGCTCCCATGGCTACGCGTCGGCCTGCTGGCCGGGCTGGCCTTCACCGCCAAGCAGAACCTCGGCCTCCTCAGCCTCGCGGCCAGCCTCGCGACGCTACTCGGCTGGGAGAGAGCCCGGCCCCTCGGGGAGCGCGCCGCCGCGCTCGGACGGCTGGTCGCTGGGTTCGCGGTTCCGTGTGCGGTCCTCGTCGCTGCGCTCGCGGCGCTCGGCGCGCTGCCTGCCTTCGTCGACTATGCCTTCGTCGGCAAGCGTCACTACCTCGAGCACGCCGGCGTCCACTTTCTCGACGGGCTCTCGGTCCAGCTCGCGCCCCAGATCACCTCCTACTTCGAGGTCGCGACCTGGGGAATCGCGCCATTCGTCGCGGGGCCGCTCGCGATCGGCGCGCTCTTCGGCGCGATCGCGGCAGGGCGGCGCGAGGAGCGCCGTTGGCGCGCGTGTGTCCTGCTCTTTGTTGGAGCGGCGCAGGGCGCCGTCTACCCTCGCGCCGACCTGGCGCACCTCAACTACGGACTGCCGACCGCGCTCCTCGGGCTCGCCTGCCTCCTGCCCCAGCTCCCGCGCCGCCTGTTCCGCGTCGCCATGACCTTCTGGCTCGGCTGGTCGAGCGCAGCGGTGCTCGTGCAGTCAGCGGCCACCTACGATCGCTACGCGACGACCGAGGCGGGCTGGCTCCCCAGCCTGCGCGGCGCGCGCTTCGCCCCGGGCGTGCAGCTTGGCCTCTTGCACGAGGCGACGACGCTCGTCGCGCTCACGGCTGGCGAGCCGCTCTTCATCCTCAAGCCCAACGCCGCACGCTACTACCTGCTGACCGGGCTGCGCAACCCGACCCCATTCGACTATCCGCTGCGGACGACCTTTGGCAGCGACGGGGAGCAGCGGCTCATCCAGCGCATCGGCGCGCACCGTCTCTCCCGCGTCTGCCTCGGCAACGAGGTGCCGGCGCGCCTCCTCCCGGCCGCGCTCATCACCGCGGTGCGCGAGCGGATGTACCTGCGCGGCGAGGTCGCGCCTTGTCGACTCTATCGTGCCTGGCCTCCCGCCGAGGCACGCGGCCTGACGATCGAGCTCGATCTGGTCGCCTCCCAGAACAACCAGGCGGTACGTATCGACTGGGAGGATGCGACCGCGACCGGCGCACAGTCGCACTTCGACATCGCTGTACAGCGCGGCCCTCAGCAACTCCGCCTGCGCACGCTCGTCCGCGAGCTGCGGGAGATCAAGCTGCGCCCCTGTTACAACGTGGGCTGCAGCCTGCGCCTCACCAGCCTCAAGCTCGTCAACGAGCTGGACGGCGACTCACTGGTCATCCGCCCGACGGACTGGGTCGAGCCCGACATGGTCGAGATCACCGTCGACGGGACGAGCGCGTCCTTCGTTGCGACTGGCAAGCAGCCCGCGGTGCGAGTCGACCCGCAACTGGTCGAGCGATTCGCCAAGCACCTCAGCGCCACGTGGGCGCGCGACGGAGCGGAGCGCCACCGCGATTCGGACTAGAACGAATCGCACGAATGGTCCACGCTGCCGCGTCGTGTCCGAGCACAGCCACCTCGACTACCAGCAGAGCTACTTCGACCGTCGTCCCGGCGGTAACGTGCGCCTCGAACACAGCCGCTCGCCGTACGTGCTGCGCCACCTCGACCGCATGATCGCGGCCGCCGCGCTCGACGGGGGCTGCCGCATCCTGGAGGTCGGCGCGGGCCTCGGTCGCTTCACCCGACTGCTCGTCGAGCGCGGCCTCGACGTCGTCGCTTCCGACCTCTCGCCCCGCCTCCTCGCCCAGGCCGCCGCGCAGATCCCCGGCCTCCGCACCGTCGCCTCGGACATCGCCACGGTCGGCGACCAGGTGCACGGCGTCGATCGGGTGATCGGCTTCTTCATGCTCCACCACCTCGACGATCTCGACGCGGTCTTCGCCGGTCTGCGGCGCGCGCTGGTTCCGGGTGGGCGCGTCGCGTTCTGCGAGCCGAACGCGTACTGCGCGCTCTACTACGCGCAGATCCTGCTCTCGCCGCAGATGACCTGGCGCGGCGACGGTGGCGTCCGCCACATGCGGCCGAGCGTCGTCCTCGGCGCCATGGAGCGCGCCGGCTTCGTCGAAGCTCGCGTCGAGCGCTACGGCTTCACTCCGCCGTTCGTCTACAACCGGTCGCTCGGCGCGGCCCTCGATCGGGCGCTCGAGCGAGTGCCGGTCCTCGAGCCAGTGCGGGCGTTTCAGATCTTCTCGGCGCGCGCGCCGTAACGCTCGACCGCCTTGGCGGCGACCTTCTCGTAGTCCGCGCCACCGTCGGTGAAGTGGCGAAACAGCGACGCGAACGCCGCCACGCGGCCGCCGAAGGAGTCGAGCTCGAGCGGGCGCAGCGGATCGATATCCGCGACCCCGTGCATGGTGCGGCCGTCGTACACGACCAGATCGCCGCGCTGGCAGGCCGACTCGAAGACGACGCGCTCCTCGCCGATCTCGATGTACGCGCCGCCCTCCACGTAGTCGACGCCCGGTCTGCTGAGGATGACGAGCGGCTGGTAGTAGCCGAGGTTGGCGTCGTCGGTGACGAGCTGGGCGTAGAGGTCGCGGTGCGGCACCATGAAGCCACCGCCGCGCGGGTACTGGTGCAGCCGCGCGCAGGACCAGAAGCCCTCGTCGGTGCCGTGCACCGCGAAGTCACGCGGCAGGCGATACAGGCCGTTGCGAAACTGCGCCAGCGTGACGAACAGCTCGCGCAGGGCGTACACGTCAGGCGCGAAGATCGGGTTGAACAAGATGCGCAGGAAGCGCCCGAGCGTGCGCCGCGAGCTGGTGCCCGAGTTGGCGCCGATCTGCAGCTTCTGGAAGTTGGTCCGAACCGCCTCGGTGTCGCGTGGATCGTGCTTTCGATCCGCGCGCGGATCGAAGCGATCCGCGATCGCCGCCATCTTCCTGTCGAGATCGAGGTGCGCGAACAGCCCGCGCACGCGCACGATCGAGCGCTCGGCGAGCGTCGCGCGCAGGCGATCGAAGGGGACCTGTTCGAGGGAAGTCGCGTCGAAGGTGACGTCGGCGAGCAGCGCCTCCGGCGTCATGGGCTGGTCAGTACTTGGCCGACAGCGTGATGTTGAAGCCGAGCTGGTGCGGCTTGCCGAAGATGCGCTCCGACGTGCCATCGGGCGCCTTGATGAGGCGCGTCTGGTTGGCGTCGTACTGATAGAGGATCTGGATGATCGCGCCGAACCACTCGAGGAAGTCCTCGCGCACCTCGAACTTGGCGGCGACCATCGGCAGCTCGCTCTTGCCCTCGGGGAGGATCGACACGTCGCCCTCGTTGCGGACGACGATCGTCGCCGTCGTGTTGAGCGACCCGCCCGTGCCGCCGGTGATCGGGCCGGACAGCGTACGACCAGGCGGCGGCGTGAAGGTCGCCGGGTTCTGCACACCGATCGTCACGCCGAGCGTCATGCCGATGCGCTCGAGGAAGTAGTCGAAGCCGGCGGCGCCGAAGATCTCCGGCGTGACGCGCGCGCCCTTGGGGAAGTCCTGGAACGGCACCAGCGACGGCTGGTTGAGCAGGATGAAGGCGAGCGAGCGGGTCGCGATGTCGGCCTTCAACCGCAGGTTGCCCTTCATGAGGCGCATGTTGAGGTCGCCGGCAACCGCCAGCTGGGTGCGCGTCGAGTTCGCCTTGTCGACGTCCTGCAGCGTCGTGCCAGCGACCGTGAACTCGGTGGAGACCATGAACTTGAACTCCGGCGAGTACGCCGGACGGACGAAGTAGCGCTCGGCCGAGTTCGGATCGTTGCGATACAGCCGCAGGTCGAGCGACGTCGTCGGCGCCATCTTGTGGAAGAACGACAGCTGCATCGAGCCGCCGTAGGTCTGCACCGGATATTCCGTGAAGGTCTGGCCCTGGGCGCCAACGCTGGTGCCGAAGAACAGCGGGTTGACACCGCGATCGAAGAAGCCGACGCCGCCCTCGAGGCGGATGTGCTCCTTCCACAGATCGACGCCGAAGCCGCCAAGCACGCCGTAGATCGCCTGCTGCTCGTTGACGCTCGGGTTGCGGTTGAGCAGGGTCGAGGTCTTGAGGCCTGCGTAGACGTAGTAGCGCTCGCCGGACAGCTGCAGCTTGAGGCCTGGAGCCGGCGCGGTGTTGGTGACGAAGGCCGCCGCGCCGACGGGGATGTCGGGGTTGAGCTTGAAGAAGATCGGCGAGCCGCCCCAGCTCAAGCGAAAGCTGTAGCCGAGACGCATACGATCCGCCGAGAGCGGGAACAGCGTCAGCGCCAGGTTCGTCTTGTTCTTCCGCGAGCCATCGAACCAGAACTGGACGCGCAGGTAGCTGCCGTCGTCGATGGACGACAGGTTGACGTCCGTGAACTGGAGGAGGCGGAGCACGTAGGCGCCTTCGGCGGTGACGTGCGCGTTCTCCATGCTCTTGAAGACGACGAGGTGGGTCAGGTTCTCGAAGCCCGAGTAGCGCGTGTCGTAGTTGTCGAAGAACAGCACGCCGAGCGAGTTCGGTCGCCCAATGCGGAGACCCGGCACCGACGGATTCGTCTCGCCAGGCTTCACCAGGACGTTTTCGTCCGTGATGTTGAAGTTGAGACGGGTGTCGACGAAATCGCCGGCGTGTGCCGCGCCCGCGAAGAGCAGCGCACCGAGAACCACGAGAGCCTTTGAGCGAGCCTGCATTGATGTTCTACCTGATGCCTAGTTGAGGTCGGAGGCCGTCGTCGGATAGACGGTCCAGAAGTTGAACGCGGTCTTGTAGCAGAAGCCGTCGTCCTGACAGTTGCCGCTCGGACACGGCGTGCTGTCATCGCACGCGACCTTGTTGCCGTCGGCGTCGGTGACAGGGTTCTGTCCCGACGAGTTGCGCAGCACGCCAGTGACGGTGATCGTGTCGCCGATTCGCTGGAGCGGATCGAAATCGCCGACCTTCTTGGCCGGCAGCGCGATCGTGTAGTTCGAGATGCTCGAGCAGGTCGTGTCCGCGTCGAGCACGAACTGGTTGAAGCTGAGCCACGAGTCGCGCGTGCGCTGGATGTCGGGGTTGTCGTTCGGGTTGTTCGGGAACGGGTTGCAGATCTTGCCGGTCACCGAGACGGTGCGCGAGACGTACTGCAGCATCTTGGGCACGTCGGACAGGTCGACGTTGGTGAGCTTGACCGGCTTGGGCAAGGCAGACAGGTCCGGCTCGTCGCTGCTCGCTTCGTAGCGCGGGAACGAGAGCTGGGTGAAGCCATTGAACTTGGCGATGTTCCCGGTCACCCAGTCGAGCGGCTGGCCCGGGACGATGTTCCGCGACGGGCGCCCGAAGGTGAAGACGTAGATCGCGTTGAACTTGGTCGCGCCCGAATCGATCATGACGAAGGCGTTGGTGAACACCGCCGACACGTAGAGCCGGCCCGTGCCCGTCGCCTTGTCGACGCGAACGAACTTGCCGGTGTACGGGTTGCAGAAGGCGACCTTGGGCGACATCAGATCCGGCGGCGTCGTCAGGTCCGAGATGAACGGGTTGCGGAAGTAGATGACCGGTGAAGCCCCGGCCGCGCCCGCCGAGGGGATCTCGGCCCAGATCGCCGAGGCGCCGAAGGCCTGAGGCAGGTCGAGGAAGTAGTCGCGCAGCTCGCCGGCCACGAGGTTCACCGTCGCCAGCGGCGTCTTGCTCGCCTCGGCGACCGAGCAGCCGTTGAGCACGCCGGTCTTCTGACCGCCCGACGCGAGGTAGAGGTCGACGGCGACATCCTCGTCGACCTGCGCCCCCTGATCGTCGCGGGCGAACAGATCGAAGCGCGCCGAGCGGGTCGCGATCGGATCATTCGGCGTACCGACCTCGGTCGGCTCGAGCAGGTTGAGCGTCAGCGAGTCGATGCGGCCGCCGGTCGGAGACGACTGGTAGCGCACGCAGCTGGTCGCCGCGAGAACGGACAGGAGGAGAGCTAGACCACGCATCATTCGACGTCCGTGACAGGGAAGATTCGACCATCGTGCGTGCCGAAGGTCGGCAGGATGCACGAGGTGTTGGAGAAGTCGTAGACCTCGGGCTGGAGCCCCTGGTCGTTGCAAGCGATGAAGCCGCCGCACTTGGACGAGCACCGCACTGGCCCGCTCTCGTCGTCGTGGCAGCAGCACTGCTCCGAACAGTCGAACTGCTCGCCGCGCAGCGGCCCGGCCGAGGCCGGCTTGCGGCAGGTCACACCGACGACGTTGCTGTAGTCGTTCGGGTCGCAGCGATCGGGCGCGTTGCGGATGAAGTCGATGAGCGCGTCGCGCAGCGAGATGCCGGTGTTGAACTTGGTGGTGTTGCGCTTGAGCACCG
>CAZPEY010000180.1:1316-11446 GCA_964585665.1 uncultured Polyangiaceae bacterium | reverse complement strand
TGAACACGATGGGAAGCCGGACGTGCACCTGCAAGACCGGCTACGAAGGCGATGGGATCTCGACGTGCACCGACATCGACGCCTGCGTCCACAACCCATGCCCCGCGGGCAACCTCTGCGTCGACAAGCCAGCACCGGCGCTCGACGATGCGGCCGGGCGAACCTGCAACTGTCCACCGGGTTCCAACAAGTGCGGCGATCAGTCGTGTCGGCCCGAGCTCGTCAACGAGTTCTTCTGCAACGGCAGCGATGACGACTGCGACGGCTCGGTCGACGAGGGCTGCGGAGTGGGCACCTGCGCCGGCGCGATCGTGCTCAACCCAGCTGGCGGCACCTACAACGGCTCGATGGTCGCAAGCTCGACGGCGGGCGTCATGACGAGCGCGAGCTGCGGCTCGGACGCCGGCATGGAGAACATCCACGCGTGGACCGCGCCCGCATCGGGGACCGCCACGGCGCGGCTGCGCACCAACTACTGGCCCGCCTCGCTCTACGTGCGCAGCAACTGCTCGCAAGAGGCCAGCGAGCTCACCTGCGCGGAGGTGGGCACCAGCTGGCCTGACTTCACCGTGACCTGGCCCGCCACCCAAGGCGTGACCTATTTCGTTCTCGCCGACTCGCAGTATCGATCGGATCCGGCGACAACACTGAGCTACGAGCTGTCGGTGTCGCTGTGTCCGTCCGGACAGATGGCGAGCAGCGGTGGCTGCGCGCCGATGCCGCCGCGCCCGATCGCGCCGCTGTCGGTCGCGACGACGACGAGCAATACGCCCAAGTTCGAGTGGGCGCTCATGCCGGGTACCGACGGTGCTCACGTCGAGATCTGCGCCGATCGCGCCTGTAACGCCGTACAGACCAGCTTCAACGCGACCGGGACCTACGGAACGTCCTCCGTGCTCGCGCCGGGCATCCACTACTTCCGCCTGTTCGGGCGCAGCGGCACGACGAACGGCGTGGTCGCGAGCCCGGTCTGGGAGTTCGAGGTGCCGCAGAAGAGCACGAGCGTCAACACCGCGTGGGGCGCGATCTCGGACTTCAATGGCGACAGCTTCGCCGACGGAGTGATCGGTACGAGCACGCCGAGCACCAGCGACGCGAAGGCCTTCGTCCACCTCCGCTCGGGCAACGGCCTCGCGACGTCGCCGCAGCAGACGCTGACGAACGGCACGGCGTACTTCGGGCGCTACGCGATCTCCGCTGGCGATCTCAATGGCGACGGCTACGCCGACATCGTGGTCAAGGGAGGCCCCTCGACGACTCTCATCGCCTACCCGGGCGGTCCGAGCGGCATCTCCAGCACCGCGATGACGACGCTGTCGTCGGTCCCAAGTGGCCCGGTCGCGGCGCTCGGCGACGTCAACCGCGATGGCTATGGCGACATCATCGTCACCCAAGGCGTCGCCACCGGCGGCATCACCCGTACGATTCAAGTCTACTATGGATCGCGGACAGGCCTACGTGCCGCGGCGACGACCATCACGTTGCCGGTTGCGGTGCCGATCCCACAGAGCGGCGCGTCGAGCTCGGCTTCCGTGGCTGCGGCAGGCGACGTCAACGGCGACGGTTACGCCGACGCGGTCGTCGGCCAGTGGTGGTACAACATCAGCACGTCGGGGAGCGGTCAGAATGCGTGGCTGTTCCTCGGCAGCGTCAACGGGCTCTCGTCGACGGCCATCGATCTCACCCAGCCGAGCGGCACGACGCACTTCGGCGACGCGGTCGGAGGCGGCGACGTCAACGGCGACGGCTACTCGGACGTCATCGTGGGCGCTCCCGTGATCCTATGGGGGAGCAACAACCGCGCGTTCGTCTTCTACGGCAGCTCGACGCTCGGCACGAGCATGACGGCCTCCACGGACGTGCTCTCCGGCGGCGACAGCTTCGGGTCGGCGATCGCGACCGCGGACGTCAACGGCGACGGCTACGCCGACATCTGTATCGGCCGGCCCAAGGGAGGCGCGGTGCACGTCTTCCATGGCGGCAGCACGGGCCACTCGACCACCTCGACCCCGGCGGCGATCTCCTACCCGGGCAGCGACAGCAACAACGAGTTCGGTGCCGCGGTGGCTGGCGTGGGCGACGTGGATCGCGACGGCTTCCACGACCTGCTGATCGGGGCGCCCTCGGCCAACTTCGACAACAGCCCCTTCTCCCGCGGCGCCGCCTTCCTCTTCCGCGGCTCAGCGACGGGCGTGTCGACCACGCATCAGACCGCCATCGTGGGCACCGCCAACGGCATGAAGCTCGGCGCTTCCGTCGGAACGCGCTGATCCCCGCTACTACGCCGCCGCCACTTGACGCGCCTCCTTGAACGGCGGGGCCGCCTCGTGCATCTAATCGCGGCCATGGCAGACAAACGTCCCTCCGTCGTTGTGATCGGCGCCGGCTTCGGCGGACTCGCCGCCGCGATCCGCCTGCAGGCGCGCGGCTTCGCCGTCACGGTCATCGACAAGCGCGATCAACCCGGCGGCCGCGCCTACGTCTACCGCGACCAGGGCTTCGCCTTCGACGGCGGCCCGACGGTGATCACTGCCCCGTTCATCTTCGACGAGCTGTGGGACCTGTGCGGCAAGAAGCGCGAGGACTACGTCGAGTTCGTGCCGGTCGATCCGTTCTATCGCATCCGCTTCGACGACGGCCGCGTCTTCGACTACACCGGCGACGAGGAGCGCAACTGCGAGCAGATCCGCAAGTTCAACCCGGCGGACGTCGACGGCTACCGCGCGCTCTTGCGCGAGTCGCAGCGCATCTACCACGTCGGTTTCGAGAAGCTCGGCGACATCCCGTTCGGGCGCGTGAGCGACATGCTCAAGATCGTGCCCAAGATGATCGGCCTGCGCTCGCACCTGTCGGTGCACTCGTGGGTGCGCAGCTACGTCAAGGACGACGCCCTGCGTACCGTGCTGTCGTTCCACCCGCTGCTCGTCGGAGGCAACCCGTTCTCGACGACCTCGATCTACGCGCTCATTGCCTATCTCGAGAAGAAGTGGGGCGTCTGGTACGCCAAGGGCGGCACCGGCAAGATCGTCGAAGGCATGGTGCGCCTGTTCACCGAGCTCGGCGGGCGCCTCGAGTGCTCGACGGAGGCCGAGCGCATCGAGATCGACAACGGCGCGGTGACCGGTGTGACGCTCAAGGGCGGCCGCAAGCTCGCCGCCGAGATCGTCGTCGCCAACGGCGACGCGCCCCACATCTACAAGTACCTCATCGATCCGAAGTACCGTCGCAAGAACACCGACGCGCGCATCAACAAGCTCCGCTACTCGATGAGCCTGTTCGTGGCGTACTTCGGCACCAAGCGGACGTACCCCGACTGCGCGCACCACACGATCCTCCTCGGGCCGCGCTACCGCGAGCTGCTCAACGACATCTTCGACAAGAAGGTGCTGGCCGAAGACTTCAGCCTGTACCTGCACGCGCCGACGCGCACCGACGCCTCGGTGGCGCCGCCCGGCCATGAGAACTTCTACGTGCTGTCGCCGGTGCCGCACCTTGGCGGCGGACAGGACTGGGACAAGCTCGGCAAGGAGTACGAGCAGCGCATCTTCGCCGCGCTCGAGAAGACGTACATCCCGGGCCTGCGCGACAACCTGGTGACGTCGCGCTTCATCACGCCGCAGACCTTCCGCGACGAGATGAACTCCGAGCTCGGCGCCGCGTTCTCGATCCAGCCGACGCTGATGCAGTCGGCCTACATGCGCTTTCATAACCAGAGCGAGGACGTGCGCGGCCTGTTCATCGTCGGCGCGGGGACGCACCCGGGGGCGGGCCTGCCCGGCGTGCTGTCGACGGCCAAGGTGGTCGACCGGATCATCGGCGACCGCGGCGGCACGGGCAACCCGCGCGATCCGATCGCGGGGACGCACGCCGCGCTCGACCGCTCGCTCGTACGTCCGTTGGCCGGCTAGTGAGCGCATTAGTCAAGCAGGTTGACCGTCGGCCGCTGCTCGAGCCGGCGCTGCGCGAGGAGTGCCGCCACTGGATCGCGCACCACTCGAAGAGCTTCTATCTGGCGTCGCGCATCCTGCCACGCTGGGTGCGGGAGGCGTCCTGGGCGCTCTACGCCTTCTGCCGCCGCGCCGACGATTCGGTCGACGACGAGCGCGTCGCTGCCGAGGCGCAGCGCCGCGTCGACGGGCTGCGCCAGCGCCTCGCCAACGTCTATCGCGGCGCGCCTGGCGATCATCCGATCGATCGCGCGTTTGCGCTCGTCGCCGAGCGCTACGCGATCCCGCGCGCGCTGCCCGAGGAGCTGCTCGCCGGGATGGAGATGGACGTCGGGGGGACGCACTACGGGACCTGGGCCGAGCTCGACCTCTACTGCTATCGCGTCGCCTCGGTGGTCGGGCTGATGATGACCTGCGTGATGGGACCGAGCGACGGCGCGGCGTGGCTGCGCGCCTCGGATCTGGGGCTCGCCATGCAGCTGACCAACATCGCGCGGGACGTCGGGGAGGACGCGCGGCGCGGCCGTGTCTATCTGCCCGACGAGCTGCTCGCCGCGCACGGCGTCGATCGGGAGGCGCTGCTCGCCTCGCCGCGCTTCTCCGACGGGCTCGGCCGCGCCGTTGCCGAGCTGCTGGCGCGCGCCGAGCGTCACTATACGAGCGCCGAGTTCGGCATCCCGATGCTGCCCGCGAGCTGTCGTCCAGCGATCTACGCCAGCCGCCTCATCTACGGCGAGATCGGGCAGCAGGTCGCACGCAACGGGTACGACTCGGTCTCGCAGCGCGCGGTCGTCTCGACGGGGCGCAAGCTCTGGCTGGCGCTCCGTTCACTCGGCGGGCTGTGGCTGTCGCCGAGTGGCGGCGCCCCCGGGCCATCGGACGCGACCCTCTTGCCACTGGTGCGCGCCTCGGGGCTGTCGGCGTGAGCGACGCGCTGTCCGCCGAGGTCGTGGCGCAGCTCGAGTACCTCGAGCGCAGCTTCCTCCAGCCGCGCCGCTTCGCGATCGACCCGCGCGGCGGACCCGACGCGGCGACGCGCTGCGACTTCGACGTCGTGCTCGCCGGCGGCGGGCTGTCGCTCTTCTACGCTGCGTACCTCGCCTCGCGCGGCCGGCGCGTCGCGGTGTTCGACCGCCGCCCGATCGGCGTCGGCCACCGCGAGTGGAACATCTCGCGCCGCGAGCTCGCGCCACTCGTCGACAGCGGCCTGTTCACCGAGCAGGAGGTCGCGGCGCTGGTGGTGCTCGACTATCGGCACGGCATCGTGCGCTGGCACGGCGGCGGGACCTACCCGGTCACCGGCGTGCTCGACAGCGTCGTCGATGCGGAGCCGCTGCTCACGGCGCTCCGCGACCGCTGCGTACGCCACGGCGCGACGCTCCTGCCGCAGCACGAGCTGGTCGGCTATCGCGTCGGTCCAGGCGGCGTGGCGGTCGAGGTGCGCGAGCTGGCGACGGGGCAGCGTCGCACGTTGACGAGCGAGCTGCTGCTCGATGGCCTCGGCGCGTCGAGCCCACACGCGCGGTTCGATCTGGTCTGCCCGACGGTCGGCGGCGTACTGACCGGCCTCGACGAGGGCGAGGCAGTCAACCAGGTTGACTATTCGATCGGCGAGATCCTTGCGACCACCGAGGACGTCGAGGAGGGGCAGCAGCACGTCTGGGAGGGCTTCCCGGGACCGGGCAAGCGCTACACCACCTACCTCTTCTACTACACGGAGCCGAGTCGGCTGCCACCGCGCTCGCTGCAGGCGCTCTACGAGCGGTTCTTTCGCGTGCGGGCGCGCTACAAGGCCGGCCCCGCCGAGATGGAGAAGCCGACGTTCGGCTTCATCCCGGCGTACACGCGCCTTGGCGACATGCCGGCCTCGCCGTGCGATCGCGTGCTGCTCGTCGGGGATGCGGCGGGACGCCACTCGCCGCTGACGTTCTGCGGCTTCGGCTCGATGGTGCGCTCGTTCCTCCCGGTGGGGCGCGCCGTCGAGACCGCGCTCGAGACGAGGCGCCTCGACCGGCGGACGCTCGCCGCGGCGTGGCGCGAGCCCGCGGCGCTGCAGGTGATGGGGGGCCTGACGCTGATGATGGTTGCGGGTCGCTCGCGACGCCCGCAGGCGCCAGGGGCGATCAACCAGCTCCTCGATGTCGCGTTCGGGACGCTGTTCGAGCAGGGCAACGAGGTGTTCGGCGCCTTCGTCCGCGACGAGATCGACTTTCCCCAGTTCGTGCGGTTCATGAACCGCACCGCCGAGCGCCTGCCCGGCCTCTACGATCGGGTGTTCGCGACCCTGACCAAGGGCGAGCTCCTGCGCTACTCGGCGCGGCTGGCCCGCATGGGCTTGCGCATCTAACCGACGCGTCCGAGCATCCAAGGGCCATGCGAATTCTACAGACCCTCATTGCATCCGCCGCGCTCGTCGGAGCCGCGGCCGCCAAGGAGCCCGCCATGTCGCTGCACGAGATCACCGCCAACACCCTGGCCGGCAGGCCCGAGTCGCTCGGCCAGTACAAGGGCAAGGTCCTGCTCGTCGTCAACACCGCCAGCGAGTGCGGCTACACGCCCCAGTACGCCGGCCTCGAGAAGCTCTACGAGGCGTACAAGGGCAAGGGCCTCGTGGTGCTCGGCTTCCCGTCGAACGACTTCGGCGCGCAGGAGCCCGGCACGTCGGAGCAGATCGCGACCTTCTGCAAGAAGAACTACGGCGTCGAGTTTCCGATGTTCGAGAAGGTCGCGACCAAGGGCGACAAGCAGTCGCCGGTGTACAAGTTCCTGACCGCCAAGCACGGCGAGCCGAAGTGGAACTTCCACAAGTACCTCGTCGACAAGAAGGGCCAGGTCAAGGCGGCCTTTCCGTCGAGGGTCGCGCCCGACTCGGCCGAGCTCAAGGCGGCGATCGACGCAGCGCTCGCCGAGTAGCGGGCTCGCCTGGGTCAGACGCTGCGCGGCCGCAGCGCGCCACCCACCTGCGTTTCGACGATGGCGTCGAGCTCCGAGAGCGCCTCGATCTGGCCCGGCTGATCGTAGCTGAGCGCGGCCAGCACCCGCCACAGATCGAGGTTGTTCGGCTGCGCAGCGATCGTCGCCAGGAACGCGCTCATCACCTCGGGGAAGCCGCGTCGCCGGCTCGCCGCGAGCAGCAGATACCAGACGTCGAAGGTCGCCGCGTGGTTGCCTCCACCCAGCGTGATCGCCTCGGCGATCATCTGCGCATCTCCGCCCGAGGCCTGGATTCCCGTCGCTGCCACGACGACGCGCGCGAAGCGCCAGTGCGGCTCGGTCTTGAGCAGCGCGAACACCGAGAGCGGATCGGCGACGGGCAGATCGATCGCGAGATCGAGCGCGAGCTGTCCGAGGTTGAGGCCCTCGATCGGCCCGCGCCGCGCCTCTGGCTTCTGACCCGTGCGCCGCAGCGACGAGAACACGACGCGCGCCTGCTCGTGGGGGTCGCGCGCCGACACGGCGTGGTCGCCGTCGAAGAGGCTCTCTCGCGCGACCTTGACGAAGTCGCCAAGGTTGCGGCTCTCGGCGAGCACCGTCGCCAGCATCGCTGCGACGGAGAACAGGCCGGCGTGCGCGTAGAGATCGACCAGGGCGCCGGCTTGCGTCGGCGCGGTGCCGAGCAGGCCATCGAGGAAGGCTGGGCCGCAGAGCGCGCCGGCACGCCGGAGCGCACCGTCAGAGAACGAGCCGTCGCCTTCGAGGAGGCCCGCCGGCGCCTCTTCGAGCAGCGTCCGCATGCGCAGCCGTAGCGCGGGGTCGACGATGCGCAGTCGCAGCGTCAGATCGCGCGCCGCCAACGCCTGGAGCGCCCGACTGCCGTCGAGCGCGTCGAGCGCGCCGGCGGCCGTCTCGTCGTCGAGGCCGCGGTAGACGAGGCGCGCGATACGATCGGTGCGCGTCGAAGTGAGGGCGGGCGGTTCGATCGCGATCGGGCGTGCCGTGAGGCCCAGGCGCTCGACGATCGCATCGAAGGCGGGCAGCAGCTTGGCGGTGTAGGTGAGCCCGACGCTGGCGGCGAGCGAGGCGAGCGTCATGGGGCCGCTCCGGGGGCGGCGCCGCGCGCGCGGTTGAGCTCATCGACTTGCGCGGTGAGCTCCTTGGCGATCTGTTGCTTCTCGAGGAGCGAGGCGCTCTTCTCGATCACGTCGTTGGTGCCCTGCGCGACCTTGGCTGTCTGCGTGAAGAGCTGCAGCGTTCCCATGACGGGCGCGGTGACGATCTTCCAGCCGAACTTGATGGCCATCGAGAACTTCGGGTACTTCTCCGACACGCGCGCCGTGCCGGCCGCGTCGCTGATCGAGTCTGCCAGCGCGATCGGCGCCGTCTCGATGAGCTCGCTGGCGCCCGCCACCGTCGCCACCGCTCCGGCCGCGACACCGCCGACGCCGCCGCCCGCGCGCTCGTAGCTGTCGCGGATGTCGCCGACGAAGCCCGAGCCGGGGACCTCGCCGGACAGCTTGCCCACCGCCGAGCGGATCGAGTCGATCGCGTAGACGAGGTCGCCATCGTTCGTCGGCGCGTTGGACAGCCACAGCCGGAGCTTCGCCTTCAGATCGGGATCCTTGATCTTGTGGGCGTTCTCGTCGATGCGCCGCGCGCGCTCCTCCACCTCGGCGGCAGGGCCATGGACGCTCGGCCGCTCGGGGTTGAGCGCCATGATGTCGATCGCCAGCTCGCTCTCGGTCGGCCCGACGTCCTCGGGGCCGGGTGGCGCGGTGCTCGCTGCGGGAGGCTGCGGACCCTGGCCGGCGGCTTGCGGCGCTCCTGCCTGTGGTCCAGGCGCGCCCCCGCCCGGCTGGCTTGCGTCGGACACCTGCTCGGGCAGCGCGTTGATCTGCTGCTCCTTCGCTTGCCCCTCGCTCGATGCCCCAGCGAGCGTCTCGATCGATGGCAACAGTCGGTTGACGTCGGCCAGCGTCGTGCCGAGGTTGCCGCGGATCTCCTCGAGTTGATTGACCGAGGTCGCCTGGCGCGCCTGGTTCATGATCTCGTTGCGAGAGAGACCGAGGAGCCAGCGGCCAATCTGGGGGAGGAAGCTGCGGTTCGCGATCCCCGATTCACCGGCGAGGTTGATCGCGTCGATCGACGACTGCACCTTGTCGCCCCACTCCTTGGCGCCGACGATCGTCGCCTTGACGCCCTCCTCGGCGATGTGCTGGAACCAGAACTCGCCGATGCCCTTGGCGAGCATCTCGTTGAAGTCCTTCATCCCGTCGCTGGCGAACTTCAGATCGGTGATGCCGGAGACGACGGCCTCGAGCGCGGTCTTGAACGGCGCCAGCATCAGCTCGACGCGCGCCGCCTCCTGATCGAGGATCGCGAGCACCTCGTTCTTGCGCGTCATCAGCTGCTGCAGCTCGGGCGAGACGTTGAGCTCGGGGGTCGGCGCGCCAGGGGACTGCTGTTGCTGGTTCGCGTCGGGCTGCGCCTGTTCGGTCGCCGGCGGCGCCGCGTTGGGATCTTGCTGGTTGGCCGGAGCTGCACCCTGTGGGTTGGCGTTCGGATCGCCGCCTCCCGCCGCAGCCTGCTGCTGCTGTTGCTGCTGTGCCTCTTCCTGTTGTCTGCGCTGCTCCTCGGCCTGCTGCTGCTGCGTCTTGTAGGCGTCGAGCTGGGTCACGAGGCTGCTGAGCGCCGGGAGCTCGCCGGCCTTGCCGAGCCCGAACTGGGGATGCGTGCGCCAGGGTTGCAGGCCCTGCTCGACGACGTTGATGACGCTCGCTGCGTTGGGCGCGTTGGCCGGCGTCGATGCGAGCTGCCCCGTGAGCTCCTGCACATCGGTGTTCATGTGCATCACGATCTGCGTCTCGCCTGCTTCGCAGAGGTTGAGGTACTCCTCGGCCTCGGGCAGGTCGTCGATGAGCCCGGCGCTGTCGCGCAGCGCCGCGTTGAAGGTTGCGTTGGCGAGCTCACGCGAGCTCCAGCGTCCCGCCGCCGTCTCGGTGCGAATCACCTGCGCGTAGCGCACGCAGGAGTGGCGCAGCATCACGCGCTGCGGATCCTCCGAAGCGCCGCCGCCCTGAGCGGGTGTGCGATAGATCTTGCGCTGGACGGTCGCGTCCGCGTCCTCGCCCTCGGTCTCCTTGCTCTCGGCCTCACCGCCTGCGGCCTCTTGGCCCTCGGCCTCGGCGCCTGCGGCCTCTTGGCCCTCGGCGTCGGCGCCCGCGGTCTCGGCGCCCGCGGCCTCTT
>CAZPEY010000180.1:0-1216 GCA_964585665.1 uncultured Polyangiaceae bacterium | reverse complement strand
GCGGCCTCTTGGCCCTCGGCGTCGGCGCCCGCGGTCTCGGCGCCCGCGGCCTCTTGGCCCTCGGTCTCGCCTGACTCGTCGTCGGCCTTGCGCTGCACCGACTGTCCAGTCGAGAAGCGGCGCTGCAACATGGCGCGCTGACGCACGTCGGGCTCAGCGACCTCGGCATCGGTCGTCGATGCCTTCTGACGAAGAACCTCAGGATTCCGCTCGCGCTCGCCGATCGGCATCCTGCAATTGTACTCCTCGCGTCGCTGCCGGGGAACCCATCGCCAACCCCCCTTGACGGCGGCCGGCTGTCAGCGTCCGATCCAGGCATGAGCGACCAGACGACGATTCTCGACCGCTTCTTCCAGCACGCCAAAGAGCGCCCCGACGACATCTACCTCACGCAGCCGATCGGCGGCGGCAAGGTCGACGACTACTCGTTTGCGCGAGTCTTGGACGAGTCCAAGCGCATGGCGGCGTACCTCAAGTCGCTCAACCTGCCGCCACAATCGAAGATCGCCATCGCGACGAAGAACTGCGTGCACTTCTTCCTCTCCGATCTGGCGATCTGGATGGCGGGGCACGTCTCGGTGGCGCTCTACCCGACGCTGACCCACGACACCGTGCGCTACATCCTCGAGCACAGCGAGGCCAAGCTGCTCTTCGTGGGCAAGCTCGACACGTGGCCCGAGATCCAGAAGGGCGTCCCCGAAGGGCTGGCGTGCGTCGCCTATCCCCTCGCACCCCCGACTTCTCTTCCCAAGTGGGACGACCTCATCAAGCAGCACGAGCCGATCGCCGATCCGCCGCGCCGCGCCGCGGACGATCACGCGCTCATCATCTACACCTCGGGCTCGACGGGCCGCCCCAAGGGGGTCCTCCACAGCTTCCGCACCATCTCCGCGCCGACGGAGAACTTGGTCAAGCTACTTGACGTTACCAAGAACGACCGCATGCTGTCGTACCTGCCGCTCGCGCACGCGATGGACCGCTGGCTGTCCGAGTGCGTGTCGATGTGGACCGGCCTCCACGTCTACTTTGCCGAGGCGCTCGACACCTTCGTCGAGGATCTCAAGCGCGCCCGTCCGACGCTGTTCATCTCGGTGCCGCGCCTGTGGCTCAAGTTCCAGCTCGGCGTCTTCTCGAAGATGCCGGAGAAGAAGCTCAACCGTCTGCTCAAGATCCCGATCCTGTCGGGCATCGTGAAGAAGAAGATCCTCCGCAACCT
>CAZPEY010000179.1:0-11453 GCA_964585665.1 uncultured Polyangiaceae bacterium | reverse complement strand
GAGGATCGTCGCCTCGGTCACCAGCTCGCCGCCGAGTGGCTCGAGGCGCGGCTGCTGGCGACCGGAGGTGAGCAGACCACCGAGGCGGCGGCGATCGGCGATCACTTCGAGCGCGCCGGCGCTCCTTCGCGCGCCGCGATCTGGTACGTGCGCGCCGCCGAGCAGGCGCTCGCCGGCCGCGATCTCGAGACGGTCATCCGCCACGCCTCCGCCGCCAGCACCGCCGCGCCCGATGAAGAGATCGGCGGCCGCGCCGCGCTGCTCGCGGGGACGGCCCGCTACTGGCGCGCGGAGTACGAAGGCGCGCTCGAGGCCGCGGAGACCGCGCGTCACAAGCTGCGCGCCGGAACCGCGGCGTGGTTTCGCTCCACGCGGCTGCTCATCGAGACGCTGCTGCGGCAGAGCCAGCTGCCGCGCGGGCTGCCGCTCGTCGAGGAGGCCGCCCTGCAGCGGCCCGATCCGGGCGCGGCCTCCTCGCAGATCGAGTGTGTCGCGCAGGCGGCGCTCGACTATCTGCTGGGTGGTCACACGGTCGATGGACGGCGCCTCGCTGGGCGAGTCGAGGAGCTGGTGGTGGGTCAGGAGGCCGACCCCGGCGCGCTCGGCGCGGTCGCCGAGGTGCGCGCCTTCCTCGCCTATCTCGATGGCGATGTGTTCGGCAACCTACGCCACCTCGAACGGTCCAAGGAGTGCTTCGAGGCGGCGGGCGACTCGCGGGCCGCCTGCCAGACCTCGGTCTACCTGGGCTACGCGCTCACCATGATCGGCCTGTACGAGCGCGCTCGCGATGTGCTCGAGTCGGCGCTCGGCACCGCCGAACGGCTCGGGCTGCGGCAGGTCGTCGCCAACGCGCAGCACAACCTCGGCGAGCCGGTGGCCATCCTCGGAGACACCAGGCGCGGCCGGGCGCTCGAGCTCGACGCGCTCGCAACCTTCGAAGCCTACGGCGATCGTCGCAAGCAGGTCCACGCCCACGAATACCTGGCGGAGATCGCGCTCCTCGATGGACAGATCGAGCTGGCGCTGCACCACACCGATCAGTGCCAGCAGCTCGTCGAGCCCCACGACCGGCGCAGCCAGCAGATGTTCGTCGGCGTGCGAGTGCGCGCCCTGGCGGCGAGTGGCCACCCCGACGCGGCGCTGCACTACGCAGCGCCGTTCGTCGACGCGCTGCTCGGCGGCGCTCGCAGCGACGCCGATGTGGCCATCCTGAGCAGCTATGCGGGCGTCTTGCTCGCCAGCGAACGCACCGAGGACGCGCGTCGACTCGCCGCCGAGGCCAAGCGCCGCATCGACGACCGACTCGCCGGCATGCGAGGCGACGAGGCCAGGGCCCTGCGCGACGCGTACACGAGGGTTCCGTCGGTACGACGCGCGCTCGAGCTGGCCAGCGCGCTCTCGCCCGCGGACGGCACAGACCGTCAAGAGGGTTGACCATGCAGACACACCTCGGCACGTCGGGCTACGCCTACAAGGAGTGGCTCGGATCCTTCTATCCCGAGAAGCTCTCGACCAAGAAGATGCTGCCGTTCTACGCGGCCCGCTTCTCCACCGTCGAGGCCAACAACACCTTCTACCGCATGCCGAGCAAGGCGGCGCTCGAGGCGTGGCGCGGCGAGGTGCCTCCCGGCTTCGTCTTCGCGCTCAAGGCCCCGCAGCGGATCACGCACTTCGCGCGTCTCAAGGAGGAGAGCTACGAGAGCCTCGCCTACTTCCTCGACGTCGCCAGCGTGCTCGGCCCGGCGCTCGGGCCGCTGCTCTTTCAGCTCCCCCCCAACTTGAAGCGCGACGACGCGCGGCTCGCCGCCTTCCTCGAGCGGTTGCCTCGCGATCGGCGCGCCGCCTTCGAGTTCCGGCACGAGAGCTGGTTCGACGAGGCGATCTTCACGCTCCTCGCCGCCCACAACGCGTCGCTCGTCATCTCCGAGTCCGAGAAGCCCGACACGAGGGACGCGCCGCTGCGCCGTACCGCCAACTGGGTCTACCTCCGCCTGCGCAAGGAGACCTACGACGCCACCGAGCTCGACGCCTGGGCCGCGCGCCTCCAGTCCTTCGGCGTCGAGGACGCGTTCGTCTACTTCAAGCACGAGGACGCGGGGCAGGCGCCGGTGCTAGCGCAGCAGCTCGGCGAGGCGCTGCAGCGCCGCCGGTAGATCGGGCGCCTCCGTCAGCACCGGCAGGAGCGGATCGTCAACCAGCTTGACCATTCGCTTCGGCGCGCGCGTCAGGTCGAACTTGCTCGGATCGAGGCGCTTGGTCACCTCGCTCCACCGGAGCGGCATCGACACCGTCGCCGCCGGCACCGGTCGGGCCGAGAACGGCGCCGCCAGCAGCTTGCCGTGGCCGTTCTGCAGGAAGTCGACGTAGACCTTGCCCTGGCGATCCCCGATGACGCGCGCCACCGTCGCCACGTCGGGCGCGCGGCGCACGATCTCGCCGGCGAGCACCTGTCCGAGCTGCCTCGACTGCTCGTGCGTGCACTGGCGCCCGAGCGGGATCAGGACGTGCAGCCCCGACGATCCCGAGGTCTTGCAGTAGCTCGGCAGCTCGATCTCTTCGCAGAGTGCGCGCGCCACCTGGGCGACCTTGATCACGTCGGCGAAGGGCGCGCCCTTCGGATCGAGATCGAGGATGCACCAGTCTGGCTGGGCGAGCGAGCCGACGCGCGAGGACCAGATGTGCAGCGGGATCGCGCCCAGGTTGGCGACGTACAGCAGCGACTCGCGATCGTCGATCAAGAAGTGATGGATCTGCCGGCCCGAGTCTTCGTTCCACATCAGCTCCTGGCGCACCCACTTCGGCGTCCACTCGGGCGCGTCCTTCTGAAAGAACGACTTGCCGTGAATCCCGTCGGGGAAGCGCGTCAGCATCACCGGCCGGTCCTTCAGGTACGGCAGCATGAACGGCGCGATCGCGTCGTAGTACGCGTAGAGGTCGCCCTTGGTCAGCTGGCGCTCGGGCCAGAAGATCTTGGCGCCGTTGGAGAGCTTGACCGTGCGGGGCTCGGCCTTGAGCGCGGCCGGAGCAGGCGGCTCCGCGGGCAGCGCGCCCGGCGCGATCACGGCCGACAGCAGGCACTCGTCGGGCGCCTTGTCGTCGCGCAGCCGCAGGAACACCGGCTCCCGCAGCAGGCCGTCTCTCGAGACGCCCTTGTACTCGATCACCGCGACCGTGACCGGGTCGCTCCACGTCTGTCCCCGCTCGGTCGGCAGCGCCCCCTCGCAGAGCGGCCGCTTGCGGCGCGCCGCCTCGACCCGCTGGCGCAGCGCCACGAGCTCGCGATCTGACAGCCCCGTGCCGACCCGCCCGACGTACCGCCAGCGGTGCTGATCATCGAGCGCCGCGAGATGAAAGGCGCCCGCGCCGACGCGTGAGCCCTCGGGCTCGGTGCAGCCGACGATCGCGAGGTCGGCCTCGTGCGCGATCCGCACCTTGCGCCACGCCGCGGTGCGCGCGCCGACGTACTTGCTGTCGAGGCGCTTGCCGACGACGCCTTCGAGGCCGAGCTGCCGCACGGCAGCGAACATCTCCTCGCCGCGCTCGACGATGTGCTCGACGAAGCGCAGCGCCCCGGCGCGCGGCAGCAGCTCGCCGAGGATCGCCTTGCGCTCGACGAGCGGCAGGTCGCGCAGGTCGTGGCCCGCGAGCATCAGGAGGTCGAAGACGTGCAGGGTCGCCGGCCGCTCGATCGCCGAGCGCTCGATGTCGATCGCCGAGCCGAGCAAGGCGCGCTCCTGGAGGCGGGAGAAGCTCGGTCGCCCCGCGGCATCGGCGACGGTGACCTCGCCGTCGAGCACGAGGTCGTCGTAGGGCAGCCGCTGCAGCCCGAGCACGAGCTCGGGGTACAGGTGCGTCGCCTCCATCTTGCGACGATAGAAGAGGCGCACCTCGCCGCCGCGCTTCTGCGCCAGCAGGCGGTACCCATCGAACTTGATCTCGAAGCCGTAGCGCGCGTCCGAGAACGGCGCGCTCGCCTCGCACAGCATCGGCGCCTGCGTCGCCGCGTCGACGAGTCTGGCCGGTTGCTTGGCGACCGTGGCGACCAGCGCCCGCGCCTTGGGTAAGCCCGCGGCGATCTCGTCGAGGGTCAGCCCCGAGAGCACCGACGCGTCGTCGAGCACGGCCGCCTCGCCGCTCTTCGCGTACGCGTCCTGATGCTTGAGCAGCAGCCACTGTCGCCCGTCGCTGTCGCGCCCCTTGGTGCGGACCAGCGCGAACTCGCCGCGCAGCTTGTAGCCGTGCAGCGTGAAGGTGAGCTTGCCCGCCTTGAGCCCCTCGTCCGGATCCTCGACCGGCTGCCAGCGCCCCTTGTCCCAGACGATGACCTCGCCGGCGCCGTAGTTCTTCTCGGGGATCACGCCCTCGAAGTCGGCGTAGTCGACGGGATGATCCTCGACCGCGACGGCGAAGCGCTTGTCCGCCGGATCGAGCGACGGCCCCTTGGGCACCGCCCACGACAGCAAGACGCCGTTCCACTCGAGGCGAAAATCGAAGTGCAGCAGTCGCGCCGCGTGCTTCTGGACGACAAAGCGCTGCGCACCGACGAGGACGCGACCGAACGGCTCGGTCGTACGCGACGCCGAGCGCTTCTTGCGATAGGCGTCGAGCCCGCGTCCTACATGTGGGTCTTTTGGCGACACGCCGCGCTCCATGGTAGCATTCTTCTCATGGCAGCTCGCGCGCTCAGCACAGGCACCGTGTCGTTCGGTCTCGTCTCGATCCCGATCAAGGTCTACTCCGCGACGGAGAGCGGCTCGGCGATCTCGTTCAACCTGCTCCACAAGGACTGCGGCTCGCGCTTGCGCCAGCAGTACGTGTGCATCAAGGACGAGAAGATCGTGCCCCGCGACGAGATGGTCAAAGGCTACGAGTTCGCCAAGGACCAGTACGTCGTGATGACGCCCGAGGAGCTCAAGGAGCTCGAGGAGAAGTCGACCCAGTCGATCGACATCACCGAGTTCGTGCCGCTCACCGAGGTCGATCCGATCTACTTCGACAAGGCCTACTACCTCGGCCCCGACAAGGGCGGCGACAAGGCCTATCGGCTACTGGCCTCGGCGATGAAGGCGAGCGGCCGCTGCGCGCTGGCCCGCTATGCTGCGCGCGGCAAGATGTACCTCGTCATGATCCGCCCCACCATCGACGATCGGCTGGTGATGCAGCAGCTCCACTACCAGGACGAGGTGCGCCTCGCCAAGGAGATCCCGATCCCCGACGGCGTGGTCAAGGAGCCCGAGCTGCAGCTCGCGCTGCAGATCATCGAGCAGGGCAGCAAGCAGACGTTCGATCCGAGCGGCTACGAGGACGAGACGAAGAAGCGCATCGAGGACGTCCTGCAAAAGAAGATCGAGGGGCAGGAGATCTCGGTCGCGCCCGTCGAGGAGCCCAAGGCGCAGATCATCGATCTGATGGAGGCGCTCCGCCAGAGCCTGTCGCAGAAGGCCGTCTCGGCGCCGCAGCCCAAGGCCGTGCCGGCGCCGGAGGCGACAGCCGCCGTTGCCGCTGCGGCTTCCGGCGGCGAGTCGACGAGCGCGAGCGGCAAGACGAAGAAGCCGCGCGCGCCGAAGAAGGCGACGTGATAAGCCTGACGGCGAGCGTGAGCAGCTACACGACCAAAGAGGTGGCGAGGCTCCTCGGGCTTCTGCCACGCACCGTGCTGTCCTTCGTCGAGGAGGGCTTCATCGCGCCGTCGCGGGACGAGGCCGGAGAGCCGCTCTACGGCTTTCAGGACCTCGTGCTGTTGCGCACCGCCAAGGGGCTCGTCGACGCGCGGGTCGCGCCCCAGCGGGTGCGCCGCGCGCTCCACAAGCTGCGGGCCCAGCTGCCGCAGGGCCGGCCGCTGACGTCGCTGCGCATCGTCGCCGAGGGCAACCGCCTCGTCGTCGAAGACGACCGCTCGCGCTGGAACCCGGAGAGCGGCCAGGTGCTGCTCGACTTCGGCACGCGGGAGCTCGGCGAGGAGGTGGCGCCGCTGCACCGACGGCGCGCCGCCGAGACCGCGCAGCCTGTCGAGGACAAGAGCGCGGCCGAGTGGTTCGCGCTCGGCTGCGAGCTCGAGCTCGGGGATCCCGACGAGGCGCGCACCGCCTACGAGCGCGCCATCGCCCTCGATCCAGCGTTCGTCGACGCGCGGATCAACCTCGGGCGCCTGCTCCATGAGGCGGGCAAGCTCGACGAGGCCGAGGCGCACTACCGCGCTGCCGTCGGCGCCGCGCCGAACCGCGCCCTGCCCTGGTTCAACCTCGGGCTCGTGCTGTGGGCCGAGGGGCAGATCGACGCCGCGGTGCGCGCCTTCGAGCTCGTGATCGATCTCGAGCCGACGTTCGCCGACGCGCACTACAACCTGTCGCGCCTCTACGAGAGCCGCGGCCAGAAGCACGCCGCGCTCCGGCACTTGAAGCAGTACAAGAAGCTGCTCGACCGCTAGCGTCCTCTTCGGGTAAGCAGCAGCCCATGTTCACCATCACGCTCGACGAAGAGCACGTCAATGTCGTGCGGCGCGGGGTGCCCAACCTGCGCCTCGCCGATCTCGCGTCGACGGGGATGGAGCCCGGCCGACCGCTGCGGCTCGTCGATCCCGAGGGGCGCTACGTCGCCGCCGCGATCGCCGATCCCGAGAACGAGCTCTGCCGCGTCTACTCGGTGCGCGATGTCGAGACCGCGATCGACAAGGCGCTCCTCGCCCAGCGCGTCGACGAGGCGATCGGGCTACGCCGCGCGCTCGGGCTCGTCGCGGCGGGTGGGGGCGACAGCGCCTATCGCGCGATCAACAGCGAGGGCGACTACCTCCCCGGCTTCACCGCCGACGTCTACGGCCCGTTCGCCGTCGTCTACTCGTACTCGAAGGGGCTGTGGACCCTCGGGCGCATCGTCGCCGAGGAGCTGCGGCGCGCGGCGGGGCTGCGCGGCGTCGTGCTCAAGCTCCGCCCCAAGGGCGGTGTGCAGCCCGGACAGGTCAAGCAAGAGATCGTCGGCGAGGAGCCGCCCGAGTCGTACTTCGTCACCGAGCAGCCGCTCCGCCAAGGCGAGCGCGCGCTCCAGCTCGAGGTGCATCTCCTGTCGGGCCTCAACGTCGGCCTGTTCACCGACATGCGGGAGCACCGTCGGGGGCTGTCGCGCTTCGTCCGCGATCGTCGCGTCCTCAACACGTTCTCGTACACCGGCGCGCTGTCGGTCGCCGCCGCGATCTATGGCGCGCGCAGCGTCACCAGCGTCGACCTGTCGTCCGGCGTGCTCAAGTGGACACAGTCGAACTTTCGGCAGAACGGGCTCGACCCGACCGACCCGCGCTTCCGCTGGGAGACCGCCGACGTGCTGCGCTTCCTCGACAGCGAGCGCAAGGCCGGCACGCGCTACGACACGATCATCCTCGACCCACCGACGTTCTCGGCGGCGCGCTCGCACAGCTGGTCGCTCGAGCGCGATCTGCCCGAGCTCGTCTCACGCGCCGCGCAGCTCGTCGAGAAGGACGGGTTCGTGTGGGTGTCGTCGAACCGGTGGGCGGGCGGGCGCCTCGAGACCGCGATCGAAGAGGGGCTGCGGCGCGCGCGCCGGCGCGGTCGGATCCTGGAGCAAGGTGGCCTGCCGCCCGACTACCCGTCTTGCCCCGAGTGGCCCGAGGGGCGCTACCTCGACATCGCGCAGCTCCACGTCGCATGATCCTCGCCACCGACGACGACTTCGTCGTGGTCTGCAAGCCAGCCGGCCTGCCGGTGATCCCGGGGCGCGACGGCGGACCGTCGCTGTGGAAGCAGCTCGAGGCGGAGCGCGGCGAGCGGCTCTGGGTCTGCCATCGGCTCGATCAGGAGACGACCGGCGTCGTCGTCTTCGCGCGCAACGCCAAGGCCCACCGCGCGATCAACCTGGCGTTCGAGCACCACGCGGTCGACAAGCGCTACCTGGCGATCGTCGTCGGCCACCCCGATCCGCCAGCGGGCGAGATCGACGCGGCGCTTCATCCGGCGCGCAAGGGCAAGATGCGCCTGGCGCTCCCCGACGAGCCCGGCGCGCTGCCGTCGCGGACGCGCTACGAGACGCGGCAAGCCGGCACGATCGACGGGGTGGCGCTCGCGCTCGTCGCGCTCGCACCGCAGACCGGGCGCCAGCACCAGCTCCGCGTGCATCTGCGGTCGCGCGGCTGGCCGATCCTGTTCGACGCGCTCTACGGCAGCGGCCTGCAGAAGGCGGCGATCGCCGTCGCCGCGCCGCGGATCGAGCGCCCCCGCCAGCTCCTCCACGCCGCGCAGCTCCGGGTGATCCTCGACGGGGAGCAGCGCTCCTGGCAGGCGCCGTGGCCCGAGGATCTGCGAACGATCGCGGCCGCGCTCGGCGCAGACGAACTGGCTATCGACCGATAGCCTGCCACTCGCTGCGGCGCAGCCGGTACAGCACGTGGCGGCGCAGCCGATCGCCCTCGGGCAGCGCCGGGTGATCGAACTCGCCGAGGCGCTGCATGCCGAGCCGCTCCATGACGCGCCACGAGCGCTGGTTGGCCGGGACGGTGAACGAGAAGATCTGCTCGGCCGCCAGATCTTCGAAGCCGAAGCGCAGCGCCTCGCGCGCGCCTTCCGTGGCCAGGCCCATGCCCCAGAAGGGCCGCGCCAGTCGCCAGCCAACCTCGATGCAGGGCGTGAAGTTGGCGTCGAAGATCGGCCGCGCCAGGCCGACCATGCCGATGCACTCGCCGGTGGCTCGCCACTCCGCGCAGAAGAAGCCGAAGCCGAGCGTGTCGATGCTGTGGTTGATGCGATCGACGAACGCGTCCGAGTCCGCTCGCGACATCACGCCGGGAAAGTAGGCCCGCACCTCGGGGTCGGCGTTGAGCGCGTAGAACGCCGCGCGATCGGCGTCCTCGAAGCGACGCAGCACGAGCCGCGCGGTCTCGAGCCGCGGGCTACTCACGCGCGAACACCAGCGGCAGCGTGATCGTCGACGGGCGCTTGGCGCGCGCCAGCCGCAGTTGGTCAAGCTTCTTGACGACCTCGCGGACCAGGCTGCGGCGCTCGCGCTCCCACTCGCCCGGAACGCGCGTCGTGTCCGACAGCAGGGTCGTCTTGGTGACCGCGCCGCTCGGCGCCACGTCGAGCCGCAGCGACAGCATGCCCGAGACCGGCAGGCCCGCCTCGACGAACCGACCGACCGCCTCGGTCGCGGCCTCGATCGCCAGCTCGGCCGCCTCAGCGGGCAGCGCCCCCTCGACGAACGGGCGCGGCTGCACGAACCAGCCGTGGATCACCAGGCGCCCCTGGCGTGGATCGTGGGTGCCCTCGACACGGCGCACCCCGTGCGGTCGCCGCGGATCGAACACGACGAGGCGCGAGAAGCGCGGCTCGATCTCCTCGACGAGCTGCGCCTCTTCGACGCCGCGCTCGCTCTGAAAGTCGCGCCAGTAGTCGAGCACCTCCTCGCGCAGGAGGAGCGTCTGCCCGCCCCGAAACACCGGCTTGCTCGGCGTCAGCGAGTAGACGAAGGCCCACGGCCCGTGGGGTAGATCGCCGTGCAGCTCCTGACGACAGCCCTCGACGTAGGTCGACAGCCAGGGCGGCGAGATGTCGTGACAGCCGAGCGTGCGCCGCCCCCACCAGACCAGCGCCTCGTGAAACCGCCGATAGGTCGCGGCCGGGAAGAACTCGAACGCGGGCGTCCGCAGCACCGTGTACTGCCCGGGGACGTGCCAGTAGTCCCACACGAAGCGATCGCGGCGCGCCCGGCGCGGCTCGGCGAAGCGCTCGTCGAAGTGGCCGCGCAGGGTGCGGCCGAGCTCGGCCTCGAACCGGTCCACGACGATGAGCGAGCGCGCCATGACGTGGCTTACCCTACACGGGGTTAGTGACAGTTCCCATCGTTATGCGTTACTCTCGCTGCGCGTGCTCCGTTCGTTCGCTCTCGTGGGTCTGCTGGCCGCGTTTTCACTTGCCGCGCGCGCCGATGCCCCATGTGAAGATCCCGATGCGGGCGGCGTGCGCAAGGGTGTGCAGAAGCGCGACTTCTTGAAGCGGCTGCGCGCCGAGCTCTCGATCTGGGGTGGCTTCTACGCCGCCGATCTGACCTCGACGTCGTACAGCTTCGGTGGCGCGGTCGGCTTCTACCCCTTCGAAGACTTCGGGATCGAGGCGCGGCTCGTCGTCACGCCGGTCGCGCTCGCGATCGAGCGACCGGTCGCGCAGACGTTTGGCGGGCGAATCTTCAAGGACGGTGTGTTTCAGTACTCCGTCACGGCCGGGCCGGTGTGGTCGCCCGCGCATTTCAAGATCCGGGCCGGCGAGAAGCACATCGTCCACGGAGATCTCTTCTTTACCGTCGGTGGCGGCTACACGTTCCACCCCTCGGTTCAGGGCGGCACCTTCGACGCCGGCCTCGGCCTCAAGATCTACCCGACGCGCTACCTGACGATCCGCTTCGACCTGCGCGACTACGTGATCCTGCAAGAGGCGATCAGCGTCCAGCGCGTCACCAACAACCTCGTCGGGACCCTCGGGCTGTCGCTGTTCCTGCCCAACCCACGGCCCTACTCGAAGGCGGTCCGCAAGGAGACCTTCGAGGTGCAGGATCTCGAGGAGAGCGTGCCCAAGGAGCGCGGCAAGTGAGGCGGATCGGCCTGGCCACGCTGCTCCTCTGCGCGCACGCGCTCGCGGAGACGCCGCCTGCCCCCGCAGCGGCGACGGCGACCGCTAGTGGCGACGAGTCGTGCGTCGATCAGGAGCTCAAGAAGAAGCTCATCGCGCAAAAGCGCGAGCGGCGCAGCAACGAGCGCGAGTTCGTCCGGCAGAACCGCCACGAGCTGACGGCGTTCGGCGGGTACTACGTCTCGGATCTGTACGACGGCACCTTCGTCGTCGGTGGTGCCTACACCTTCCACGTCACCGACGACGTCGGCATCGAGGCCAACGCCGCGTACTCGCGCGTGCGGTCCCCGGTCGGCAAGAAGATCGAGCTCGATCGCGGCATCACGCTCCTGCCGAAGGAGGATCGCGTCGTCCTCGCCTTCACCAACCTCGTGTGGTCGCCGTTCCACGGCAAGTTCAACTTCTTCACCAACGCCATCGTCCACTTCGACATCTACGGCGTCGCCGGCGTCGGGATCATCGACAACTCGACGAGCTTCGGCGTGGCCGGGCAGCTCGGCCTCGGCGCGCGCCTCTTGTTCGGCCGCGCCTTCGCGCTGCGGCTCGACCTGCGCGACAACATCTTCCGCACCCAGATCCTGACGACGCGGACCTATCAGAACGACATCTCGCTCACCTTGGGGCTGAGCCTGTTCTTGCCGGTGGGGCTCTAAATGAGACGGACCACGATCGCGCTCCTCGTATCGCTGCTGCTCTCGCCGCTTGGCGGCAGTGCGCTCGCCAAGGGCAAGAAGGCGCCGCTGCCGAAGCCAAAGCCCAAGCCCCCCGTCGCCGCACCGGCGCCGCCACCGCCCGAGCCCGCGCCGGCGCCGTCGCCACCGCCGACCC
>CAZPEY010000178.1:7454-11499 GCA_964585665.1 uncultured Polyangiaceae bacterium | reverse complement strand
GCCTCGAGCGTCGCCAGGAAGGCGTACGGAGCGTCGGCCCCGCGCGTCCTCTGCGCCGGTGCCACAACGGCTCCTGGCTCCGGGTCGAAGCAACCCTCCGTGCCACGGTGGCAGGTGGGCCCAGCCGGGAGCGCCTGGATCAGGACCGCATCTCCATCGCAGTCGACGCGAAGGTCGGTGACGCGGAGTCGGTTGCCCGACGTCTCACCCTTCTCCCACAGCGTCTGTCGGGAGCGGCTCCAAAAGGTCACCCGCGACGTCGCGCGCGTTCGCGTCAGCGCCGCCTCGTTCATGTAGCCGAGCATCAGCACCTGGCCCGTCTCGGCGTGCTGGACGATCGCGGGGACGAGTCCGCCGCCCTTGGCAAAGTCGATCACAATCGCACCTCGATACCGCGCGCCGCGAGCTCACGCTTGAGGGATGAGACCGCGAGCTCGCCGCGGTGAAAAGCACCGGCCGCGAGCGCGCCGTCCGCTCCCGCCTCGACGAAGGCGGCGGCAAAATGAGCCGCACTCCGCGCGCCCCCGGACGCGATCAGCGGCAGGCTCGTGGCGGCGCGCACCAAGGCAAGCTGCCCGAGGTCGAAGCCGCCCCCCACTCCATCATGATCCATGCAATTGAGCACAATCTCCCCGGCGCCCAGCTCACTTGCCTGCCGCACCCAATCGACCGTGCGCCGCTCCGCTCGCTGCGTCTTGGCCTCCACGCCCGTGTACTTCCAGACCATCGGCTCGTGCGTCGCCGGATCGCGGCGCGTGTCGATCCCGACGACGACACACTGCGTACCGAGCTCGGCGGCGAGCTCGGTGATGAGCTCCGGGCGTTCGATCGCAGGCGAGTTGATGGAGATCTTGTCGGCGCCAGCCGCGAGGACCTGTCGCGCGTCCGCCACGCTGCGGATCCCGCCGGCAACGCAGAACGGCACGTCGAGCCGACGCGCCACCGCCTCGATCCAGGCGCGCGGCACCCTCCTGCCCTCGGCGCTTGCCGTGATGTCGTAGAAGACCAGCTCGTCGATCCCGTCGTCGCGATAGCGTGCGGCGAGCTCGACCGGGTCGCCCATGTCGACGTGATCGCGAAAGCGCACGCCCTTGACGACACGCCCCTCGCGAACATCGAGGCACGCGATGATCCGGCGCGCCAACTGAGTCAAGCCGGCCATCGCGTAAGCGCCTCCGCCAGGTTGATGCGCTGTTCGTACAGCGCGCGACCGATCACCGCAGCGGGAATCGCGGCAGCGGCGAGCGCGGCCAGATCGCCGATCGACGACACACCGCCAGAGGCGATCACCTCGAGCCGCGGGTGGGCAGCAACGATCCTCTGGTACAGCGCCAGGTTCGGCCCCTCGAGCATGCCGTCGCGACCGATGTCCGTGCACAGCAGGCGCGTCAGCCCGAGGTCGCAGTAGAACGCCAGCAGCGACTCGAAGGCGACCTTGTCGGCCGCCGCCTGCCAGCCGTGCGTGGCGAGCGTGATCGCGTCCTGCGACAGCCTGACGTCGAGCGCAAGCGTGATCCGGTCGGCCCCCACACGCTCGAAGAGGCGCGCGGTCGTTCGTTGCTCGAGCACCGCGATGCTGCCGAGCACGACGCGATCGACCCCAAGGTCGAGCAGCGCGCGGACCTCACTCTCCGAACGCACGCCGCCGCCGAGCTGCACGGCGAGTCGCGTCCCGCGCAGCACGCGGGAAACCAGGGCATGTTGGCGCGCCGCGGGATCGCGGGCACCGTCGAGATCGACGAGGTGCAGCCGCTTGGCGCCGGCTGCCTCGAAGGCCTGCGCGACAGCGAGCGGATCGGTCGAGTAGACCGTCTTGTGCGCGAAGTCTCCCTGCTTGAGGCGCACGCACGCACCTGCCGAAAGATCCATCGCGGGGTAGAGGCGAAGCGTCACGTCATCTCCACGAAGTTCCGCAAGAGGCGCGCGCCCGCTTCGCCCGATCGCTCGGGGTGAAACTGCACGCCGTGGACACGACCGAGGCTCGCTGCGGCGGCGAACCAGTCCCCGTGGAGCGTGCGCGCAGTGATCGTGGGCAGCTCGCTCGCGGCGGCGAAGCTGTGTACGAAGTAGAAGTAGGCGCGATCGTCGATGCCGGCAAACAGCGGCGAGGCTCGCCCTGCACACTGCTCGACGCGGTTCCAGCCCATGTGGGGCACGGCCGCGCCCGGGACGGCGCGCAGACGACTCACCGCGCCCGGAAAGATCCCGAGGCAACTCGTGTCGCCCTCCTCGGAGCGCTCGAACAAGAGCTGCATTCCGAGGCAGATGCCTAGCAAGGGCACGCGCAGCTCGCGAATCACCGCGAGCAGCTCTTTGCGCGACAGCTCCGCCATGGCGTGCCGAGCCGCGCCAACGCCTGGCAAGACGACATGTGAAGCTGCCGCGATCGTCGAAGGGTCGGCGGTCAACTGAGCGGCGACGCCGAGGCGCGAAAAGGCGTGCACGACCGAAGCGATGTTGGCCCCTCCCGAATCGACGATCGCGATCACAGGATCCCCTTGGTCGATGGCACGCCCTGCCCGGTCTGACGCACCGCCTGGCGCAGCGCACGCCCGACGCTCTTGAACATCGCCTCGACGAGGTGGTGGGTGTTGTCGCCGCGCGCCTCGAGGTGCAGCGTCGCACCGAGGGCGTCGGCGAGGCTGCGAAAGAAGTGCGGCACCATCTCGGTTGCGAGCCCGCCGACCCTCTCGCGGCCGAAGCTCGCACGCACCTCGGAGAAGGCGCGCCCCGACAGGTCGAGCGCGACCTGTGCGCTCGCCTCATCCATCGGGAGGAGAAAGCCGTAGCGCTCGATGCCGGCCTTGTCGCCGAGCGCCCGCCGCAGCGCCTCCCCGAGCGCCAGCGCGGTGTCCTCGACGGTGTGGTGCTCGTCGACGTGGAGATCGCCCGTCACGGCCACCTCGAGATCGAAGCCGCCGTGTTTGGCCAGCTGCTCGAGCATGTGATCGAAAAAGCCGATCCCCGTCGCAATCCGCGCCCGGCCCTCGCCATCGAGCGTCACCGCGACCCGAATCGCGGTCTCACGCGTCTTGCGCGATACCTGCGCGCGACGCAGCGTCCCGAGCAGCGCGCCGCTGATCTCGGCCCAGCCCGTCCTGGCCTCGAGCCGAAAGCCACGGATGCCCATCGCCGCGGCGAGCTCGAGATCGGTGAGTCGATCGCCGACCACCGCCGCGCGCTCGCGGTCCCAGCTCGGATCGGCCAGATAGCGCTGCACCAGCCCCGTCTTCGGCTTGCGACACGAGCAGCCCTCGGCCGCGCGGTGCGGACAGACGAGCGTTTCGACGAACTCGATGCCCTGCGAGCCAAAGAGGTCGAGGATGAACGGCTGCACACGATCCCAGCACGCCTGCGGGTACTGTTCACTCCCGAGCCCATCCTGGTTGGTCACCATGACGAAGGAGTAGCCGGCGCGCCGCAACGCCAGCAGCGAGGGAATCACCGCCTCGACGAGGGCAACCTTCTCCACACGGTCGACCTGCTCGTCGGGAGGCTCGCAAACGAGCGTGCCATCCCGATCGACGAACAGGAGCTTCTGCGCGCTCGCCGTCATGCCAGCACCGCGAGGAGCCGCGCCGTCTCCTCCTCGCTTCCGATGGTGATGCGAATGCACCCGGTCAAGCCTGGTTCGGCGCTGCGGTCGCGCAGCACGATGCCCGCTGCGCGCGTCCTCTCGAGTGCGCGCTGATGCCCAGCCTCGGTCCAGCGCACCAGGACGAAGTTCGTCACCGATGGCCAGACGGCCATCACGTCATCGCGCCGCAGGAGCGCCTCGACAAGCGCGGCGCGCCGTACCCGCACGGAGGCGACGCGCCGCCGCATCTCGGACTCCGCGGCCGGTGTGGTCGCGCGCAAACCGGCCTCGATCTGGGGCGTGCTAATCGGGTAAGGCGCGCGCACCCGCTGCAGCAGCGTCGCAACCGCCTCGTGCGCGAGGGCCACGCCGAGACGCGCGCCGGCCAAGGCCCACGCCTTGGACAGGGTGCGCAACACGACCCAGTTGTCGTGCTGTGCCAGCTCACCGACGAGGCCCTCGTCCTCG
>CAZPEY010000178.1:0-7444 GCA_964585665.1 uncultured Polyangiaceae bacterium | reverse complement strand
GAACTCCCCGTAGGCCTCATCGACCACCACCACGCTCCGTCCACGCAGCCGCCTGCACACGGTCAGCAGAGCGTCGCGCGCAAACCCGGTGCCGGTGGGATTGTTCGGCGAGCAAAGGAAGACGAGCTTGCCAGCCGCAGCGACGATCCCGTCGACGTCGAGGGCAACGCCGGCGGCCCGATCGGTCGCCCCGGCGAGCACGAGCGGCACTCGTCGGACCGCACACCCCTGCAGCGCGGCTGCGACCTCGTAGACGCCGTACGTCGGTGGACAGATCGTGATGTGATCCTGCCCCGCCTCGCAGAACGTGCGTACCAGCAGATCGATCGCCTCGTCGGAACCTCGACCAAGCACGAGCTTCGCAGAAGAGACCCGATAGAGGGAGGCGAGCCGCGCACACAGGAGCTGCGGCTGCGGATCTGGGTAGCGATTGAGGCCTTCCAGGGTCGCATCGCTCGCCTCGTTTGCGTCGAGCAGCACGGTGCCACTCGCGGCGAGGCTGCGCGCCGAGACGTACGGACGGAGGGTGCGCACCGCGGGCCGCGCCAGCTCGAGCACGCTGCTCACGGCCGCGCTCCTGCCTCGTCGCTCTCCTGCCGGCGCAGTGCCATCGCGAGGCGATGCGCCTCGAGCCCTTCGAGGGCCGCGAGCGTCTCCACGATCGGCGCCAGGCCGCGCGCGCCGTCGCGGCTGAGCTCCTGCAACGTGATCGCCTTCATGAAGCTCTCGGTCGAGAGGCCCGAATAGGCGCGCGCCGCACCGTAGGTGGGCAGCACATGGTTGGTGCCGCTGGCGTAGTCGCCCGCCGACTCCGGCGAGTAGGCGCCGAGGAATACGGAGCCGCAGTGCGCGATCTTCGGGACGAGGGCGCGCGGCTCCGCGGTGTGCAGGATGAGGTGCTCAGGCGCGTAGAGGTTGGCGACGCGGAGCGCGGTCTCGAGATCCTGGGTGACGATGAACGCAGCGTGCTCGAGCGAGGCTTCGCAGGTCGCGCGCCGTGGCAACTTCGGCAGCAGCCGTTCGAGGCTGTCGCGCACCGCTGCCACGAGTTCGTCGGCGTCGGTCACCAGGATCACCTGCGAGTCTTCGCCATGCTCCGCCTGCGCGAGCAGATCCGCCGCCACGAAGTCGGCGCGCGCACCTCGATCGGCCAGCACGAGCACCTCCGACGGGCCTGCCGGGAGATCGGTGGCCGCGCCCAGCGGATCCTGGGCGACCTGCAGCTTGGCCTCGGTGACCCACGCGTTGCCGGGGCCGAAGATCTTGTCGACCTTGGGCACGGTCTGCGTGCCGTACGCGAGCGCCGCGATCGCCTGGGCCCCGCCGCACGCGACGACCGTCTCGATCCCGAGCTGCGCCGCGACGAACAGGATGTGTGGGTCGATGCTGCCATCGCGTCGTGGCGGAGTCGCCAGGACGCGCACGGGGCAGCCGGCGATCCGCGCCGGAACCCCGAGCATGATCGCGGTCGACACGAGCGGCGCGCTACCGCCAGGCACGTAGAGGCCGACCCGCTCGATGGGACGAAAGATCCGCTCACAGACCACGCCAGGGCAGGTCTCGACGCGAATGGACTGCGGGACCTGCGCGGCGTGAAACCGCGACACGCGCGCGATCGCCTCTTCGATCGCCCGGGCAGCGCTCGCCTCGATCCGATCGTGCGCCCGCGCGCGGACCGAGGCCTCGACGAGCAGCGCCGGAGCCTCGACCCCATCGAGCTCGCGGGTAAGCGCGATCAGCGCCCGATCGCCTTCGCCGCGCACCCTGGCGAGAATCCCTGCGACCCGTTCGCCGACGTCCCGCCGCCGCCCCACAGCGGGTCTGGCCAGCGCCGCAGCCCGCGCCGCGGCGTCCGCAGACTCCCACCGAAGCACCCGCGCCCTCACGCGATCACCTTTTCGATCGGCAGCACGAGGATCGAGCTCGCGCCCGCCTCCTTGAGCCGCTCGAGCGTCTCCCAAAAGATCGTCTCGCGCGCAACGGCGTGGATGGCGAGCTTGGCACCGCCTGCGCCGCCAAGCTCCATGATCGACGGCTCCTCCATGCCGGGGATGATGCGGCGAATCTCGTCGAGGGCGCTGCGCGGCGCGTTCATCATGATGTACTTGGCCTGCGCCGCGTCGAGGACGCCGCGCATCCGCTGCAGCAGGCGCGCCATGTCCCTGGCGATCGGCTCTCGGGCGGCGCGCGGAGTCCGAACCAACAGCGCCTCGCTCTGGAACAGCGTGCTCACCTCGCGCAGACCGTTGCCGCGGAGCGTGCTCCCCGTTGAGACCAGGTCGCACACCGCGTCGGCGATCCCGAGCCGAGGCGCGATCTCGACCGATCCCGACAGCAAGACGATGGTCGCGTCGATGCCCAGCTCGTCGAGGAACCGCCGGAGGCAGGCGGGGTAGGACGTGGCGATGCGCTTGCCGGCGAGAGACGCCGGGCCGACGTAGCCCGCGGCCTCGCCTTCGGGCACGGCGATGGAGAGCCGGCAACCGCCGAAGCCCAGGCGAGTCACCGTCTCGACCGCGACCTCCTTTTCGAGCAGGACGTTCTTGCCGACCACCCCGAGATCGCAGACGCCATCGGCGACGTACTCCGGGATGTCATCGTCGCGGACGAGCATCAGATCGACCGGGAAGTCGTTGCACTCGTAGAGCAGGCGGTCCTTGCGCAGGTCGAAGTCGAGCCCGCACTTGGTGAACAGCGCGAGCGACTTGTCGGCGAGCCTGCCGCTCTTCTGCACGGCGATCCGCAGTCTGGTACGATCCTTCATGGCTTCCTCTGGCGCGGTGTGCGCGGCCGGCTGCGCCGTCGCGGCGACTGTTTGTCCAGCACGAGGCGATAGCCCCCCTCGCCATACAGGAGGGCACGCGCCACTCTCGTGACGGTGGCGGTGCTGACTCCCGTCTCTTCCTGGATCTTGCGATACGGCACCTCGCGATCGACGAGCTGGGCGACGCGCCATCGATCGGCGAGCGCCTTCATCTCTGCCGGGGTCAGGAGGTCGACCAGAAAGCGCTCGCACTCGTCTTCGGACCCCAGCGACAGGAGCGCGCGAAAGAGATCGTGCTCACGATCGCGGATCCAGTCCGACTGCGAACGCCGCGGCTTCGTGCTCATGCGATGGCATGCTAGCGTGCTAGCATGCTAACACAAGCGAAATCGACAGCCCTAGAATGGCACGACCACGGCCGTCGCTATCGACAAAGCCGGACTGACCTAGAAGGACAGACGCACCGTGCTGACGAGGCGCAGGTCGGTGTTGCGGACGCCGGTCGGCGGCGCACTGTCGTACAGCACGCTCAGTGTCGCGCCGAGGCCGAGCACCTCGGCCACCTTGGCGAGCGCTTCGAGCTCTTCGAGCACTCGGCAGTCGGCGATCGCGTCGAATCGCGGCTGATAGTAGACGGTGTTCTGCAGCAGCAGGCGCCCTTGCAGGACGGCGAGGCGCATCGTCAGGTAGTTCGTCCAGCGGTGTTCGAAGGTCTCGGGCGCGTCGCTGGCTCCCTTGAGCACGTCGATCCGGTCGTATTCGAACATGTAGCCGCTCCCGGCCCACATCATGAAGACCGGCAGGTGGACGATCTCGAACCGCGCGCCGCCTCCTACCACCGCGCGCCCCCGTAGCCGCTGGAACTGGTTGAACTGATACTGCACGAACACATCCGAGCCGATGCGCCGGTGCCACATGGCGGTCCACCGCAGGTGAGCGAACGCCTGATTGAGGAAGGGTGCACCCGCGCGCTCCGCGAAGCGACCGCTGCCCGTCATGAACACCCGCTGATGCACATACGGCAGCGCGGCCGGCTCACCGCCCGCTCGGACCGGCGCGGCGGCCAGGGTCTGATACTGCAGTCGCGCCGCCCCCCCGATGTCGAGGAGGTCGACGTTGCCACGGTTGAGGGCAAGGCTGCCGTCGATCCCACCCGACCAGCCTTCTCCGAGCGGGTTGGTGCGCAAGACCTCGGCGTTGACCTGCGCGTACGCCACCCCCGACGCTAAGAGCAGCCCGAGGAGCAGCGCGGCACTGATCCACGCGGCGAACCGTACGCGAGCCAGGGACATGCAGACCTCCGCCTCCAGGATCGCGTCCACCGCTCATCTTGACCACTGCAAGTCGATGAACTCATAGTTGCACAAGATGGAATCTTCAAATCTCAGCCTGCTCGCCTCCCTCGACGCGCTGCTACAGGAAGGCTCGGTCACTGGCGCGGCGCGGCGGGTCGGTCTCTCGACGCCCGCCATGAGCCACGCGCTGGCGCGGATCCGTGAACGCCTCGGCGATCCCATCCTCGTGCGAGCGGGCCGAGGCATGCTGCTCACGCCTCGCGCCGAGGCGCTCAAGCCCAAGGTGCACCAGGTCGTCGCCGAAGCGCGACGAGCGCTCGAGCCAGAGCGCCCCTTTGCCCCGCGCGAGCTGACGCGCACCTTCGTGGTGCATGCCACAGACTACGTGCTGACGATTCTCGGCGGCGCGGTAGACCGCATCTTGCAATTCGAGGCGCCCCGGGTCTGCATCCGCTTCGTACCCAACACGCCGGACGATCCGGCCCTGCTCCGCGACCAAGCCTCCGACCTTGCCGTCGGCATCTACGGCGATCTGCCTCAGGAGATGCGCAGCCGACAGCTGCTGACGGACCGCTTCGTCTGCGTGGTGCGCAGAGGGCATCCGGCCGCCTCCGGACGCTTCACGCTCGACCAGTTCGTCGCCCTGCCGCATGTCCAGGTCGCGCCACGCGGCAAGCCGGGGGGCTACCTCGACGACGTTCTCCGGGCACGGGGCCTTAGCCGCACGGTCGCTCGTGCCGTCCCGTATTTCCTCACGGCGCTCCAACTCACCTCGGAGACTGACTATGTGCTGACGATCTCCGAGCGGATCGCCAGCCGCTACGAGGAGCCGTTCCGCCTGCGGCTGCTCGAGGTGCCGATCAAGCTGCGGCCCTATGCGCTCAGCCTCGTCTGGCATCCTCGCGTCGACGCGGACGCAGCGCATCGCTTCCTGCGCGACGCCTTCTTGCGCGCGTCGAAGCAGGTAGCGGGCGAGAAGCATGAAGAGCCCCGCACACGCCTCGATGTCACCGACCCCACGTCCGGCCAAATGCGGCGGCGGCACAGGCGACGATAGTTGCATTGCTTGCAAGGATGAGTTTTATGTCCTTGCATTGTCTGAACAGCGTTGGATGCGCATAGTCGTGTTCCTTCCCACAGGAGCGAACCGACATGAGCCTCAGAGACGCGAACCCCTCGAACAAGCACAAGCCCAAGCGCGTCGCGATCGTCATCGCGAACCCAGCCACCTCGAGCACCACCGGCTGGCCGGTCGGCTTCTGGTGGTCGGAGCTGACGCACCCGTACTACGCCTTCCACGAGGCGGGCTACGAGGTCGAGATCTTCAGCCCGGCTGGCGGCAAGTGCGAAGCCGACGGCATGAGCGATCCGCGCGACCCCAGTGGCTACTCGGCCTCAGACCTCATCAGCATGGGGTTCCTCCACACGCCGAGCCTCGCTACGCTCGTCGAGAGGACCAAGCCGGTCTCGGAGATCAACGTGGCGCGGTTTGACGCGATTGTCGTCGCGGGCGGCCAGGCGCCGATGTTCACCTTCGAAAAGGCAACGGACTTGCACAAGAAGTTCGTCGAGTTCTACGAAGCCGGCAAGATCGCCTGCGCTCTCTGCCATGGCGTCGCCCTCTTGCGCTACGCCAAGCTGTCGAACGGCGAGTTGCTCGCCAAGGGCAAGACGGTGACCGGCTTCGCGAACGTCGAGGAGGACTTCGCGGACAACGCCGTGCGCAGCATGGGCGCGCTACCGAAGGACAAGCACCTGATGCCGTGGCGCATCGAGGACGAGCTCAAGAAGCTCGGCGCCAACTTCGTCCAGGCTGGGATGTGGCGGGGCTTCGCCGTCCGCGACGGCAACCTCATCACGGGCCAGCAGAACTTCTCGGGCACCGAGACTGCGAACCTGATCCTCGAGACGCTCGGCCGCTGAGCGCGGCTCGTGATGGAAAGGAGTTCCCGCATGCCGCAGGACAGCAGGGCAAGCGCCCTCATCCGCGCCTACTTCGACGGCTGGAACGCGCACGATCCGAGCGCCGTGGCGCGCACGTTCGCCGTCGGGGGGACGTACTCGGATCCCTCGACGGACCGCCCCATCGAGGGCAAGGACATCGCACGCGTCATGGAGCCGCTCTGCGCCGCCTTCCCCGATCTCACGTTCGAGCGCGCCGACGGGATCGGAGACGAGACGCGCCACGTGGTCGAGTGGACCCTGCGCGGCCACAACCGCGGGGCGCTGCGGGCCGGCATCAACCCGACCGACAAGGAGGCGACCCTCCGCGGGGTCGACGTCTTCGAGCTCGGCGAGGACGGCATCCGGAGCGTGCGCGGCTACTTCGATCAGAAGGCCTTCTTCGAGAGCTTCGGCCTGATGGCGCTGGTGCAGCCCGTCGAGCAGGGGCCGGCCAAGTACGGCTACTCGATGCGCGTGGCGTCGGGAAATCCCAAGCCGCCTGGGGTGATTGCGCTGACCTGGATCCAGGGCGCGAACGAGGCGGAGAAGGAGCGCATCCGCGCGCACTCGCGCGACAACGTGAAGGACTTCCTCGCCGAGCCCGGCTTCCTCTCGATCGTCACCGGCTTCACGGGCCTGCGGGGCTTTACGGTGACGGCGTGGGAAGACGAGGCGTCGATGAAGCGGGCGCTCGCCAAGCATCACGCCGTGGCGATGAAGGAGCTCTTCAGTGAGAACTTCGTCGCCTCGGTCTGGACGAGCGTGTGGACACCGACCCGGATGAATCGACTGTGGGTCCGTTGTCCGGCGTGCGGCTCGCTCGAGAACGTGAACGACGATCACCGAAGCTGCAGCAAGTGCAACGCGCCGATGCCCGAGCGGCCGGCGTTCTGGTAGGACCTGAACCGGTTCGCAGAGTCGACGCCCCCCTTGGTTCCACGAGGAGATTCACTCATGAACATCTGCATCATCGGCAGCGGTCACATCGGCGCGGGTCTGGCGCGCGCGTGGAGAAGGCACGGGCACTCGGTCGTCTTCGGCGCCCGAGATCCAGAAGACGCCGAGCTGGTGGCGCTGTGCCGTGAGCTGGGAGCGACGGCAGCGCCCGTCGCTGCAGCGCCGCGCGGCGCCGACGTCGTCGTGCTGGCGGTTCCCTACGGGGCGCTCGAGGCGGTGCTCGGCGAGACCGGCGCGCTCGACGGCCAGGTCGTCATCGATTGCACCAACGCGGTCGAGCGCGGCATGGCCCTCAAGTACGGCCACACCACGTCCTCGGCCGAGGAGCTCCAGAAGCGCCTGCCGCGTGCGCGGGTGTTCAAGTCGTTCAACGCGCAGGGCGCCGAGAACCTCGCCAACCCGGTGTACCCGGATGGCCGGGCGACGAATTTCTTCTGCGGAGACGACGCCGCGGGTCGCGAGCTCGTCCGCCAGCTCGTCGAGC
>CAZPEY010000177.1:0-11514 GCA_964585665.1 uncultured Polyangiaceae bacterium | reverse complement strand
GGCGACACCGCCGGAATCCTCGGCGCCGCGGCGCTGGCGGGCTAGCGCTTGTTAGTATGACGCGCCTCTGCTATCAAGCCGCCCTCCGTCGCTGAGACCATGTCAGAACGCCAGCAGAAATGGCTGTACGTGCTCCCCTTCGCCCTGGCGTTGGGCGCGCTGCTGCCGTTCCTCGACAAGGCGTTCACGATCGACGACCCACTCTTTCTCTACCAGGCACAGCAGTCCCTGAAGGATCCACTTCACCCCACCTCCTTCGATGTCGTGTGGTCGGACAACAAGGTGGTGCGGTGCTCGTCCATCATGCCGAGCGGGCCGGTGCAGGCGTTCTTGTTGATTCCGACCCTGCTCCTCGGCGCCTCCGAGCGAGTCGCGCACGCCAGCCAGCTCTTGGTGCTCTTGGCGGGCATCGCCGCGACCCTGCTGCTGGCGCGGGATCTCGGGCTCAGCCTACGCGGCCAGATCATCGCTGGAGCAGTGGTCGCGGTCTCCCCCTGTGTCGTTGGGATGACGGGAACAGCGATGCCCGACGTTCCCGCCATGACCCTCGGAACGTGGGGGCTGTTCGCCGCGCTCCGCTGGCGCAACTCCAGGCGATGGCCGTGGCTCCTGGCGACGCTGCTCTTCGTCACGCTCGCCGCGCTCGCCCGCCCTCACGGCATCGGGTTCGTTGGCCTCGTGTTCCTCTTGTGGGCGTCCTATGATCCGTCGGAGAAGCCGCTGCGACGGTTCGCCTGGCGCCTTGTCGAGGTCCTGCCGCTCGCGGTCGTCCCTTTGCTGGTCGTTCTGTGGGGCTACATCGCCCGCGACACGGCCGCCACGGGAGGGAACCTCGCCAAGGCGACGCAAGGGCTGGCGACCCTCCTCGAACCGGATCGGCACTTCGTCGCCTTCTTCTCGCATTGGGCGCTGACCACGCCGCTGGCGCTGCTCGTGCCCATCTTGCGTCGAGGGCGGCTCCCCTGGGTCGTGGTTGGGACGTTGGCGCTGCCCTTCGGAGTACTGGTCGCAGGCCTCGGCTTCTTCAAGCAGACCTGGGTCGGCCCGCTCTGCGCCCTCTCGCTCGCCGCGCTGATCGCCATTTGGTTTCGGCCACGGCTCGCCGATCGATCTGCCCATTTCGCGTTCTCGGTCGCGCTCCTGATGCCGCTCGGCCTGATGGTCTACGTCCACTTGCCTTGCAAGTACCTCGCGACCTCGGTGCCGGCAGCTGCAATCCTGCTCGGTGCAGAGTTCGACGCGGCCATCGCTGCACGCCTCGAACGGCCGCTCATCGGGGCCGCCATCGCAACCATCGCCCTGTTCTCGATCACCTCGATGTTGGTGCTCGCGGGCGACGCGGCCTACGGGCGGCTCTCGCAGCGGGCCGTCGCCGAGTTCGTCAAGCCCAACGTCGACGCAGGTCGCAAGGTTTGGCTTGCGGGGCATTGGGGGTTTCAATGGTACGGCGAGCGGGCTGGAGGCACGGTGCTGACGCTCGACTCCCATCCGGCTCCGGGTGATCTGCTGGTCTTCCCGTCGAAGAACCATGACGGCGCCTATCTCCCCGACCAGTTCCTTCGACGGGCAAAACTCGATCGCCTGTACGACAACGAATCGAAGCTCCACACGATGCATCACGGCATCATCGGAAATGGGTTTGGAGCTGGCTTCTACAGCAACTGGTGGGGATTGCTCCCGGTCGTGATCGGTCGCGCTGAGATGGAGCAGTGGGAGCTGTGGGAGTTCACCTACTCGGATACCGGACCATGATTCGCTCGTTCTGGTCGCGGACCCGAGACTGGATTGCCTCACCGGGGATCCCGATCGTGCTTGCGCTCATCGGGATCGCGATCGTGCGGCCCTGGGGCAACTTTCCCATCAACGACGATTGGCAGTACGCGCACATCGCCGACACGTTCGCGAAGACCGGTGAGATCCACATCGACCGGCCCATCGCCCCGGCGCTGGTCGTGCAAACGATTCTGGGTGGTACGTTGCTCCGTATCACGGGCACGAGCCACGTCGCGCTCCGCGCGCTGACGTTGGTGCTGTCGATGCTTGGTCTCGTGCTGATCGACTTGCTCCTCCGCCACGCCACGATTGGGCGCTGGCGTCGCTGCCTCGTGCTGATGCTGGTCGCCTTCAATCCAGTCGGTTTTGTCTGCAGCCTGAGCTTCATGACGGAGATCTATGGAACCGTCCCGGCGCTCGCCGCAGCCGTCATCTGGCTTCGCGCCAAAGACGGAGAGGCCCCGACGCTGTTGCGTGCCTTGCTGGCGACGAGCTTTGCGGCCCTCGCCTACCTGACCCGTCAGTTCTCGGGACTCATTCTTCCGGCGCTGGTCGGTGCGTCGCTGCTGGGACTGTGGCTTCGGGGCGAACGTCGACTTCGGCAGTTCGTCCCGCACGCGGCCGGCCTTCTGTTCTTCGTCGCAGTCTGTGCCGTCCACTGGTTGTGGAACAAGGCCTCTCAGAACGAGACTGAGCAGCTCGCCGGCCCGATGAGCATGCTGCTGCAGCCCAAGGGTGCGGCCTTCCCAGTCATGGGCAGCCTGGCCCTCGTCTACTTGACCGGCTTCGTGTCACCGCTTCTGGTGCTCATGCCCGTCGAGAATCGGCGAAAAGTCGCGGTCGCAGTTGCGCTGACGGCGGTCGCCGTTCTGGCGTTCAAGTTCGGATTCGAGCGCTTCCATGCACGCTACCCGCAGTCACACTTCACGTTCGACAAGCAGATGCCCTACCTGACGAATGTGATCGCGCCGGGCGGAATTGGCCCCTATACGACGATCGACCTCTACCTTCAAAAAGGACCGGCGGGCCCGCATCTCAAACCGGTTGTTTGGAAGACCGCCGAGCGCATCCTGCTCTCGCTGATTCTGTTGTGGCCCATCGCGGTCTACGCACTCTTCGGCCTCAAGCTGGCGGATTGGCGTCGCTGGCAGCTCGCGGTGACGGGTCTGTTGTTCTCCTTTGGTTCGCTCAATGTAACTCTGCAGACGTACGGAATTGACCTGTTCGATCGCTACCTCTGGACCGTGTTCGTCGGCCTCATCATTGCGCTCGCCGCCTTGCTTCCCGACCGGATCTCGCTTTCCAAGGTGCGCGCGCCTTTGGCGATCCTATTGCTCGCGCCCCTCGTGATCCTCTCCGTCGGGGGAACACATGACTACTTCCAATGGCAGAAGTCCCGGGCGTTCCTCTACAAACAGCTCCTCGAACGCAACATCTCGCCGCTCTCGATCGACGCCGGGTACGAGCTCAATGGCTGGTACGCCTACGACGGGTGGAAGCGCAACGAGGAATCGCCGTCATGCGTGAGCACCTGCCGGCCTGACAGCGGCACCTGGTTTGCCCGCGACAACAGCTACCGGATCAGCTCCACACGTAAGGGGCACGAGATCGTCCTCGAGCGCATCCAACCACGGACCTGGTTGTCGCGCATGCCAGCCATCCTGGTGACCCGGAGACCCGATCCGTGATGGGACGACTGCCGCGAGGCGGCGCGCTTAGCGCAATGTTGGGCTTGGCCCTCTTTCTCTTCACTGTGTGGGCATACAGAGCGCCCTCGCGCGGAGAGAGGCCTGTCGTCGAGACGCAGCTACTCTCCTCCCGACTCGGTCAAGCACCAGAGCACCGACAAGTGGGCCCCAGCCCTCTGGAGAACCTCCTATTTGAGAATTCCCTTGAACTCTTCTGGAACGCGCCGCAGCGAGGAATTCAAGAAATTCAGATTCCTATTGCTACGTACACGAAGTTGGGATTGCTCAGAGACGCCTACCTGGTATCGGGTAGCTGTGTCTACTTCTCGCCACCTGGTGTGCATGGAGACAACCAACCACTCATTCTACGTCCGGCACACATCAACGATTGCGCACCAACATCCGAATGGTCGTTTCGATTGCGTTCTTGGAATGCGATCACCATCGCCATTGCCACCTCTCCAGGTCCGCGTGACGGAAGCTGCCTCCGCGTTCGCAACACGCACGCGTGTCTCGATGGCCTACTGAAACGGGAGGTACGCCGGGAGACGACCACCCTGAACGGTGCAACCTATCTGGAAGGCGCACTCCCCTCGCATACCATTCCCGTGGCGGCCCTGCTGACCTTCTTCGTGGCAGTCATCTTGCTATTCGTTCGAGACAAGAACGCCCAGAAAAAGATCGCATATGCGCTCTGCGCTGTCGCAACGGTAGGTGCCGTTAGCGGAATGTTTGCGGCCACTTTGACGCACGCCTGGTCGTTGCGGTTCCTATCAGCTGCCGCTTTGGATCATCCGCGCAGCTACTATCGAGCCCCCCGGCAGTCGATTTTCTTCGAAGGACAGCGACGAGACGTGAGCAATCGCGGCGACACCTGGGTCGCAAGCCTGCCAGCTTCAATAAGCGTCCTTCGTCTGGATCTTCACGCCCCGGGAAAGACAGTGTTTCTGCAAGACCTCAATCTTTGCGCGGGAGATTGGTGCGAAAGACACTCCGGCGCTGGGCTGCTGCCGAAGATTCATCCAGTTCACAAGGTCACCGCCATCGAGCTTGCCGGCGATGCAATTCGAATTGCGCAAAGCGATCCGACCGCCAACTTCTGGATCGACATCGATCTCCAGAGTCGCCGACCTCCCCTATTCCTAGCATGCATGGTGGGCGCGATGATTGGCGTCGTCTTGGCGTCTTTCTTGGCGGGTATTCTGTTGGCGTTACTCGCGCTGTCGAGATGGATGAGCGCTGCTCCTGCGCGAGTGATTGTGTGTTTCTCTGTACCAATCAGTGTCGTGTTCAGCCTCGTCGTCCCCCCGCTGCAGAACCCGGATGAAGATGCCCATCTCCTCCGTGTGATCCAGGTTCTGAACGGACACCTTCTATCGAGCGCTAACGGCGCGATCGGCGCCGCCGAACTGGACTGGCCCGCGCCTGATCCCTTGCAAGCCTTCAGGGCTCTTCGCTTTCAATCCACGGTCAAGACTACGAGCACAGAGGTCATCGACACGGTGACAGCGCCCATCTCTGCAAGGGAAAAGAGGATCCTCTGGACCCCTGCGGGGAACTACTCGCCAATCGCTTACCTCTGCCAGCTCCCCGGAGCGTTCCTCGGATTCTTGCTGGGCATGTCCCCGCTCAAGATCATGTACTGCGCGCGGATCAGTGCACTCCTGCTCTTTGCGCTCGCTGCCGTGCTTGGCCTCCGCTTGCTTCCGTCAGGTCGTGAGTTTGCGCTGGTTCTCCTGACGCTCCCCATGACTCTGGCGCTGTCGGCCGCAGTGAGCGCAGACACGACCACGATCGCTGCGGCATTTCTGTTCTTCTCCGCTCTCGCTCGCTTGTCGACATCCTCCTCGAGCGAATCGAAGGCGACTTGGACCCTCGTGATTTCGGCGCTCGCTCTCGGGGGGGCCAAGCCTCTGTATGCAGGCCTGACGTTGTGTGCTGTGCCCCTTCTGGCGACGACTCACAGAAGGCACGCCCTGGCCGCAATCCTTGGCGCGGCGGGCGTCGCTTGCTCATGGGCGCTCCTTACGTTCGTGAGTTCGTTGACCGCACAAGTCCCGACCGCCAGCAGCCAGATCTACTTCTTGACGCGAGAGCCCTTCGCTGTCCTTGAGATCCTTTCAGCCACCTTCTGGGCCAAGGGTGTGTTTTTCGTCCAGTCGTTCATTGGGGTGTTCGGATGGCTCGATACATACCTCCACGGATCCGTCTACCTCGCATTCTTCATCTTGCTCATCGCGGTCGGGATCCGCGCTGGGTCTGAACCGAGATCGACCGGCATGCTCGCGTGGGCCTGGGTGCGTCTCCTGGCCGCGACGGTGGTGGTGGCTGCAATGCTTGCCATGTTCGTAGCCAACTCGCCTGAAGGGGGAATGGTCGTCGAAGGGTTTCAGGGTCGCTACCTGATCCCGGCCTTATTCTTCTTCACGCCGATTCGCCCATCCGACAGTGGCGTTCGCGCACTCGTTCCGATGGTAGCCATCGCAATGGCACCATGGGTACTCCTCGGCGTCACCTCCCGCTTCTATTGGTAGCGATTCTGCGCACCGCTTGGAGTTGGCCCCTCAGCCTTGCGCCAGCCTGATGAATGGGCTAAGCGTCCCGGCATGTCGCAAGTCCCCTTCATCGATCTCAAGCGTCTGCTGCCGCTCGTCGACGGCGTCACTTCGGACTGGAGCACCTCGCTCGCCGCGTGCGAGTTCGTCGGCGGTCCGCGCGTCGCGACGCTCGAAGGGCGCCTCAACGAGGCCCTTGGCGTCAGTCATTCGGTCGCTTGCGCCAATGGCACCGACGCGCTGCTGATCGCGCTCCAGGTCGCGGGGGTCAAGCGCGGCCACAAGGTCGCGCTGCCCAACCTCACCTTCTGGGCCACCTACGAAGCGATCGCGCTGCTCGGTGCGACGCCGGTCCTGGTCGACGTCGACGCCGACGATCTGCAGCTCAGCCTGCCGCAGCTCGAGGCCGCGCACGCGACCCACAAGCTCGACGCCGTGCTGCTCGTGCACCTCTTCGGCTGGACCTCGTCACAGCTCGTCGCCATTCGCGAGTTCTGCAAGCGTCACTCGCTGCCGCTCGTCGAAGACGGCGCTCAGTGCTTCGGTGTCGTGCACAGCGGCGCGCCGCTGCTCAAGGAGGCGCGCTACTCGACGCTGTCGTTCTACCCGGCCAAGGTCATCGGCGGCGCGATGGACGGCGGCGCGATGCTGTTTGCCGAGAAGGCCGACGCCGACAAGGCCCGCTCGCTCGCGAACCACGGCCGCTCGCAGCACTACTCGTACGCGTACGTCGGCTGGAACTCGCGCATGGGCGCGCTCCAGGCTGCGTTCTTGAACCGGCTCGTCGCGCACCACCAGCAGATCGTCGAGGATCGCCGGCGCGCCAACCAGGTCTATCGTGAGCTGCTCGCCGGCGTGCCCGGCATCCGCGTATACGGCCCGCCCAAGGGCGTGGAAGAGAATGGCTACCTGTGCGTGCTGACGCTCGACCAGGCGGACCCAGGCGAGGTCGCCAAGAAGCTCAACGCGCTCGGCGTTGGCACCGCGCGCACGTATCCCGAGACCATGGACGCGCAGCCCCCTGCGACGGATGCGATCCGGGTCGGCGACCTCCAGGTCTCGAAGCGCTTCTCGGCCTCCGTGCTCAATCTGCCGCTGTTTTTCGGCATCACGCGCAGCGAGCAAGAGCACTGCGTCTCGTCGCTGCGCGACGCCCTCAAGTAGCGCCCTTTCTCCGCTTGCCTCGTCGGTAATCTGCTGCTAAGAGGGCGGCGTGGAAGCGATCCCTACCCTCGTCGTCGGATACGGAAACATGGGCACGAAGCACGCGCGCGTGCTCCGCGACCTCGGTGGTCCCCAGGCCGTCTGGGGCGTCGTCGATCCCTCTGCCGAGCGCCGTCAGCGCGCAGAGAACGACAACCGCGGCGCGCTGGTCTTCGCTTCGGTTCGTGAGGCGCTCACCGCCTCGACCAAGCCCGGATGCGCGATCGTCGCGGCCTCGACGCCGCTGCACTACGTGCTGACCGCCGAGCTCCTCGAAGGGCGGGTCCCGACGCTGGTCGAGAAGCCCATCGCCGCCACGGCCGCAGACGGCATGAAGCTGGCGAAGCTCGCGACCGACCTCGGCGTTCCGCTCACCGTCGGACAGATCGAGCGCTTCAACCCGGCCGCGGTCGTCGCGCGCCGCATGATCGCCGACGGCGTGCTCGGCACCGTCCTGCAGCTCTCCTTCCGCCGCGTCGGTGGATCGCCCAAGGAGGTCTCGGCCCTCCACGACGTCCTCGTCGATCTCGCGGTGCACGACTTCGATCTCGCCAAGTTCATCACCGGCGCCGAGGTCGAGGTCACCGACGCGCTCGGCCACTACGAGAACAACAGCCTCGACTCCGCTCTCGTCCTCGCCAAGTCGGCGACCGGATCCGGCATCCAGCTCCAGGTCAACTGGCGCACCCCGGTCAAGGTCCGGCGCATCGAGATCACGGGCTCGAGCGGCTACCTCGAGGTCAACCTGATCACGCAGCAGGTGACGCTCTACCGGACCAACCCGCTGCTCGCCGCCACGCAGCTCACGCCCGAGTCGCACTCGTTCTTCGACACCTACCTCGCTTCGTTCGCGTCGCCGGAGAAGGTCGAGCCGGGCATCGAGCGCCGCGAGCCGCTCCGCGAAGAGCTCACCGCGTTCTGGAACCTGGTGCAGAAGAAGGCGCCGTCGCCGGTGAGCCCCGAGGACGGCGTGCGCGCCGTTCAGCTCACCGAGCGCGCCCGGCAGCTCCTCGAGAGTCGGCGCTAGATGCGCATCGGCTTCTCCATGCCCGCCTACAACGAGGAGCTTCTCCTCGAGGAGACGGTGCGTGGCCTCACGGGGCTGGTCGATCGGCTGGTCATCGTCAACGACGGCAGCAAGGATCAGACGGGCGCGGTCGCCGACCGACTCGCCAAGGAGCTGCCGTGGGTGTCCGTGATCCATCAGCAGAACACGGGCGTCGGTGGCGCTGTGCTCGCTGGCATTCGCAGGCTGCTCGCGTCGGGCGAGTGCGACGCCATCGGCATCATCGGCTCGGACAACCAGTGCGACCCCAGCCTGGTCCCGATCTTCCGCTGGATCCTCGACTCGCAGCCGGACGTGTCGGTCGCCAAGGGCTCGCGCTTTCTCCACCCCGAGACGCTGCACAACATGCCGCGCTTCCGCTACTGGGGGAATCGCGGCGTCTCGGCGGTGATGCAGATCGTCCTCGGCTATTGGGGCATGAGCGACGTGCTGCACGGCTACCTGCTGGCGCGCACCGCCGTGTTCCGTGACATGGACCTCGACTCGATCGCGGCGGGCTACGACCTCGAGAACACGATGATGGCCGAGTTCCGTCGGCTGCGCTGCGCGATCGCGCTGGTGCCGAGCCCGTCGCGCTACGGCCGCGAGCGCTCGAGCATCGTGCTGCGCACCCAGATCCCCAAGACGCTCAAGAAGACGGCGGCGATCCTGCTCCGACGGCTGACGCAGGGCTCCGTCGCCGATCGGCTGACGCCGGCGCTCGGCGTCTTGAGCGGCTCGACCGCGCTGGCCAGCGTCGTCACGCTCAACCCGCTCCTCGCGGGCACCTCGACGTTCCTGGCCGCCTGCACCGCGGCCTCGCTTCGCCTGACCTCGCCGCCGGTCCGCATCGTCTACGAGCGTCCCGCCGAGGCGGCCAACTACTCGGCACCCAAGGAGGCAAGCCTGTGACCACCGTCCTCATCACCGGCGCAGGCGGCTCGGCCTCGTACAACTTCGTCGACGCGCTCAAGCTCTCGGGCCGCGACTACCGCGTCATCGGCGTCGACAGCCGCAAGTACCACCTGCCGCTGACCAAGACCGAGAAGAACTACCTCGTCCCGCTCGCCTCCTCGCCCGAGTACATCCCGACGCTCAACCGCATCATCGAGAAGGAGCGCGTCGACTTCCTCCACGCGCAGCCCGATCCCGAGGTCGACGTCCTTTCGGTCAAGCGCGGCGAGCTGGCCACCAAGCTGTTCTTGCCCAAGCACGAGACCATCCTCGCGTGCGGCGACAAGATGCGCTTCAACCAGCTCATGCGGCAAGGCGGCGTCGATGCGCCCCTCGCCTTCCCGATCAAGAGCGCCGCCGACGTCGAGGTCGCTCTCGCCGAGATCCTGAAGAAGGTCGATCGCGCCTGGCTGCGCGCCATTCGCGGCGCCGGCTCGCGCGCTAGCTTGCCGGTCAAGAAGGTCGAGCACGCGCTCGCCTGGATCGACTACTGGAAGACGATGCGCAACGTCGGTTTCGGCGACTTCATGATGAGCGAGTTCCTGCCCGGCAAGGAGTTCGCCTTCCAGAGCCTGTGGTTCGAAGGCAAGCTCGTCGCGGCGCAGGCGCGTCAGCGCGTCGAGTACATCTTCGGCCACCTGACGCCGAGCGGGCAGAGCTCGTCGCCGTCCGTGGCGGTCTCGGTCCACCGGCCCGACGTCAACGACGTGGCGCAGAAGGCCATCCTCGCCGTCGACAAGACGCCGCACGGCATCTTCTGCGTCGACATGAAGGAGGACGTCGCCGGCGTCCCGCGCCCGACCGAGGTGAACTGCGGTCGCTTCTTCACCACCAGCAACTTCTTCGCGCACGCGGGCGTCAACATGCCGGACCTCTACGTGCAGCTCGCCACGGGCGCTGCCCCGCCATCGACCCCGCTCGTCGACGTCGTACCCCCGGACGTGTGGTGGGTGCGGATGATCGACATGGGCTGCGCGCTCGTGCGAGACGATCAGTGGAACTACCAGGATCTGTAGCGATCCTGCTGTTCGACTTCGACGGCACGCTCGTTCATCTCAATACCGACTACGCGTCCCTCCGTGCCGACCTGGCGCGCCTCTGTGGTGCCGAGCCGTCGCTCGGGGTGGGGCGGCTGTTCGCGGAGGCCGCCGCCCAAGATCGACAGGCCGCGCTCCGCCTCGTCGCTGCGCATGAGGGAGCTGGCGTCGCCACCGCGGAGCTCTGTGCGGGCGCCAGCGAGCTGCTCCGCGCCCTGGCGAGCCGCAACCTGCCGTTCGCGATCGTGACGCGCAACCACAGCGAGACGGTGCGCGACGCGTTCCGACGCTTCGATCTGCCGGCCCCGGCTGCGATCGTTGCGATCGACAGCCCACAGCCTGCCAAGCCCGATCCAGAGGGTACCCGCGCGCTGCTGCGCTCGCTCGCGATCGAGGCGGAGCGAGCCGTCCTGCTCGGCGATGCGTCCTACGACGTCGAGTTGGCGGCTCGCCTCGGCATCGCGCTCATCGTCGTTCCGAACTCCCGGCTCAGCCCGCCCGAGGCGCCCTCGGACGCGCCGCGCTGGACCTTGGCTCAGGTGAACCAGTGGATCGAAGAGACTACCTCAACCAGCTAGACTTCTCGTCGCGGACCGGGCTCAACGGCAAGCTCATCTCGATGCGCTATGCGGAGCTGGCGCAGTTCTTCCGAGGCAAGACCTGCCTCGAGCTTGGCTCTGCCGACGGCGAGGGCACCGGCGAGCTCCTCTCGCACTTCAGCGAGGTCGTCGCGGTCGACGGCGCGGCGAATCTCGTCGCGGCGCTGCGCGCGTCCATCGCGGATCCGCGCCTGCAGGTGCACCACTCGCTGTTCGAGGATCTGCACCTCGGGCGCACCTTCGACACCGTGCTGCTCGGCCACATCCTCGAGCACGTCGACCATCCCCAGGTCGCCATCGACGCGGCGGTCCGCCACCTCGCGCCCGGCGGCGTGCTAATCGCTGACGTGCCGAACGCCGACTCGGTGCACCGCCAGATGGGCGTCAAGCTCGGGCTGCTCCAGCAGGTGACGGATCTCAATGAGGCCGACCTGCGCATCGGCCACCAGCGCGTCTACCGCCCCTCGACCTTTCGCGCCGAGTTCGAGCGACGCGACCTGGTGATCCTCCGCGAGGGTGGCTACTTCCTGAAGTTCCTGTCCAACGCGCAGCTCGAGAAGATCCTCGACGACAAGCAGCTCATCGCGCTGTTCGAGCTCGGCTGCGATCACCCCGCGATCGCCGCGGACATCTACGTGATCTCAGAGCTCGCCTGAACCG
>CAZPEY010000176.1:1846-11529 GCA_964585665.1 uncultured Polyangiaceae bacterium | reverse complement strand
CTCGGTCGCCAAGCTGCGCGCGGCCGGCGCGGTGATCCTCGGCAAGCTCAACATGGACGAGTTCGCGATGGGCTCGTCGAACGAGAACTCCGCCTACGGCCCGGTCCGCAACCCGTGGGACCGGACGCGCGTGCCCGGTGGATCGTCCGGCGGCTCGGCCGCTGCCGTCGCTGCAGACCTCTGTCCGCTGGCGCTCGGCACCGACACGGGGGGCTCGATCCGTCAGCCCGCGGCGTTCACCGGCACGACGGGCATCAAGCCGACCTACGGCCGCGTCTCGCGCTACGGCGTCATCGCCTATGCGTCGTCGCTCGATCAGGTCGGTCCGTTCGGACGCAGCGCCGAGGACTGCGCGCTGGCGCTCGAGGTGATCGCCGGCGTCGACCCGCTCGACGCGACGTCGCTTGCACACCCGGTGCCGCGCTACCGCGATGCGTTGCTCGCCTCGGATCGCGCCCTGGCCGGCTTGCGCATCGGCGTGCCCGATCGCTGGCTGCAGAGCGCCCGCGCCTCGATCCGGGCGCCGTTCGAGGCGGCGATCGCGACCCTGTGCGCCGCCGGTGCCGAGCGGATCTCCGTCGAGCTTCCGCACGCCGACTACGCGATCGCGGCGTACTATCTGGTCGCCACCGCCGAAGCGTCGTCCAACCTGGCCCGGTACGACGGCGTGCGCTTCGGCCTGCGCGTCGACGGCGCCAACCTCGGCGAGATGTACGCGCGGACGCGCGCCGCCGGCTTCGGCGCCGAGGTCAAGCGGCGCATCCTCCTCGGCACCTACGCGCTGCGTTCTGGGTACTACGACGCGTACTACCTGCGAGCCCAGAAGGTGCGCGCCCTCATCCAGCGCGACTTCGCCCAGGCGTTCTCGGCGTGCGACGTCATCGCGACGCCAACCGCACCGACGGTAGCCTTCCGCCTTGGCGAGAAGACGCACGATCCGCTCGCGATGTACCTGGCCGACGTGTTCACGATCCCCTGCAACCTCGCCGGCCTGCCCGGCCTCTCGATGCCGTGCGGTCTCGCCGCGCCCGATGACGATCCGCAAGCGGCGCTGCCGGTCGGGCTGCAGCTCCTCGCGCCCCCCCTCGGCGAGCCGGCGCTGCTGGGAGTCGCCGCCGCCTATCAACGCCTCACCGACTGGCACACGCGCCGGCCCAACGTTCAGGTCGGGGTGTCCTCATGACCGGAGCCCTCGGCGCCTGGGAGACGGTGATCGGCCTCGAGTGCCACGTCCAGCTGGCCACTCACAGCAAGGTGTTCTCGTCGGCGAGCGCCGCGTTCGGTGGCGCGCCCAACAGCCACGTCGATCCCTATACGCTCGGCATGCCCGGCACGCTGCCCGTGCTCAATCGCGCCGCGCTCGCCTGCGCGATCAAGCTCGGCCTCGCGGTCGGTTCGACGATCGCCTCGACCTCGCGCTTCGCGCGCAAGCACTACTTCTACCCCGATCTCCCCAAGGGCTTTCAGATCTCGCAGTACGAAGACCCGATCTGCGCCGGTGGCACGATCGAGTTTCTCCTCGACGGCGAGGCCCGCCGCGTCGGCCTCACCCGCATCCACATGGAGGAGGACGCGGGCAAGAGCTCGCACGTCGACGGCACCGCCGTCTCGCACGTCGACTACAACCGCGCCGGCGTCGCCCTCGTCGAGGTCGTGTCCGAGCCTGCCTTGCGCTCCGCCGTCGAGGCCGGCGCCTACCTGCGCGCGCTCCGCCAGCTGGTGCGGTACCTCGGCATCTCGGACGGCAACATGGAGGAGGGCTCGCTCCGCTGCGACGCCAACGTCTCGGTCCGCCGCCGTGGTGACGCCAAGCTCGGCACGCGCACCGAGCTCAAGAACATCAACTCGTTTCGCTTCGTCGAGGCGGCGATCGTCTACGAGGCAGCGCGCCAGATCGATCTTCTCGAGCGCGGCCAGCGCATCGAGCAGGAGACGCGGCTGTGGAACAGCGAGCGCGGCGTGACCCTGTCGATGCGAAGCAAGGAGCACGCGCACGACTACCGCTACTTCCCGGAGCCCGATCTGCCGCCGATCACCGTCGACCCAGCGTGGCAGACCGAGCTCGCCGGTGATCTGCCGGAGCTACCGATGGCGCGCTACCGACGCTACACGACTGACCTCGGGCTGTCGGCGTACGATGCACAGCTCCTCACCGCGGAGCCGCAGCAGGCCGAGTTCTTCGACGCGGTGGTCGCCACCGGCGCCGACGCGAAACAGGCCGCGAACTGGATCGGCACCGAGCTCCTCGGCCGACTGCACCGCGAGAGCAAGACGCTCGCCGAATCCCCCGTCGACGCGGTGCGCCTGGGCGAGCTCCTGGCGCTGCTCGCCGAGCGCGTGATCTCGGGCAAGATCGCCAAGGACGTCTTCGATCGGATGTGGACCAACCCGGCGCCGCCGCGCCAGATCGTCGAGGCGGAGGGGCTGGTCCAGGTCACCGACGAGGGCGCGATCGAGGCGACGGTCCGCGCCGTGCTCGCGGCCAATCCGAGACAGGCCGCCGACTACCGCGCCGGCAAGGTGCACCTCCTCGGCTACTTCGTTGGCCAGGTCATGAAGCAGAGCGGCGGCAAGGCCAACCCCGAGATCGTCAACACGATCCTCAAGCGACTGCTGGCAGAATAGATCGGACCTGCATGGCAACCCTCGACTTTCTCTCGCCCATCACCTACGTGGATGGGGTAGTCAGGTTACTTGACCAACGCCTCCTGCCGATGGAGGAGAAGTGGGTCGAGTGCCGCTCGTACAAAGACGTCGCACGCGCCATCAAGGAGATGGTCGTGCGCGGCGCGCCGGCGATCGGAATCGCCGCGGCATACGGCGTCGTGCTCGGGGTGCGAGAGGGGGCGCCGCTCGACGAGGTCTACGCTGCGCTGGCGGCGACGCGCCCGACCGCGGTCAACCTGTTCTGGGCGCTCGAGAAGATGCGCAAGGTCGCGCCGCAGAGCGAGCAACTCCTGCAACGCGTCGCGCGCCGGATCCACGACGATGACATCGCCTCGTGCCGCGCCATCGGTCAGCACGGGGCGCCACTGCTGCCAGAGGGCGGTGTGCTCACCCACTGCAACGCGGGCGGCCTGGCGACCGGCGGCTATGGGACGGCGCTCGGCGTCCTGCGCGCCGCCTTCGAACAGGGCCGAAGACTGCACGTCTTCGTCGATGAGACGCGGCCCTTCTTGCAAGGTGCGCGGCTGACGGCGTGGGAGCTCAAGCAGGTCGGCATTCCTGCGACGGTGATCACCGACAACATGGCCGCGCACTTCATGCAGCGCGGCGAGATCCAGTCCGTCGTCGTCGGCGCCGATCGGATCGCGGCGAACGGCGACGTCGCCAACAAGATCGGCACCTACGGCGTCGCGCTCTGCGCCGCGGCGCACGGCATCCCGTTCTTCGTCGCCGCGCCCTGCTCGACCATCGACATCAAGACCAAGAGCGGCGAGGACATCCCGATCGAGCAGCGCCCCGGCGAGGAAGTGACCCACATCGGCGGACAGATGATCGTCCCGACCGACGTGCGCGTCCGCAATCCCGCGTTCGACGTGACGCCTCACACCTTGATCTCGGCGATCATCACCGAGCGGGGTGTACTGCGGTCGCCATACGCGACGTCGATCGCGCAGTGCGTGGAGCAGGAATGATCGCCGCCCGAGGTCTGCGTCTTGGCGGGTGACGAGAGCGCGCCTCCCGCCGAGACGCCGAGCCCGCCGGCGCCGCCCCCGAGCCTCGCCTCGAAGGCGGCCTCCGGCGTCGTGTGGACGGTCGCGCTGACCTTCGTCGCACGAGCGGTCAGCATGCTCGTCAACATCATCGTCACGCGCTACGTCACGCCCGCCGACTACGGCGAGGTGCAAGGCGCCGCCGTGCTCGCCGCGACCGCAGCATCGATCTCCAGCCTTGGCCTCGGCGCCTACCTGGTCGCGCATCCCAAGGAGGGCCAGGAGACGACGTGGCATGTCACCTTCCTCGGCACGGCGGGCTGCGCGCTGCTCCTCGGCATCCTCCTCGTCTTCCAGGTGCCGATCGGCCACGCCTTCAAGCTCACCGACGTCGGCCACTACCTGCCGATCCTCGCAGCCGCGACTCTGATCGAGCGCGCCGGCATGCCGATGGAGAAGCTGCTGATGCGCCAGTTCCGGTACCGCCCCCTTGGCATCATCTCGGGTATCGCCGAGCTGATGTACGCGGCTTCGACCTTCCTCATCGTCGTCAGCGGCTACGGTGCGATCGGGATCGCGATCGCCAACCTGTTTCGCACCGGCTTCAAGTTCATTACCTTCACCTTCCTCGTCAAACGCCACGAGTGGCTCACCGTCGGTCCGCTCGAGTGGAAGCGCATCGAGAGGATGTTTCGCTTCGGCATCCCGCTGACCATCGCCGGCGTCGCCGACTTCATCTCCCGTCGCTGGGACAACATGATGACGTCGCGCTACTTCGGCGCCGGCCTGATGGGCTCGTACAACATCGCCTACAACCTCTCGGACATCCCCAACGAGATGATCGCCGAGCGCGCCGGCGATGCGCTGCTGCCGGCCTTCTCGCACCTCGAAGGGGAGCGCCGCTTCTGGGGGCTCGTGCGCGCCATGAAGCTGCTGGCGCTCATCCTCTACCCGCTGGCGATCGGCCTGGCGCTCGTCGCCGACCCGCTGGTGCGCGCGGTGTTCGACGAGCGCTGGCGGGCGATCGGCCCGATGCTCAGCGTCCTGTGCGGCATCACGCTGTCACGGCCGCTCAGCTACGCCACCGCGATCTACCTCCAGTCGCTGTCACAGACCCACCTCCTGCCCGCGTTCGAGATCAGCAAGACGCTCCTCATGCTGCTCTTGCTCTCGATCCTCGGACCGATCGGACCGACCTGGGCGTGCGGCGCGGTGGTGGCGACCTTCACCATCCACACGTTCGTGATCCTGGCCTTCGTCGGTCGCCGCACCGTCTCCATCGGGGCGCTCCTCGTCGCCCCGATCCGGCCGCTCCTCGCCTGCTTGCCGATGGTGGCGGCGGTGCTCGGCCTGCGCCACTTGGTCCCATCGCTCGTCGCAGGTCCTGCCTGGCAGCAGCTGGCCTGCGAGATTGGCCTCGGCGCGGTGGTCGGCATCGCGTCGCTGTTCGTCATCGCGCGCGCGATCGCCGATGACTTCCTCGGCTTGATGGGCACGATGTTGCGGCGTCGCAGAAAGGCATGAGGCAATGAGGCGGCTCGGCATGGTGTTCGGAGCGTGGTTGCTGGCGGGCTGTCCGCATGCGGGTTCGAAGGGCGACGTCGATCTGGCGCGCACCAGCGACGGTGGCAACGTCGGTGATCTGGCCGGCCAGATCACGGGAGCCGCCGGTCCTCGGGCGCTGCCGACCTTCGTGCCACTCGAGATCGCGTCGTTTGCCCGGCCCGCCGAGGAGGCGTGCGCCGACAACACGACGGTGATCGACGTCGCCTCTCCAGCGACGATCGCCGACGCGCTCGCCAGCGCGACCTCGGGCACGACCATCCGCATCGCGGCCGGCACCTACGTCGAGAACGCTGGCGAGCCGACCGCGCTCGTCATCTCGACTCCCAACGTCTGCCTGCGCGGCACGGGCGCTGTGATCGTCCAGGCGGCGAGCAGCCAGGGCTACGGCATCGAGATCGCCGCGGATGACGTCGTCCTGGAGGGGCTCACCGTGCGCGGCTTCACGTCCGCGATCCCGATCTGGACCGGCGATGGCGCGACCACCCACCGCTTGACCATCGAGCGCGTCACCATCGATCAACCGGTGGGAGATTTTCGCGAGGGCATCGTCGCCTACGGCTCGAACCAGGCCGCCTCCGGCAAGCCGCCGACCCTCGATGGCCTGACGCTCCTCGACGTCGAGGTCGACGGCACCGATCTTGGCGTGTCGTGCAACTCCGGCCCCTGCCAGCACTGGTGGATCGAGCGCTCGACGATCCGCGGCCGCCGCGGCTCCGGCACGAGCGGTGCCGACACCTTCGCGATCGAGGACGGCCGGCAGATCGCGCTGGTCGACTCGCTGTTCACCAACGCTGAGGCGGACGGCATCGACACCAAGGCCAACGACGTCGTCGTGCTCGGCGCGCGCGTCAAGGACGTGGCGCGCAACGGCATCAAGCTGTGGCGCGGCGGCGACGTCATCGACAGCATCGTCGACGGCACCGGCGCCGACGCCGCGCTCGTCGGCGACGCGGCAGGCCGCTACCGCTACCTCCACACGCTGGTCACCAACCACGATCCGAGCGGCTCGCAGTACGTCGGCACCTGGGGCTACGACGATCCGAGCGGCTCGTTCCAGCTCGAGTTCATCAACTCGATCTTTGCCAACAACGCGACGGGCGGGCTCTACGCCCCGGCAGCAGCGACCTTCGCGATGCGGCACACGATCTGGAACGGCACCGGCAAGCTGCTGGAGATCGGCACCACGACCTATGCGGCCAGCGAGCTGGCGTCGCTCGAGACCGACGGCCGTGGCGTCGGTAACCTGTCGAGCGCGCCCCAGCTCGGCACGGACTACACGCCGGCAGCGGCGAGCCCGGCGATCGATCAGGCCGAGACGACCAGCGGACTCGACCGCGACTTCTACGGCAAGGCGCGCAAGGTCGGCAACGCGCCGGACATCGGGCCAGTCGAGCGCCCGTAGCGAGGCGCGGCGGGCGTCAGGTCGTCGGGGGCGCGGGTGCGTTGCGCGCCGCCTCGAGGACGCGCTGCACGATCTCTCGCTGCGGGCGATGAATGCCAAAGCCGATCGCAGAGAGGGCGACGAAGGGAAGGTAGAGGTTGAGGTCGTGGGTCTGGAACGACAGCATCAGGCCGAGGATGCCGATCGCCTCGGACAGAGACCACGACAGGATGCTCGCCGTGAACAGTCGCGACAGCGCCGTGCTCTCCGCCGGCGTCGGCTTGACGTCGTCGAGCGGCCGATCGCTGCGCTCGTCCGAGAGCGGCGGCATCACCTTGGCCTTGAGCACCACCGAGACGCCGAGGATGCCCAGCGCGACGACGCCAAACACCGGCAGCATGATCCCCGCCGGAGCGGGAGGCTCCTTGCTCTGCGACGTGAGGAAATAGACGACGAAGCCGTAGATCCCGAGGGACGCAGCGAGCGCGGCGAAGAGGATCTGCATGTTGCGCCAGACCGCGGCCGGGGAGAGCGTGATCGATCCATCCGTGGGCATGCCAGGATCGTACACGAATCAGCGATCAGCCGCGCTTGCGGTGATGCAGCTTGGCGAGCTCGACGGCCGCGCGGCGCTGCTCGGGCGTCAAGGTCGCATGCACCTCGCGCACCGCAGCCTCGACGCGATCCGCCAGCGCCTTGTGCCGCTGCAGGTAGGTGGTGCGCAGCTCGGCGACGCGCTTCTTGTCGAGCGTGTCGCTGCCGAACAGCGTCAGCGCCGACTGCAACAAGGAGCGTCGCTCGTCCTTGCCGGCGAGCCAGCTGCCGACGATGCCGTCCTTGAGCGCGCCCAGCTTCTTGCGCTGCTCGGGGGTCGCCTTGAGCTGATCGAGCACGTCGTCGAGCCGATCGTCGACCATGTTGACCATCCACTTCTGCCGCCAGCCGGCGCCACCCTGCGGCATCTCGCGCTGCACGTAGTCGACGAGCTGCTTGCGCTGCGCCGGCGTCAGGGCCGCGTGCACGTCATACACCGCTTGCACGACGGCATCCGAGAGGCGCTCGGCCTCGCGATCGTGGTAGCCGCGCAGCTCGGCGACCTTCTGCGCATCGAGCTTGTCGGCCCCGAACAGCTGCGCCGCGTCGGCGAGCTTGCTGAAGCGCTCGGCGCGATGATCGTGCAGCTCCTTGCCGAGCTGCTCCACCGCAGAGCGCACGGCGACGCGCTGCTGTGGGTTGGCGTTGATCGCGTCGAGCGCGTCGTCGACGTGCGCTTCGATGCGTGCCCGCATCATTCGCTCGCCCATGCGAGGATGCGCCAGCGCCGGCGTCGCCACCGCGCCGAGCATGAGAGTCGAAACGAGCAGCAGATGAGTCTTCATGATGTGACTAGCTCCTTTTCCCCTAAGCTAGTCAGGCTGCGGCGGGGCGCTCGTTGAGTTCCGGTTAAGTAGTGTTAACCACGCATCGGGTGATGCGGGTCACCCGAGCAGGGCGACGTCCGGCTGATCGAGCAAGTTCCGACGGAGAAGGAGCTTCTCGAGGTCGGCCGCGGCGACCGGTCGCGAGAGCAGATAGCCTTGCAGTTGATCACAACCGAGCTGCCGCAGGATCGCCACCTGCGCCGTCTCCTCGACGCCCTCGGCGGTCACCGTCAGGTTGAGCGCGTGCGCCATGCGGATCGCCGCGTCGACGATCGCGGTCATGCTCTTGGTCGTGCCGATGTCGCTGACGAAGGAGCGATCGATCTTGAGGAACGACACCGGGAAGTCGCGCAGGTAGGTCAGCGACGAGTATCCGGTGCCGAAGTCGTCGACGCCGATCTTCATGCCGCGATCGAGCAGGCGCGCCAGTTGGTGGAGCGTCGCCGGAGTGGCGGTGATGAGCGCCGTCTCGGTGAGCTCGAGGTAGAGCGCTGTCGCCGGCACCTGATGGCGCTCGAGCGCGCTGCTGATCAAGTCATCGAGATCGAGGCGGTTGAGCGTGCGCGCCGACAGGTTGCACGTCGCGTAGAGGCAGGTCAGACCGTGGTCCTCGCGCCAGCGCCGCAGGTTGCGCAGCGCCTCGTCGAGCACGAACAGATCGATCTGGGAGATGAGGCCGGTCTCTTCGGCGACGGGGATGAGCTCGCCTGGCCCGCAGATGCCGCGCTGCGGGTCGCTGTAGCGCATCAGCGCCTCGACCCCGACGATGACGCCGGTCCGCGACTCGACGATCGGCTGGTAGAACACGCGCAGCCGCCGCTCTTCGAGCGCCCGCACCAGCGTCCGGTGCGCCTCCATGCGCTGGACGGCGCGAGCCCGGAGCGCCTCACCGAAGATCTCGTAGCGATCGCGGCCGCGCTCCTTGGCGAGGTACATCGCAGTGTCGGCGTCGCGCAGCAGCACCTCGGCCGGCTCGGTGCCCTTGTGGGTCAGCGCGATGCCGATGCTCGCGGAGGTGCGGACATCGTAGTCCTCGATCTGCACCGGCAGCGCGATCGCGGCGCGCAGCCGGTCGGTGATCTGCATGATCTCTTCGACGCTGGAGACGCCGTCGCAGAGCACGATGAACTCGTCGCCGCCGAGCCGCGCGATCGTGTCGCCGGGGCGCAGCGCCGCCTCGAGTCGCCGCCCGACGACGACGAGCAGCGCGTCGCCGACCGAGTGGCCGAGGCCATCGTTGACCACCTTGAAGTGATCGAGATCGATGAAGAGCAGCGCGACGTGCCCGTTACGCGGCGCGCGCGCGATCGCCTGCTGGAGCCGATCCATGAGCAGCGCGCGGTTGGGCAGGCCGGTCAGCGGGTCTTGCAACGCCCGTCGCCGCAGCTCCTCTTCGGCCCGTCGCTGGTCGGTGATGTCGTGCAGCGCGACGACCGCGCCGAGCTTCTTGCCCGCCGGATCCGTCACGAGCTGCCCGTTGGCCCGCCGAAAGCGGAGCTGGCCATCGCGGGTCAGCACCGAATACTCGTAGTTGCGAACCTCTTCGCCGCGCAGCGCCTTGGCGAGCGGCGCGTCATGTGGCGACATTGGCGTGCGCCCATCACGCTCGAAGAACGTGAAGCTGCGCGTCCACTCGTCGATCGTCTGCTGCTGCAGCTC
>CAZPEY010000176.1:0-1746 GCA_964585665.1 uncultured Polyangiaceae bacterium | reverse complement strand
CCGGAGGCCATGAGCACGCCAGCCGACTTGTCGCCCTCGGCGGTGAGCTCCTCTTCGGTGAGCTTGGGGTTCCGCTGGCGGAGCTTCCGATCGATCAGCCAGCGCACCGCGCCGCCGACGAGGATCGGCGTCGACGACGAGATCGGCAGGTAGACGCCGACGGCGAAGGCGAGCGACGGGATCATCGAGAGCTCGAGGACGAGCGCGATCATCACGCCGAGCAGCACGAGGCCCCAGGGGAGCTGCCGGTTGAGGATGCCCTTGATGATGTAGCTCATCAGCGTCGCCTTGGGCGCGTCGAACTTCTGCACCTTGGTGCCGTCGGGGCGCTGCTTGAACGTGCCGTTGATCCCCGGGTCGACGTAGTAGACCGGCGTGCCGTCGTCAGAGACGAGGTACTTGCCAGCGGGGCCGCCCTGGTTGTCGTCCTTCTGCCAGACCAGGTACTCCTTGCCATCCTGATCACGTTGCGGCCCGCGCAGAGGCTCGCGCTTGGCGAGCGCCTTCGGATCGGCGCGCAGCGTGGCGGCAAAATTCTCGCTATCGACGACCGCGCCGTTGACCTCGCTCTTGGTGACGCGCGGCACGTACACCGTCGCCGTCTCGTTGAGCACGAGCAGGATCGGGCCGAGCACCAGCGCCGAGGCGAGGGCACCGAACAGGATGCTGATCTGCTGAGCGCGCGGCGTCGCACCGACGAGAAAGCCGGTCTTGAGATCCTGCGAGGTGGTGCCGCCGTTGGACGCCGCGATGCAGACGATCGCGCCCACCGACAGCGCGGTGACGTAGTACGTGCTGCCGGTCCAGCCGACGATCAGGAACACGCCGCACGTCAAGAGCAGGGTCGCCACCGTCATGCCCGAGATCGGGTTCGACGACGAGCCGATCTCGCCGGTGAGGCGGGAGGAGACCGTGACGAACAGGAAGCCAAGGATCACGATCAAGATGGCGCCGAGCAGGTTCATGTGCAGCGGCGTCGCCAGGACGATGGCCGCGAGCAGCAGCACCGAGCCGATGAGCACGAACTTCATCGACAGATCGCGATCGGTGCGCAAGGTCGCGTCGCTCTTGCTGCCGCCGCGCAGATCGCGCAGGCCGGCGCGGAGGCCGCTCCAAATCGTCGGCAGCGAGCGCACCAGCGAGACGATGCCGCCCGCCGCGACCGCGCCAGCGCCGATGTACAGAACGTACGCCGAGCGGATCTGATCCGGCCCCATCTGCGCGATCGGGATCGTGCCTGGCGGGATCGCCACCGTCGCGGCGTCGCCGAAGAACTTGATGAGCGGGATGAGCACCAGGTACGCGAGCACGCCACCGGCGCACATGACCGCCGAGATCTGCGGCCCGATGATGTAGCCGACGCCGAGGAGCTCGGGCGAGATCTCCGCCGAGATCGACGCCGAGCGCAGCGGCGCGCCGAAGATCTTCTCGGGCACGTCCTTCCACAGCTTGCCGGCGACCATGATCGCCTTGTAGACGAGGCCGAGGAGGAACCCGAAGAAGATGGTGCGCGCGCCGCGCTGCGACTCCGCATCGGTGCCCGCGTTGTCCCCAGCCTTCAGAACCTCGGCGCAGGCGGTGCCCTCGGGGTACTTCAGGATGCCGTGCTGCTCGACGATGAGCGCGCGCCGCAGCGGGATCATCATCAAGATGCCCAGCAGACCGCCGAGCACGGCGACCAGGGTGACGCGCGCCACCTCGAGATCGAACCCGAGGATCAAGATCGCCGGCATGGTGACGCCGACG
>CAZPEY010000175.1:0-11568 GCA_964585665.1 uncultured Polyangiaceae bacterium | reverse complement strand
AGGAGCTGCAGCGCCGCGGGATACGGCTCCTTGTTGAGCAGGCTCTGCACGAGGTTGCCGCCGGTGCCCGACAAGATCGCCGCCTGGATCATCGGCTCGGCGACGAGGAACAGCGCGCCGGTGATGCCGCCCTGTGAGTGCCCCTTGAAGTACAGGCGCCCGAGATCGAACTTGATCGGCTGGTTCGTCGTCGGTGCGGCGGCTTCGTTGAAGGCCTGCACCAGGCGCAGGAGCTGGAAGTCGTCGGCGGCGCCCTGCTTCAGGTTGTCGAAGAGCGCGTCGGCGTTGAAGAGGTTGAAGAAGAACTGGTCGCCGCTGCCCGCCGGCGCGCGCGCGCCGTGCAGCGGCTGATCGATCGAGATCATCGCCATGTCCGCGAGCGTCGCGTCGGTCGCGTCGACGACGTGCGCGACGCCGTCGGCGGACTTGTCGGCGATGAACGAGCGGTAGTTGCCGCCGGTGCCGTGCGCATAGACGACGAGCGGCCAGCCGCCGCCGGGCATCGTCGAGGTGGTCGGGATGGTGAGGGCAAACCGCATCGTCTCGGTGCGCTGCACCTTGGGCAGCCCGTCCGGATCGTCGACGATGCGCCCCCCTTCCGAGGCGTAGGGCACCTCGCCCTCCTGGAAGTTCGGCGCGTCGTACTCGCCGGTGAAGATCTCGTAGGTCTTGCCGGTGCCGGTGTGCTGGAGGTTCTTCACCGTCGGTGCGGCGGCCTTGGCGTAGGTCGCCTGGCGGAGTCGGGCCATCTGGCCGGTCGTGTCCTGGGTCGTGAACACCGTCGCGTTGGCGAGGCGCTTGGCCATCGAGGGGTGGGCGGCGAGCCAGGCGCGCAACGGTGCATACGCCGGCGGGCCGTCGCTGCGCAGCGCTGCGTCGAGGCGCGGATCGCGCTCGATCGGCGCGCCGCCGTCGCCGTGCACGTCGCGGGTGACGATCGCGGCATAGGTCGTCTTCTCGCGCAGCGGCAGGCCCGCGACGGGGCGCACCGACAGCCAGTTGGCCCCGATGTAGTCGCCGGCGGTCGGGTGGAAGACAGCGACGATCGCCTGGCGGTGGTCGAAGCCGGGCGAGCCCGGTGTCACGTCGATCACCTGGACGCTGGCGCTCTCGGCGAGCGAGCCAGCGGCGTCGGGGAGCGTCCGCGCATCGAGCGGTGCCGAGAAGCGGAAGTAGATCGCCGACTGCGTGCCCCAGCCCGCGAGGCGATGATTGAACGCGCCCACGTAGCGATCGACCTCGGCGGAGAGGCCGCTCGGAAACCCATCGAGGTTGATCTTGCCGTCGCTGCCCAGGCGCAGATCCGTCGGGAAGGGCAGGGCGAAGAAGTCAACCTGCTTGACCGTCCCGCTGACCTGCGTCGTGTCGTGGAGCGCCTGCGGACCGTCGGCCGCGCACGCTGCGAGCAGCGCGCCTGCGACGAGCACCGCACCTCGTGCTGCAGCCTTCATGGTGCGGTGAGCGTCGCGATGCCGGTCTTGCTGTGCGTCGCCAGGAAGCGGTTCGACTGACTGACGGCCGCCGGGATGTCGAAGATGACGAAGTGGCCGTCGCTGCCTTCCTTCATCGTGTATTCGAGCAGCACCCCGGTCGCCTTGCCGCCGCCGACGTTCTGCTGCGTCGGCGCGTCGCCCCAGGTCAGCCCGGCCAGATCGAGGCCGGCGATCTCCTCGAGGGTCGGCTTGATCGGCTGCACGCCCATGGCCTTGGCGAGCACCTTGATCGTCGGGATCGGCGTGTAGTGATCGACGACGCCGAGCGACTGGAAGATCGGGCGCGCGGCGAAGCCCGTCGGGGGCTCCTGGAAGTAGAGCCGCCCGTAGTTGGCCGGATCGCTGGCCTCGAACGCCGACTGCATGAGGTGCAGCATCGGGTGGAACTCGTCGATCGGCGGCAGCAGGAAGAGCAACAGCGCGGCCGGGATGTCGACGGGCTCGGTCTTGCCGAGCAGCGACTGGATGAGGTTGCCGCCCGCGCCGGAGAAGATCGCTGCCTTGATCTCGGGCTCGGCGGCGACGAACAGCGGACCGGTGAGGCCGCCTTGCGAGTGGCCCTTGAAGTAGATGCGGTTGGGATCGAACTTGAGCGTCTGGTTGGTCGTCGGCCCGACCTCGTTCATGCCCTTGACGAGGCGGAGGAGCTGGAAGTCGTCGGCCGCGCCTTGCTTGGGGTTGTCGAACGCGGCCTTGACGTTGAACAGGTTGAAGAAGGCGAGCTCGACGGGGAGCGTGCCGCCCTTGCGCGGGCCGTGCAGCACTTGATCGATCGAGATCATCGCGAAGCGCTCGATCGTCGCGCCGCTGCCGTCGGTGACCTTGGCCGCCGAACCCGCCGAGCCGTCGTTGATGAACGACTTGTAGCTGCCGCCGGTGCCGTGCGCGTAGAGCACGACCGGCCAGCCGTCGGCGGTGGGCGGATCGCCCTTGGGCACCGTGAGCGCGAAGCGTAGCGTCTCGGTGCGCACCACCGCTGGCAGCCCGTCGACGTCGTCGACGATCTCGCCGCCGCTGTTCTCGTACGGTGGATCGCCCTGCTGAAAGTTCGGCGCGTCGTACTTGCCGGTGTAGAGGTTGTACTCTTTGTCCTTCGAGCCCGCTTCGTCGTAGGTGAGCTCGGCAGCGACGGGCGCGGCCGCCTTCTTGTAGGTCGCCTCGCGCAGCCGGAACATGATGCTCGTCGCGTCCTGCGTGGTGAAGACCGTCGCGTTGACGATCTGATTCTGCAGGCCCGCCTGGGTCGCGAGCCAGGCGCGGAGCGGAGCATAGACCGCGCTTCCCGACGAGGAGAGCGCGGCGCGGAGCGCTGGCGCGGCGTCGAACTGCCCGCCCGCTTCGCCGATCACCGCGTCCGTGAGGATGGCGGCGTAGGTGGTCTTCTGGCGAAGCGGCAGGCCGAGCGCCGGCACCATGACGAGCCAGTTCGGGCCGATGTACTCGCGGTCGGCCTTGAAGAAGCGTACGTCGACCGGGTGGCGCTTGCCGTAGGTCGGGGAGCCCTCGGTGACGTCGACGAGAAACACCGAGGAGGTCGCGAGCAGCGAGTCGTTCGCCGTCGCCGGCAAGCTCGCGGGATCGACGGGTCCGGTGAAGCGGAAGAAGACGCCCGACTGCGTGCCGAAGCCCTTCATCTTGTCATCGAGATCGACGAGGTACTCGTCGATCTGATCGTTGAGCCCGTGCTTGTACGCCGACAGATCGACGGTCCCGTCGGGGTTGAGGCGCTCGTTGCTCGGGTAGGGCAGCGCATAGAAGTCGTCGACGGCGCTTGGATCGTGGAGGGCGACGCCAGCGCTCGGGGCGCTGTTGCAGGAGGCGGCGAGGCAGAGGGCAGGCGCAAGCAAACGCAGCTTCATGCGCGCACGGTACCAGGAATGGATTGGCGGAAGGAAGGGACGAGGCGGGGAGCTGGGCTACTCGATCTGGGATGGCTGGGCGGGACCGGCCTCGCGGCTCGAGCGCACCGACGGGCGATCGACGTTGGCGAAGTTGGAGAAGCCCTCCTTCTTGACCAACCCGTGCCACAGCGACGGCTTGTAGACGTCGCCGGCAAGGATCGAGGTGATCACCTGACAGATCGTCGGATTGTTCGCCGAGGCCAGGAGCACCTTGCGCAGGTTCTGAGCGTAGAACTCGGTGACGAGCTGCTTGAAGATGTCCATCCCGGCGATGCACTGCTGCTGATAGGCGGCCCAGCGCTCGGTCGAGAAGTCGTTCTCCCGGATCGCGCGATCGAGGGCGTCGGCCGCGAACTTGGCGCCGTTGATGCCGAGCAGCACGCCGGTCGAGAACAGCGGATCGACGAAGGCCGCGGCATCGCCGACGAGCAGCGCTCGGTCGGCGTAGAACTGGCGGCTGCGATACGACCAGTTCGCCTGCGAGCCGACCTCGAGGATCGGCTTGGCGTTCTTCATCCGCTCGCGGAGGTGGGGCAGCGTGCTGATCACGGAGTGGTAGAGATCGTGGGCCGCCAGCCCCTTGTTGATGCGGGTGAAGCTCTTCTCGAGGACGATGCCGACCGAGGTGTCGCCGCCGACGAACGGGATGACCCAGTACCAGCCGCCATCGAACAGGCCGACGATGATGTTCCCCTCGTCGGAACCGGGCAGGCGCTCGATGCCGGTGAACATGCAGTGCACCGCGACGTTGGTTGTCATCAGGTCCTCGGGGACCTTGAGCTGCAGCTTGCCGGCGAGCATCGCGTCGCGCCCGGTGGCGTCGACGAACATGTGGGCGGTCGCGCTGTAGTCGGTACCGGCCGCCTCGTCGCGGACGCGCACCGTCACGCCGTCGGAGCTCGGCTGATACGAGAGGACCTTCTGCTGCTCGCGCACGACGGCGCCGAGCTCGCGGGCCCGATCGAGGAGCAGCTTGTCGAACTCGGCCCGCTTGACCTGGAACGCGTACGGACGGCCAGGGCGGATCGCGGTGTCGAAGTAGTAGGTGAACGTCGAGCCGCTCTCTTCATGGATGAAGTAGGCGCCGGGCTTGTGCATGCACGTCGCGTCGAGCTGCTCGAAGACGCCGAGCTCCTTCCAGACGTCGTTGCCAAACGGCAGCAGCGACTCCCCGATGTGGAAGCGCGGGAAGCGCTCACGCTCGAGGACCAACACCGAGCGACCCTTCTGGCGGAGGAAGTTGGCCGTCGACGATCCGGAGGGACCGCCACCGGCGACGATGACATCGAAATCGTGGGACACGCGCGCTCCTGTACGGTTCAAAGTGGCAGGATGCGGTTGTCATTGACGATCGTCAAGTCGCTATGCGCCTCGACGTCGCCTGCGCGTAGCGAGGCTCAGACCTCGTCGATCTCCGTGAGGAACCGCTTGAGCGCCCCGTCGACCATCAGGTTGCGCTCGCGGGCGTCATAGCGGTTGGCGCGATAGCCGCCCTGGATCTCCTCGAAGCGCGCGCGCTCCTTGGCGACCAGCTCCTTGTAGCGACCCACCTTCTGGGTGACCTCGCGCTGGTTCTTGACGAGAAACGCCACCGCCGAGGCCGCGGTCGCAGCGGTGAGCAGCAGGCCCAGCGGGCCGCCGAGCGCCCAGCGCAACGCCAGCCGGAGCGCGACGACGCCCGCTGCGCCGACGGCGATGTTGCGCAGCCCCTTCTCGCTCGTCACCGAGTCCTTCGCCATGGCCGCGACCTGACCCGAGGCCAGCACGAGCGCGAGGAAGTTCGCGCGTCGCTGCGTCCACCCGCGCTCGTAGTACTCCTTGATCGCCAGCTTCAGGTACTCGTCGAAGCTGTCGTAGGCTGCAGCGTATTCGTCGGTGCGCGTCGGAGCGGCAGTCGCCATGGCGTAAGCGTATCGCGAAGTGCGCGCGGTCGCCACGAGGTTTGAATTTCCCTCGCGCCGGGCTACCTTTTCGCATCATGCATCGTCTTGCCGCGACGCCCGCGGCGCTCGCTTCGCTGCTGCTTGGGCTGCTGGGTCTGCTCCCGATCTCCGACGCGCGTGCGGAACGCGATCCGCTGAGCGAGGCCGAGGCGCGCTTGTGGGACGGTCGCTACGACGACGTGGAGGCGTGGGTGCGGCGCGTACCGGACGCCGGGCGGCCCGAAGCCGAGGGGCTGCTCGGCGAGGCGCTGCGTCGCCGCGGCCGCTACGCCGACGGACAGCGCGTGCTCAAGGCGGCGCTCGACAAGCACGGGCGCAAGGCCCTGCGTGTGCGCTACGAGCTCGGGCTCCTCTACGAGCTGACCGGGCAGCTTGCGGAGGCCAAGGCGATCTGGAACGGCTTTTACGACGACTACGAGTCTGGCGCGCTCGACAAGACCAAGGCGCGCGACCTGCGCTACGTCGCGCTCGCCGCGCAGCACCTGCGGAGCTGGCGCGATGCGAACGACCTGTTCCGCGAGTCGCTCGCGGCAGACGAGAAGGGCAGGGAGGGCGCGCTCACCAACCTGGCCTGGGCGGCGCTCTTCCTCGAGAAGTACGACGCCGCGCACGCCGAGGTGTGCCTCAAGGAGGCGCTCGAGGTGCTGCCCAAGCAGGCCGACCTCCACGCGCTCTACGCTGCGGTCAAGCTCGAGCAGGGCTACGACGTCGAGGGCGCGGAGCAGGAGATCTCCCTCGCGCTCGCCGCCAACCCGAAGCAGACCGACGCGCTGGCGCTGCGCGCCGAGCTCGCCGTCGACGCGGACGAGTTTGGCGAGGCGGAGCGCCGGCTCGCGCCGATCCTGCAGATCAATCCTGTGCACCCGCGCGCCCGCACGCTCGCCGCCGCGGTGCGGCTGCTCGCCGACGACGAAGCGGGGTTTGCCAAGGTGCGCACCGCGGTCCTGGCGCAGAACCCGAAGGACGCCGACTTCTTCTTTCACCTGGGCGAGATCCTCGCCAAGCAGCATCGCTACCCGGATGCGAGCCGCTTCGCCGAGGAGGCGATCCTGCTCGAGCCCAAGCACTATGGAGCGCTGGCGCTCCTCGGCGCGAACCGGCTGCGGCTCGGCGAGGAGCAGAGCGGGCTCGAGGCGCTGCGCAAGGCGTGGTCGAAGGATCCGTTCAACGTTCGTACCTTCAACTTGCTCAACCTCTTCGAGAAGGTGATCCCCAAGTCCTACGAGGTCGTGACCAGCCCCCACTTCCGACTGCGCGTCGCGACCACCGAGAAGATCTTCGCCGACCACGCCTTGCCGCTGCTGGAGGCGGCGTGGGAGGACATGACCCGCCGCTACAAGATCACGCCCCAGGCGCCGGTCTCCGTCGAGGTGTTCGCCGATCCGCAGCACTACGCGGTGCGCACCATCGGGTTGCCGGGCCTGGCGGCCCTCGGTGTGACGTTCGGCCCGGTGGTGACGGCGCGCTCCCCGTCGTCGGCTCACTTCCACTGGGGCATGGTGCTGTGGCACGAGCTCGGGCATGTGTTCTCGCTGGCGCTCACGAAGAACCGGGTGCCGCGCTGGTTCACGGAAGGGCTGTCGGAGTACGAGACGACGCGACGCGATCCGACCTGGACTCGCCACACCTACGCGGAGCTCTATCGGGCGAGGCTCGACGGCGCGCTCTTGCCGACGGAGCGGCTCAACCACGCTTTTTTGCGATCGAAGTCGATCGAGCAGATGGTCGTCGCGTATCACCAGAGCAAGGAGGTCGTCACCTTCATCGCTGAGCGCTGGGGGTTCGACAAGATCCTTGACCTTCTGCAGCGGTTCCGCGACGGGCAGGACACCAAGCGCGCGATCGAGGGCGCGCTCGGCCTCAAGATGGCGGAGTTCGATCGCCAGTTCGTCGCGTCGCTGGCCGACAAGCTCAAGCCCTACGAGGGGACGATGGTGATCACCTCCTCGGAGATCTCCAACCTGGCGGAGATCAAGGAGGCGGTCGAGCAGAAGCGCGCCACGCCGCGCCAGGTCGGCATCTTCGCGCTGGCGCTGGTCAAGACCAAGAAGGCGGACGAGGCCAAGCGCCTGCTCGCGGAGCTCGCGCTGACCTGCAAGCCCGACAAGTTTCCGCCCGAGGCGCGCTTCGCCGAAGCGGAGGCCGCCTACGAGGCCAAGGATCTGACGCGCGCCGAGCAGCTCTTCACCGCGCTCGCGACCTCGGGAGGCGATGGCTACGAGGTGCAGATGCGGCTCGCGCAGATCGCGCTCGCGCAGAAGCAGCTCGCCAAGGTGCAGGCGCACCTCGATCGCGCCAAGGCGGTCGAGCCGCACCAGGCGCGGCCCTATCTCGAGGAGCAGAAGCTGGCGCTCAAAGCAACGCCTCCGGCGACGGAGGCGGCGCTGCGCGCGACCGAGGCCGCCGCGCGCCTCGACATCATGGACGCGGAGCACCCACGCTTCCTGGTCAAGGAGTACGTCGCGCAGAAGCGCTACACCGACGCGCTGGCCGCGGCAGAGCGGGGGTTGCTGATCGATCCGTTCTCGGTGTCGCTGTACGCCGGACGGGCACGCGCGCTCCTCGGCCTCGGGCGGAAGCGGGAGGCGCTGCAGGCGATCGATCAGGCGCTGCGCTGCTCCCCCAAGGAGGCCGAGCAGCGCGAGCTCAAGCAGCTCGCCGGCGAGGCGGGGCGGGTCGCGCTCTAGCACCAGGCGCGCCGCGCGGCCCGGATCAGGCGCGCGGCTGGCGGAGACCGAGGAGCTGGAGCGCCAGCTCGAGCACCTCTTGCAGGCGCACCGGCTTGTCGAGGAACGCGTTGGCGCCTGCCTCGAGAGCCGCGGCGCGCGCCGTCTCGCCCCCCGCGGACAGCGCGAGCACTGGCACCGCGGCAAGCACGTCCGAGTGGCGCAGCCGCTTGATCAGGCTCGCGCCGTCGAGGATCGGCATGTAGATGTCGCAGATGATCAGATCGGGGATGGTGGTCCGGATGTGCTCGAGCGCGATCTGTCCGTCGTGGACGATGTCGAACTCGAACTGCACCTTGCCGCCCAGCTCGCGCCGCGACGCCCCGTCGAGCCCGTCGACGATGAGCTCGGCGACGTGCGGGTTGTCCTCAACGACCAACACCCGCACTGCCGTCCGCTGCTCGCGATCAGTCATGTTGTCTCTCTTCTACCTCTGGCCGCACCGTCGAGGCAAGTTCCACCGCACGCGGCAGACGGAGCGAGAAGCGCGTCCCTCGCCCGATCTGGCTCGACACAGCGAGCTGTCCGCCGTGGGCCGTGACGATCTGATGGGTGAGCGCGAGCCCAAGCCCGGTGCCGCCGGCCTTGGTCGAGAAGAAGGGCTCGAAGATGTGCGGCAGCGCTTCGGTGGCGATGCCGCAGCCCGAGTCCGTGAGCACGACCTCGATCTCGTTGCCCTGCGCCGACAGCGCGACTGAGAGCACGCCGCCATCGCTCATCGCCTCACCGGCGTTACGCACGATGTTGAGCAGCGCCTGGCGGAGCTGCTGCTCGTCGGCGAGCACCGGCAGCCCGAGCTGCTCCCCCTCGAGCTCGATGCGCACCCGCTTGCGCTCGAGATCGCCTTTGACGAAGTCGAGCAGCGACGTGACGATGCGCCCCAGGTCCTCGCGCTCGAGGCGCGGGCTCGGCAGTCGCGCCAAGCGCAGGTACTGCTCGGTGATCTCGGCGAGGCGGTCCACCTCCTTGACGATCGCCTTGGCGAGCGCCTGCATCTCCTGCCGCTTCTCGGCGGGCAGCGCGGCGAGCTCCTCCTCGAGCAGCTCGGCGTTGAGGCCGATCGACGACAGGGGATTGCGCACCTCGTGGGTGATCTGCGCGGCGATCTTGCCGACCGCTGCGAGCCGCTCGCTGCGAATGAGAGCCTGCTCGCGCTCCTGGAGCGCCTCGGCCATGGCGTTGAACTCGCGGCCGAGCACGCCGATCTCGTCGCCGCGCTCGGCAGGGACGCGCTGCGAATAGTCGCCGTGGCCGATCTTCTGCGCCTTCTCCGCGAGCTCGCGGAGCGGCCGCAAGACCTGGCGCGACACCAGCGCGATGAGCACCGCGACGACGAACGCCGACAGGGCGAGGACCAGCGCCAGCCAGGCGGCGCGGCTCTCCTCCTGTTCGAGGCGCAGCGAGGCCTCCTGCGCGCGCAGGCGCAGCTCGGCCTGGAGCTGCCCGAGGTCGCGGCGGATCTGGGTCTCGCTGGCGAGGAGCTTGTCGATGGCGGCGCGCGCCTCTTCGTTGGGGTTCTCGAGCGGCATCGAGCCGACGACCCCAAACACCTTGTCGAACAGCTCCTCGTCGGCGCGGTACGCCGCCTCGAGGCGCTGCAGCCGCTGACGAAGCTGGCCGAGCAACGCTTGATCGTCGGGCAGGAGGTGGAGCGCCTCGAGGTTGCGGACCAGCGCCAGCGTCGCCGGCAACTGCTGCGTCAGTCGGCTGCGCCGCGCGTCGTCGATCGCGACCTTGACGAAGCGGGGGACGCGCAGCGCGCTGTCCCGCCGCGGCAGGTTCTCGGTGAGCACCTTGATGAGGTTGCCCTGCGCCGTCGACAGCTCGCTGATGTGGAGGCGCACCTCGAGATAGCCGCGCGACACCACGCGCAGCTCGTCGCCGAGGCGACGCACGGTCAGCGCGCCATAGGTGATCACGCCGATGAACATCACCAGCGTCGCGGCGAAGCCGGCGAAGATCTTGGCAGAGATCGAAAGGCGCACGTTTTCGTCGGCAGTGTATAATGCGCGGCGATGCTCAGCTACCGCGCGATGATCGCGATGATCGGCTCGTGGGCGATCGGGGCCCTGGTGTTGTTGTCCGCTGGAGGAAGGGTCGCTCACGCCGCCCCGTCGACGGTGGCGGTCCTCGGCATCGAGCCGGCCGACGTACCCGACGCCCTGGTCCAGCAGCTCACCGATGCGCTGCGCAAGAGCGTGCGCGGCGTGACCGGCCTCAAGCAGGTCCAGGGCAAGGATCTGCTCGAGATGAAGATGGTCTTTGGCTGCGACACCGACGCGCCGTCCTGCATCGCACAGGCAGGGCGATCGCTCGGCGCCGACGTGCTGGTCATCGGCATCGCGCGCAAGGCGGCGCGACCCACCGACCTCGAGGTCCAGCTGCGGCTCATCGACGTCAAGCAGGGAACGCAGACGGCGACGCTGCAAGACGTCGTCAGCCGCTCGGACGTGGGGGCGCGCGCCGAGGCCTGGCTCGGCAAGCTGTTCGGCGTCGCGGCGCCCGCCCCGGTTCCCAACCCGACGTCCCTCTACGTGGGGTCGGTGCCGAGTGGCGCGACCGTGATCCTCGATGGCACGGTGGTCGGCAAGACGCCGCTTGATCTGACGACCGCGACGCCAGGACGCCACTCGATCAAGCTGCAGCACGCCGGCTACGAGGCGGTGACCTCGTCGCTCGACCTGCCGGCGGGCAAGCGCACGCCCGTGGAGTTCCGGCTCACCAAGGTGGAGGCGCCCCCGCCAACGTCGCTGCCGACGCCGGTGACGCCGCGCGAGGATCCGATCACGACCTACACCCAGCAGAGCAAGGCCATCCCGGGCGTCCGCACGGCGCGCGCCGTGACCGGCGTGGGCATCGCCGCGCTCATCGTCGGTGGTGTGCTCGGTGGCACCGCGATCTGGACCTGGTACAGCTACACGAACATCGAGAACGACCTGTCCGATCGCGTCGGGCTGCTCGTACCGAACCGACAGACCACGGCAGCCGAATCGACGTGGCTCCAGAAGCCGAACTGCTCGCCGCCGTCGAGCCTGGCCGAGTTCGGCAACACGGCGGCGTTCGCCAGCGACTGCAAGCACGGCAAGAGCCTCGCCAACACCACGACCGCGCTCGTCACGACCGCGACGATCTTCGGCGTCGGCGGCCTGGCCGCGATCATCGCCGGGTGGCAGCTCGAGCAGAAGGCGCGTCGCAAGGCCGACCGGACGACGCTGCTCCTAGTGCCGAACCTCGCGCCTGGCTACGTCGGCGGCAGCGTCGCCGGCCGCTTCTAGCGCAGAGTCGTCTCGAAAGAGTTGGGTGTGGCGGGCGCGGGACCGCTGTCGATTGCAGATCGGCCGCGGCGCGCGCCGCGGGGATCGCTAGCTGGCCTTCTTGGTGTCGACGATGAGCTGCGGGCGAGAGCGGTTGACTACCACGTCGCGCGTGACCACGCACTCGGTGACGTTGGTCAGCGACGGGATCTCGTACATCACGTCGAGCATGACCTCCTCGACGATGGCGC
>CAZPEY010000174.1:0-11685 GCA_964585665.1 uncultured Polyangiaceae bacterium | reverse complement strand
CGCCCGATCCGCCGCCGCCGGCGCAAGAGGCGCCCGCCGCCCCGTCGCCCGCCGCTACAGCGCCGTGATCTTCAGGTTGTCGAAGTGCAGCTCGGCTTCCCAGTTGTTGAAGCCGAAGTACGAGTGATCGCCGCCCGTGAGCGGCTTCGGATCGTCGAAGGTGAGGAACGGCTGGCCGTCGATCTGCCAGTCGATCTTGCCGCCGCGCCGCTCGACGCGGAAGTGGTACTTCTTGCCCTGCTCGACCTTGACGTCGCTGCGCGTCTTGCGGTTGTTGGCGTGCTCATCGAGCCGGCAGATCGCCGAGATGGTGTTCTTCCAGCCGCCGAAGATGAAGACGTAGCTCGTCGCCGTGTACGAAACGTCGGTCGCGTACGACTTGCCGTCGCCCCACGCCTCGAACTTGATGTCGCCCGCCGGGTCGTTGGACCACGCGTCGAGCTCGAGGATCGCGTTCTGCGGGATCGGCTGCGTGAGCCACAGCGGGTGGTTGCGGCTGCCGCGCACCACGAGCTCGCCCTTCTCGATGGTGTACTTCCCCTCGGTGGTCGCCTTCCACACCGGCGCGAGCGCGTCGAACGAGTCGGAGTAGGGCGCACCTTGCGGCACGCGTTCGATGGTGCAGCCGGTCGAGGCTGCGCCGAAGCCAAGCAGTCCCAGCAGAAGCAAGCGCATGCGCCTTCCTACGATCGAAAGAGCTGGTTTACCAGCCCGACGAGCGCGGCCGTGGGCGGTCGGGCGCCCGGATCGTCGGCGCACAGCGCCGCGAGCTCCGGACTGTCGCTCGACTCGGCGCGGAGCCAGCGCACCAGCCGACCGAACGAATAGACATCGGCCGCCGGCGTGAGCGCGCCCGACGCCACGACCTCGGGCGCGACGAAGCCGACGGTGCCGCCGGTGCGCTCGCGCTTGGCCTCGCCCTGCTGCGCGAGGCCGAAGTCGGTCAGCACGGGCTGGTGCGCGGCGTCGCGGAACAGCACGTTGTCGGGCTTGAGGTCGCCGTGCACGATGCCCGCCTCGTGGAGAAAGGCGAGCGCCGCCGCGAGCTCGCCGAGCACGCGCGCGCGCTCGTCGGCCTGAAGCGGGGTGGTTCGCAGGCTGCCGCCGCGGCACAGCTCCATCACGACGACGCCAGTCGGCAGATCGAAGTCGTAGATGGCGATGAGGTTGGGGTGGCGGAGGCGCGCCACGAGCTCGACCTCCTCGCGGATGGCGGTCGAGCCGTGCGATTGGTAAAGCATCTTGACTGCGACCTCGCGCTCGAGCCCCGGATCGTAGGCGCGGTAGACGATGCCCGAGCCGCCGCGCCCGAGCTCGCCGCGCAGGCGAAAGCGGCCGAGCGTGATGTTCTCTCCCGGTCCAGCGACGGTAGCTAGCGCGTCGGGCTGCTGCTCGCGCAGCGCCTCGAGCTGCTCGCGCACGCCCGGAAACCGCACATCGCGTGCCAGCACGAGCTCGAGCTCGTCCCGCGCCTCCCGTCGCTGGTCGCGCGCCAGCAGCAGCTCGGCGAGCCGGACGCGCGCCCGACACTCGGCCTCCGGGTGGCGGCTCGCGAGCTCCCGGTAGAAGTGTTCCGCCCCGTCGAGATCTTCGCTGCGGGCGAGCAGCTCGGCGAGACGGTCGAGCAGACGCGCGTGATCGGGCCGCAGCATGACGAAGCGCCCGAGGAGGTCGGCGGCGAGGCGCTCCTGCCCGCGGCTGACCAGGCGCTCGACGGCGGCGAAGAACGCGACGTCACCGACCCGCGAGGCGACATCCGAGTGGGGCGAGCGCGCGCTCTGCTTGAGCAGGCCGAGCAGATAGTCCGCGTCGGGGTCGACGGGCAGCGGCTCGTCGGGCAGCGCGGCGCGGCGCGGCGGCGGCTTGGGCGACGAGCCGAACAGGCGACGCCAGAGGCTCATCGGGCGATCTCGTAGCGCGCCTCGGGCAGCTCGACGCGATCGCCCCGCAGCGGCTGGAAGGCGCCCGCGATCGGCTGATCGTTGAGGCGCAGCGCGCTGTGCGACTTGCCGCTCGGGGTGATCGTCAGCCAGCCGCCTTCGCCGAGGCCCAGCTGCAGCTCGGGGCGCAGCTCGACCGGCTCGGGTGAGAAGACGATGGTGAGGCCGCGCTCGGCGCCCGAGCGGAGGGTGAGCAGCAGACGGCGCGGGCCGCGCCGCTGCAGCTCGAGCTTGGCTTCGGGGCCGCACTGCAGCTCGCCGTCGCCGTCGATGACGACGGCGCCCGCGCCGCCGCCCTCGATCGGCAGGCCGCGCCAGCGCGTGCCGTTGCGCGACCCGAGCTCGGAGAGCTGGAGGTGCTCGCCGTGCCAGGCGAGGCGGGCGTGCTTGCGCGACACCCCCGCGTCCCCGAGCGGCACCTCGCATTGATCGTCGCGCCCGAGGCTGAGCTGCTCGCCGACGACGAAGCGGCGGCGCTCGCTGCCGTCGTCGAGCACGACCGCGTGGCCGAGGCGCCGCGCGTCGAGCTCCTCGAGCATGCGTCGCAGCCCGAGCCGATCGTCGCGCCCCTCGCCCTCGAGCCCGCGCAGCAACGCTTCGCGCGCCCGCACCCGCAGGCCGCTGCGATACGCGGCGCGATAGTCCTCGAGCGCCTCGCTCTGCCGGCTCTCGCGGCGGCGCTTCTGCTCCTCCTTGTAGAAGAGACCCTCGAGCTTGTCGACGTCCCCCGCCTGCTCGAGCTGTTGCAGCGCCAGCAGGGAGTCCCCCGTGCGCTCGTAGCAGTCCGCGGCGCGCCGATGCTCGCCGACGCTGGCGTGCAGCTCCGCGGCCTGCCGGAGCACGTCGCGATCGGCCTCGCTGACGAGCTGCGCCTGCGTCGCCCACGCCTCGAAGGCGCGGGCCAGGCGGCGGCGCGCGGCGCGTGCGTCGTCGGAGTCGCCCTCGCACCAGGCGATCGCGGTGCGCAGATCGGCGAGCTTGGCCTCGGGCGTCACGGCCCGCGCGGCGCGCTCGATCATCATCTCGCCGACCTTGGCGCGATCGCCGGCCAGCGCGTAGGCGCGCGCCGCGGTGACGTAGTCGCCGGCCGCCTCGGCGGCGACGGCGCGACGGTAGTCGGAGGAGAAGAGGCGACGTAGGAAGCTCACGAACCAGCTCACCAGATCCGGATCGACCTGAAGCCTCATTTTATCACTCTTCCGCTCGCCGCGACGGGGTAACATCGGCGCGCCATGCTCGAGCGCGTCAGTCTGAGCCAGCCGCGGTTCGTGTTGCCGGGGCTCCAGCTCGACAGCCGTGGCGTCGCGCTGGGACCGCGCGGCGTGCTGCTCTTTGCCGGAGTCGATCGGCTGGTGCGCTTCCTGCGCGCGCTCACGCAGGAGGGCAGCCTCGACGATCTCGGCCACGTCGCGCTCGGTGAGGTGCGCGGCAAGGTCGGGGTGCGTCAGATGGTGTTCACCGTGCAGACTCCGTCGAGCTACCTCGCCGATCGGCTGGCGCGCACCGCGCGGCTGTTCGGTGGTCAGCTGTTCGTCGGGGAGCGCCGCCACTTCGTCCAGTACCGCGACCCGTCGGCGCCCCACGGCTACGACGTGCCGCGGCTGCAAGAGGACGAGGTCGACCTGGTGCTCTACACCGATCTGACGACGACGCCGCTTTCGCTCGTGCGCACCACCGAACTCGGCCAGTTCGTCAGCCGGCTTGGCCTCTCGGAGGGCCACCTGACCGACGAGGACTTCGCCGCCGGGGAGCTCTGGTTCGTGGTCCGCGGGCAGGCCAGCGAGCGCCTCCTGTCGCACCTGTTTCGGCGCGGCGTCAAGATGGAGGCGGCGCTGCTGCAGCGGCCCGAGGGCTCGCTGTTCGCCGAGCGCTTCGGAGACGCGATCGTTCGCGTCGACAAGCCGAGCGCCTCGCTGGCCCGGCTCCTCCAAGGATCGCCGGGCGTCCAGGTGTTTCGCCCGGTGCTCGACAACGTGCTCGTCGAGCTCGGCTGGGAGCATCCGCTGCGGCTCGAGTCGGTGCAGCGCTTTCTGCCGAACGACAAGCTGGTGTTCTTCTGCGGGGGGCGCGGCGCGGTCGAGCTCGTCGACGGGGCCCTCCGCTTCGTCGCCGGTGAGCTGCTCGTCGAGGAGCGCGGCGAGGGCGCCTCCGTCGTGCGCCAGGCGACGATGGCTCCCCTCGATCGCCTGCAGGTGCCGCTCGAGCTGACCTCGGGCCCGAGCAACACCCGACCGAGCGCCGCGCTGGTGCCGAGGGCCCGCGAGGCGCTGCTGCGCCGCCTCGTCTATGCGCTGCCGCAGCCGCTCCTGTCGAAGCTGCGCGCCGCGGTGCTCGACGTCGGGGTGCTGCTGGTCGGGGAGGAGGGCATCGGGCTGCTGCCCGGCGAGCTGTTCTACGAGATCGCGCCCAAGGTGCTCGCGCCCGTGGGCGTGACGATCACGCCGCGCGTCGAGCCCAAGGTGCTCAGCGAGGTGCTGGTCGGCGCGCGCCCCGAGCTCGTGGTGCTGCGCCGGGACGCGCCGTCGTTCTCGCTCTCCGAGGAGAGCCTGGTGCCGCTCGGCCGCGCGCTGCTGCGTCCGATGGAGGTCACGCCGAGCTCGTCGCAGGCGCCGGCGAGTGAGCCGAGCCTCGGCTCTGTCGTCAACGAGCCCCCGCCCTGGTGGGGCTTCCTGCGATGACCGAGGTCGCGACCGTCGAGGCGCCGCGCTGGGGGAGCTGGTTCCGTCGCGTCGTGCTGCCGCTCGTCGACGGCGGCGACGTGCGGGTCGACTCTGCCCTCGCGACGCCCGGCGACCCGTCCTCGACCTTGGTCGACGACCCGACGCTGGAGGCGGACCTCCTCGTCGCGCGCGCGGCGCGGCTGGCGACGTTCTGCACGACGCCGCTCGGCCTGCCGTTCGACGACACCACGCACCGCCTCGGACGCGGCTTCGGCAACCTGGTGGCCCTCTGCCACCCTGGGATCCGGACCCGCACCCGCGCCAAGGTGCGCGATCAGGTGCAGGCCGATCTCGAGTCGGTGCCGCTCGCCGAGGACGCCGACGAGCAGCTCCGGCGCTTGACGCTGACCTGGCGGCTGTTCTCGCTCGCCCGCACCGACACGCGCGTCCACTACTGGGCCGGGGAGCAGCGCTTCCTTGGTCAGGCGGTGCCGCGCCGCTTGCTCGCATGGTCCGGGCTGCGCCGCGTGCACCAGGAGCAGACCGCGACGCTGCTCGCCGACGAGCTGCTCGTCAATGAGGGCAGCGCGGGGCTGATCCGGCTGGCGGTGCTCGCCCCGCTGGCGGTCGCCTACGAGCCGCTGCGCGCCCCGCCGACGCTGCTCCTCGATCAGCTGCCGACGGTGCTCGTGTCGCCGCGCCTGATGCGCCTGTGCCTCGGCCGGGCCGCGACGCTCGGGCTCGATGTCGTGATGGGCCGGCTCGCGGCGGCGCTGGCGCAGCGGCTGCAAAAGCAGGCAGCGGGCCGACGCGACCTCGTCACGGTTCGCTACTTCGCGCACGCGCTGCTCGCCTGGTGCCTGGCCGAGGCCGCCGACCAGGCCGAGGCGCTGCGCGCCCGCTTCGAGCTCGGCTTCGCGCGGGCCGAGACGCCGTGGCAGGTCGCGGCGCTATTCGCCGCCGCCTATCGCTGCGGCCTCGCCGTGCCGATGGACGTCTCGGGCGAGGCCCGCGAGAAGGTCAAGTTACTTTACGAAGCGACCGCCGCCTACGCCGGAGATCCGCGCGTCAAGGCGCTGGTCGCGCCGCTCCGCGAGGTGATCGGTTGACGCTCCCCGATAAGCTCTCTCCCCGACTCCGCACCCTGCAGCAGAAGCTCGACGAGCGCTTCCTCGGCAAGCAGGAGATCGTGCGCCTGATGGTCGTGACTCTCGTCGCCGGCGAGAACATGCTGCTGGTCGGGCCGCCCGGCACCGGCAAGTCGGCGCTCGTCCAGCTGCTCGCCAAGCTCGTCGAGGCTCGCCACTTCGAGTACCTGCTGACGCGCTTCTCGGAGCCGAACGAGCTGTTCGGCCCGGTCGACATCCAGGCGTTCCGCAAGGGCGAGTACAGCCGGCGCACCGCCAACATGCTGCCCGAGGCGGAGGTGGTCTTCCTCGACGAGATCGGCAAGGCCAGCTCGGCGATCCTCAACACGCTGCTGACCGTGCTCAACGAGCGGCGCCTGACCATCGGCAGCCAACGCATCGAGGTGCCGCTGGTGTCCCTGTTCGGCGCCACCAACGAGGTGCCCAACGACGACACGCTGCACGCGCTGTTCGATCGCTTCCTCTTGCGCGTCTACTGCGACAACCTCGACAGCTTCCACTTCGCCGGGCTGGTGCGCGCCGGCCTGGCCAACGAGGCGGCGCGGACGGCGCGCAGCGACGACGAGCTCAAGCCGGTGCTGTCGGCCAAGGAGCTCGCCGAGCTGCAGCGCGAGTTCCACAAGCTGCTCCACTTCTCCGACGACTTCGTCGCGACGTACAAGGGGCTCATCTTCCAGATTCGCTCCGAGGGCATCTCGGTCTCGGATCGCCGCGTCATCCGCTTGATGAAGCTCTTCGCGGCGAGCGCCATCGTCGCGGGTCGCAGCAAGCCGAACGACAGCGACTTCGATCTGCTGCGCCACATCTGGAACCAGCCGGAGCAGCGCGAGCTCATCGACGACTTCGTGCAGCCGGTGCTCGAGCGCCACTACCGCCAGCATCCCCAGGATCGACCGGGGCGGACCCAGGCCAGCCTCGACGACCTGCTCGCCGAGCTCAAGCTCATCCGCGAGACGCTCGCAGCGGGAGAGTCGACGAGCGACATCCAGTTCTTCGCGCAGCTCAAGAACCTCGGAGAGATCCGCGCCACGCTCGCGGCGATGGACGGCGATACGCCGCGCCGCATGCTGGCCGAGGTGGATCGCATGCTCGAGAGCGTGCTCGGGTCGTCCAAGCTGACCGCGTAGCGCGATGGCCGAGCCCTACCCACGCAAGCAGCTCGGCACGCTCCTGCCGAGCCAGCTGCCGACGCCGAGCCCGGCGACGCTGGTGCAGGTCGCGGCGTGGCACAACCGGCTCTATCGACTCGGCGTGCCGCTGCCGCTCCTGTTCGTGCACGACTTCGGGCTGCTGCTCAGCCAGCCGAGCGTCGCGCTGCGCTCCGCCGCCGTCGGGGGGGCGATCGATTCGCTGGCCGAGCGCGAGGAGCTCGCGCCGCTGTTTCGCACCTACGCCGGCATCGTACAGCAGTTCGCGGGCAGCGAGCTGTGCGAGAAGGCGCGCACGCTGCGGCTGCGCGACGATCTGGTCGCGATCCTGCTGCACCGGCTCTTCTCGACGCTGCTGCAGAGCTACGGCGACACGACGTTGATGGCGCAGGCGCGCGAGCTGCCGCTCTTGCCGCAGGCGTGGGCGGATCTCGACGTGCTCGCCTGCTGGCAGGAGTTCGATCGCGGCCCGCTGCTCGGGTTGCTGCGCTTCCTCGGCGCCAATCGCTTGATCCTGCAGACCGCGATCGATCAGATCGACGTCGACACGCTGCGCCTCCTCGGCGCCCACACCGGCGACGGCGAGGTCAGCGATCCGATCGATCTCCTCAACGCCTTCCGCAGCGCCGAGGCGTCGGACATCGTCGCGTTCTCGCTCGATCTGCTGCCGTCGATCCTCGAGACCAAGCGCGCCTCGTCGACGCAGACCTTCGCCATCGACGGCTACTCGTCGATCGAGCGCGCCGGATCGCTCGACGCGATCCTGCCGAGCGAGCTCGGCTACGACGAGGAGCTGTTCGAGCAGCGCTTCGCCGATCGCGAGCTGCTCTACTACGGTCACATCCGGCAACCCGACGAGCGCCGGCGCTTGCACTACCTGCTCATCGACGCCTCGCCGTCGATGCGCGGCACGCGCCAGGTGTTCGCGCGCGGCCTCGCGGTCGCGCTGTCCCGGCGGCTGCTGCTGTACGGCGACGAGGTGTGGTTCCGCTTCTTCGACTCACGACTCTACGATCTGCAGCGCATCCACCGCGGCCACCTGATGACGCCGTACCTGTTGACCTTTCAGTCCGAGCGCGGCCGCAACTACACGCGCGTCTTTCGCGAGCTGGCGCAGGAGGCGCACCGCCTCGTCCGCGAGCAGAAGCAGAACGTCACCTTCTATCTGATCACGCACGGCGAGTGCCACGTGCCGCGCGCCACCGTCGAGAAGATCACGCAGCTCGCGCACCTCATCGGGGTGTTCGTGCGACCGCACGCCGAGATCCAGCTCGACTACCTCAACCTGCTGCACCAGGTCCATGTCGTCGAGCCGAAGAGCTTCGCCAACCGCAGCGAGCGACGAAGCCGCGCGCTGGAGATCGTCTCGGTGGCGACGCGATGAGCCAGGAGCTGCAGGCGCGCGCCGAGGCGATGCTCGCCTCCCATCGCCCGGGCGAGGCGGCGCGACTGTATCTGACGCTGCTGCAGCTCCCGCACGCCAGCGACTCGACCGTCGACCGCTGGCTGCAGCGGCTCGCCGAGTGCTACCGGATGCTGGGGCGCCGCCAGCACCTCGCCTACCTCGACGAGTTCGCCGGCAACTACGATCGGGCGCTCGAGGGGCTCGCCAGCGCCGCCGCGACGCCGCGCTTGCACGCGACCCGCGGGCGGCTGCTGTCGCACAAGGCGCGCGCCCAGCAGAAGGCGCAGGCGCAGCCCCTCTACAAGGAGGCGGCGCGCGCCTTCATCGAGGCGGGCCAGCTCGTACAGGCCGCGATCGCGCTCGGCCGCGCCGAGGATCGCGGCACCGAGCAGCGGACGTGGGAGCAGGCGCTCGGCTTGCCCCGCCTCGACGGGCACGACTACGAGCGCGCGCTCGTGCACTACAACCTCGGCTGCTCGTTCCAGGCGCACCGTCAGCCCGCGCCGGCGCGCAGCCACTTCGTCGAGGCGCAGCGGTTGCTCGAGGAGGCGGCTGACGCGTGCGAGCAGCAGGGCCTGCTCGATCGCACCTTCGACTGCTTCGCGATGTTGATCCAGATCGGGCGCGAGACCGGCAGCGTCGAGAACATCAGCGAGGGCTTCGTCAACTGCATCCGCATCTTGAAGCGCGACAACCTGAAGTTCTTCGCGCTGCAGTACTACGAGGACTACCTGCGGCTCTGCAAGGAGCACAAGGAGATCTACGCCGCGGCGGCGCTTTGCCGCGAGGCCGCCGACTACTGCCGGCGGGTCAACCTCCTCTATGCGCCGAGCTATCTCGGCCGCGCCGCGGACCTCTGGCTCGACGCGGCCAAGCACAACGAGCAGGAGGGCGGACCGCCCGAGCTGTCGGAGAACGCGCTCCTGCAAGGGGTCGACGCGCTGTCGGCGATCAATGACTTCCAGGGCGTCAAGCGCGCCTACGAGTCGCTGGCGACGCTGCGCGGCCTCTCCGAGAAGCGTCGCACACGCTATCGCCAGATCGCCGAGCGGTATCCCAAGAACGCCGCGGCGCGCCCGACTCTCCCGGCGCTGCCGGACTACCTGCAGCGTCCGCACAGCTACCCGGCGATCTGGCAGCTCGACCTGGTCGAGTGGGAGCTCGAGGGCGATCCGGAGCCGCTCGCCGCCCAGCTCGTCGGCGACGGCAAGCTGCCCCGCGAGACCCGCCAGCGCGCGCTGGTGGCGCTGCTCCTCCTGCGCGACGCGTACGATCAAGCGGGCGTCGAGCACCGGCTCGAGGCGCTGCCCGCCGCGACGCTGTCCGAGATCTGCGTCCAGCTCGGCGAGGTGCGCAGCTACGCGGTGCTGTCGGCGCTCGAGCGGCTCTACTCGTCGGGGGGCCCGGCGGTGCGCGTCGCCGTCATCAAGGCGTGCGGCACGCTCTACTTCAAGCGCACCTTCCAGCTCGTCGGGCGCGCGCTCGTCGATCCAGACAGCGGCGTGCGCAAGGTGGCGCTGCAGACGATCGGGCAGCTGCACTTCCGCCACGCGTTCGATCCGCTGGTGCGTCTGTATCGGGCCCATGACGAGCGCGAGGTGCGGGAGGCGGTCTTGCGCGCGCTGGCCAAGATCGCCAGCCCCGAGGCGGCGGAGTTCTTGATCGACATCGTGCGCCACGAGGAGCGGCCGCTGCAGAAGCTGGCGCTCAAGCTGCTCGAGGAGTTCGATCCGCAGGCCGGCGTGCCGCAGCTCCGCCGCTACGCCGAGCTCGAGAGCGGCCCCCTCGGCAAGGAGCTCGCGGACCTGGTGCGCAAGCTCGAGACGCGGATGCGCTGAGCCGGGGGCGTCAGCGGATGGGTTGCCGCTGCCACCAGTCGAAGGCCTTCTGCTCCTCGTAGCTCGCAGGGTTCCACTGGTAGAGCCCGATCGGCCCGAGCACGTGCCAGAAGGCCGCGACGGAGAAGTAGCGCCACTCGTTCATCACGGGGTTGCTGAAGAAGGCGTCGGTGGCGCGCGGCAGATCGCGGGTCCGGCCGGTGATGGGCGCGAGCTGCTCGGGCGCGTTGTCCCAGATCGCGACGCGGCGGCCCAGGACGTCGTTGATGCGAACGCAGTCTGCGACCGAGATCTGCTTCGAGTAGATCTCGGGCCCGGTCCACATCACGTCGACGCCGTCGGCGAGCGTCGCGGCGAGAGCGGCGTTGTACTCGAGCCAGGTCGTCTGAAACTCCGAGTAGTCGCGCCCGACGAACCACAGGCGCGCCGCACCGTCGACGGTGCGCAGGTGGGCGAGCAGCGCGTTGGCCAGCGCGGCGTGCGCCTCGCCGACGGACTTGTAGGCGGCGCGGTCACCCGGCCAGTAGAGCTCGGGCGCCGTGTCGTCGAGGAACAGCGCGAACCGGGCGAAGCCGAGGCCGCGCATCGCTTCGATCTTGGCAAAGAGCGCCGCGCGATCGCCGATGCTCGAGAACTGGATCGAGGTCTCGGGCTTGTCGCTGAAGAAGGCGTTGGGCGCAGGCGACACCGCCCAGATCGGCTCGATGTCGAGGGCGCGCGCCTGCTCGGCGAAGGTGGTCAGGGCCGCCGCGCCGGCCTGGCCGTAGGGTTGGCGCCACATCTGATGCACGAAGACGTCCCCCTTGGGGCCGTAGAGGTACGCGTTCATCCCAAGGCGGGCCATCAGGCCGAGGGTCGTTCGGCGTTGCTCGACGGTATAGGGGTCGCCATAGAAGCCCTCGACGAGGCCGCGCGTCGCGAAGCTCGGCTCGTCGACCACGGTCCCGGCGACGACGTGGCCATCCCGCCGGCGAGCCAGGGCGGTCCGCACCGCGTGGCGCAGCGCACGCCGGTCAGGAACCACGAGCGTGGTGCGCGCGGTGCGCTGGTCACCCTCGACGGTGGTCACCAGCGCGAAGCGCTCCGGCGAGGTCGAGGCGGCGAGCGCGCTCGCGGCCGACGCTGGCAGGCGGTCGACCGCGCGGGCGACGCCGAGGATCCAGTCGCAGCGTCCCCCGAGCTGGAGCCCGGCCTCGCGCACCGCCTCCTCGAGGAGGCGCTGCTCGTCGGCGGAGCCGCTGTCGATGCAGACCGCGCGGGTGGCGACGCAGGCACGTCCGTCCTCGTCGACCAGGCGCGGGCTCGGCAGGCTCGCAGGCGGGCTCGCACAGGGGTCGCCACTGCAGGCGCTCAGCGACGCGGCGAGCCCGAGCGCCAGCTGCCACCCGCGCTGCCCTCCGCGATCCCGTCCTTGGCCCATTCGAACGCTCAGCCTACCAGGATCCTCACTTCGGCGGGCAGCGCGGGCGCTTTTTTGTGGCCACGTTTGCGGCGCTCTGGTAGTCGGCAAGTCGCGCGCGCGACGGATTGGGTAGGGGAAGGTCTA
>CAZPEY010000173.1:0-11710 GCA_964585665.1 uncultured Polyangiaceae bacterium | reverse complement strand
CTTTGCCGCCGCGGCCTCGGCGGGTGACGTGCGCGCAGCGGCGTCTTCCTAGCTAGCTAGGCCCGATCAGTTGTTGGGGCAGTTCGCCTGCTTCTGAATCTTCTCGGCGTCCATGCGGAAGTTCGCGTGGCCGATGCACATCCAACCCGAGCCGCGCGCGCTCGAGAACTTGTCGTGATCGCGCGTGTCGATCTCACACTTGTTGGCGTCCTTCTTCTTGTAGACGTGGTACTGGTCGTTGGCGAGCGCGACGCCGGTCGTGCCGAGGATCAGAGCGGAGACGAGAGCGAGTCTTTTCATGGGACCTCCCGCTCCCACGGTACCACGCGCTGCGAGCGCGTGCGTCGTCATACTGCTTGGAGCGCGCCGCGCGCCGTGCGCGTGATCCCCCCCTCGTCGTCCCGATGGACTGTCACCTTGCCGGCAAGACGAATCAGCTCGTCGACCGCCAGGACCGCTTCCTGAAAGAGGAGCTCGCGCCGCAGCCCGAGCAGGCTGCTACTCGCCACCTGCTGAGTGGCCAGCAGGGTCACGATCGCATCTGGCAAGGCCGGCTCGAGGAAGCCAGCGGCGCGCTGGTGCTGCGGAGAAATGGCCAGCCACGAGCTCGCCGCGTCGACACGCACCCTGCCTGTTCCGTCGACCAGCCAAAAATCGACCAGGCGCGCATCGAGGCGCTGCCGCTGATTCTCGACCATGGCCTCGCTCACGTCGCACCAGTACCCGACGCACAGGGTCGCAGACAGCGGCGAACGGAGGGGACGCTCGATCGCGACGACGGTGCCGATCAAGAAATGATCCCCCGACTCCACGACGTCTGCGATCCAGCTTCGCTGTCCCGCGCCAAGGCCTTCCGCGTGCTCGGCCTTGCCCAGATGTTCGTCGACCTCGGTCTGGCGAGCGCAGCGCCAGCAGTGCCGCCCAGTCGCGAGCTCCTCGCCCTCGCCCTCTTCGAGAAGGCAGCGGCAGCGCACGCACGTCACGATCGTCTCCCGATAAACCATCGTCCTCCGCTCCACGGTACCAAAGATCCGGCGACGCTGGCACTTGCGCCTTTGACACCAGCCGCCGAAGCGCCGAACATCCGAGCATCGTGGCGGAACGTCCTCCGACTTCGGGATTCTCTCGTCGCGCCCTGCTCAAGGGCGGCCTGGCGAGCGTCGCGCTGCTCGGCCTCTCGGGCACCGGCATCGCCTTGCGCGGCACACGCTTACGACCGCTGCCTGCCGACGGACTTCGCGTTCTTTCGCATGCCGAATACTCGATCGTGGCGGCGCTCGCCGATCGCGTCTGCCCGCCACCCGACGACAAGACCCCGAGCGCTGCGCAGCTCGACGTGGCGGCCATGGCCGACCGCTTCCTCCTCGGCGCCGAGGACGACGTCGTCGAGGGGTTCAAGTCGGCCCTCCACATCCTCGAGAACGCGCTGACCGGCGCGCTCTTCTTCGAGCGCATCACCCCGTTCACCGCGCTGTCGCCGGCCGATCAGGATCGCACGCTGCTCGCGTTCCAGCGATCGCGACTCAAGGTGCGACAGACGATCTTTCGCGCCATGGTCAGCATGTGCGCGTCGATCTACTCCGGCGATCCGCGCACCTTCGCGAGCGTTGGTTATCCCGGGCCGCCCAACCCCAAGGCGATGCGCCAGACGTACGCTGCGCAGCTCGTCGACTACGGGGCGCTGCGCGCGACCAAGAAGCAGGGAGGCTAGGGTGCCGATCTACATCGGAAGCGACATCACCGCCGACACGACGCTGCAGTGCGACGTCTGCATCGTCGGCTCTGGCGCCGGCGGCGCGGTGCTGGCGCAGCGCCTCGTGGCGCACGGCAAGAAGGTGATCCTCCTCGAGGACGGCGGCTTTCACACCAGCGAGAACTTCACGCTGCTCGAGCGCGACATGATGCCACGCCTCTATCAAGAGCTCGCGGGCCGCGCCACCGTCGATCAGGGCATGGTCATCCTGCAAGGCCGCGCCGTCGGCGGCACCACCGTCGTCAACTGGACGACCTGCTTCCGCACGCCCAAGGACATCCTCGAGTACTGGCGGGAGCATCACGGCGTCGAGGGCCTGACCCACGAGGCGCTCATCCCGCACTGGGAGAGCGTCGAGCAGCGCATCGGCGTCACCAAGATGCGCCTCGAGCAGGTCAACCGGAACAACCTCGTCTCGTGGCGCGGCCTCGAGAAGCTCGGCTGGCATCGTGACCTGCTGAGCCGCAACGTGCGGAACTGCGCCCACTCCGGGTACTGCGGCATGGGCTGCCCGATCGACGCCAAGCAGAGCATGCTAGTGACGTTCATCCCCGACGCGGTCAAGGCCGGCGTCGACGTCTACGCCAACGCGTGGGTCGAGCGCGTCGTGCGTAACGGCCGCAAGATCACCGGCGTCGTGGCCCGCCTCCGCGATCCGGCGACCGACAAGCGCAACGGCAAGACCCTGACCGTCAACGCCAAGGTGACCGTGCTCTCCGCGGGCGCGATCAACTCGCCGGCGATCCTGCTGCGCTCCGAGATCAACGGCAACGGTCGCACCGGCTTCCGCACCTTCTTCCATCCCGCCGTCGGTGGCATCGGCGTCCACGACGAGGTGATCGAGCCCTTCGTCGGCTCGCCGCAGTACGTCTACTCGGATCAGTTCATCAAGCGCGACGGCAAGATGACCTTCTTGATTGAAGGTGGACCGGCATTTCCGGTCACCGCGAGCGCGTTTCCGCCGATCCTCGGCGAGGAGCGCAAGGCGCAGCTTCAGCACCTGCCGCACATGTCCATTACCGGCGCGCTCGTGCACGATGGCTTCGATCGCAGCAACCGCGACGACGGTGGACGCGTCTCGCTCAAGCCGAACGGCCACCCGAAGATCGAATACCCCTTCACCGATCGGCTGCGGGAGGGCCTCCGCGCCGCGTCCAAGGCGACGATGGAGATCCAGCTCGCCGGTGGCGCACGGCAGGTCTGGTCGGGCACCGCCTACGCCAGGACGAGCACCGAGATCGACCGCGCCCTCGACGGCATGTCGTTCGAGCCGACGCGCATCCCGCTGTTCGTCGCGCACTGCATGGGCGGCTGCCCGATGGGCAAGGATCCAAAGGAGGCCGTCGTCGACTCGCGGACCCTTCGTCACCACGAGCTCGACAACCTGTTCGTCGTCGACGGCTCGGTCTACCCGACGTCCGTGACGGTCAACCCGCAGCTGTCGATCTACGGGCTTGCCTCGTGGGCCGCGCAGCACGTCGAGGCGGCGGTCGCATGAGGCAGTGGCTGCTGTTTCCGTCGCTGTTGTGCGCGTGGGCGATGGCGGGCTGCGACGCCCCGCCGGCGCGCGCCAAGGAGCAGTGGCCCATCGCGCCTTCGGAGCTCAAGGTCCCAGGCAGCCGCGAGGCAGGCGAGGCGATCTACGCGAGGACCTGCATCGCCTGCCACGCCGTCGACGGCAAGGGCAACGATCAGAAGACCGGGGCGAACTTCACGCTCGCCGATGGTCCACTGACCCAGACCGACGCGGCGCTGCTCGACTCGATCCTCAACGGCAAGACGGGAAAGATTGGCGTGATGCCGCCCCACCGCGCCCTGCTCACCGACGACGACGCCAAGGGGGTGCTGCGCTACCTCCGCAGCCGCTTCGGCTCGCCGAAGCCCGCCCCGTAGCTCGCCGATCCTGATGCCCTTCGCCCTCGTCACGGGAGCCTGCTCGGGGATCGGTCGCGCGCTCGCTTCCGCGTTGGCTGCGCGCGGCTACGACCTCGTGATCGTCAGCGAGCGCCGCGCGCCGCTCGAACAGGCAGCTCGCGAGCTGACGGAGCGCTCGCGCCGTCGCATCATTCCGATCGTCGTCGATCTGGCGAGACCGAGCGCCGCCGAGGAGCTGCACCACGCCGTCGCCGAGCGCGCGATCCCGATCGACCTGCTCGTCAACAACGCCGGCATGTTCTTCTTCGGCGAGGTCGCCGACGCGAGCCCGACGCGCGCCAACACGATGCTCCAGCTCCACGTCGTGACGCCGTCGCTGCTGTGCACGCTCTTCGGCCGCGACATGCGCGCTCGGCGGCGCGGGCACATCCTGATCGTGTCGAGCATCTCGGCGCTGCGCGACTTCCCGGGGATCGGCTACTACGGCAGCAGCAAGAAGTACCTGCGCGGCTTCGCCCGCTCGCTGCGCAGCGAGCTCGGGGTCTACGGCGTCCACGTCACCTGCCTGCTCCCAGGCGCAACTGCGACGGCCCTCTACGATCCGAACGTCGTCCCCGTCGAGCTGGCGCAGAAGCTCGGGGTCATGATGTCCGCCGACGCCGTCGCAGAGGCAGGCCTCGAAGCGCTGTTCGCTGGTCGCGCGGAGTGTACGCCAGGCCTCTTGACGCGGGTCATGGGCGCGACCGCGTCGGTCTTGCCACAATCAGTCGTCGATCTGGTGCGGCGTCGAGCGCCCTGGTTGCCGCCGCACGCTGGCAAGAAGCCGAAGCCATGAGCGCCCTCTTCACACCGTTCTCACTCGGCCCGATCACGCTGAAGAACCGGATCGTCAAGCCGGCGACGTTCGAGGGGATGAGCCCCAACGGCGCCCCCTCACCCGCGCTGCTCGAGCATCATCGCGCGGTCGCGGCGGGCGGCGCGGCGATGACGACGGTCGCCTACTGCGCGGTCGCGCCCGACGGGCGCAGCTACGCGACGCAGCTCCTGATGACACCAGCGATCGTCCCAGCGCTCAACGATCTGACCGACGCGGTCCACGCCGCCGGCGGTCTCGCGTCCCTGCAGCTCGGCCACTGCGGCTACTTCGCCGACTCGCGCGTCATCGGCGGCCGCCCGCTCGGCGCGTCGCGCCTCTTCAACACCTACGGCCTCGCGTTCGCGCGCGCCATGAGCGAGCCCGACCTCGGGCGCGTGGTCGACGACTTTGCGCGCTCGAGCCGGCTGGCCGTCGACGCTGGCTTCGACGCGATCGAGCTGCACTTCGGCCACGGCTACCTGGTGAGTCAGTTCCTCTCGCCCTTCACCAACCGACGCAGCGACCGCTGGGGCGGCAGCCTCGAGAATCGCGCCCGGCTCGCGATCGAGATCACGCGCGCGGTCCGTGCTGCGGTCGGCCGACGCGTCGCCGTGCTCGCCAAGCTCAACCTGCGCGACGGCTTCCCTGGCGGCATGGAGATCGACGACGCCATCTCCACCGCCAAGCTCCTCGAGCAGGAGGGGCTCGACGGCCTGGTGCTGAGCGGCGGCTTCGTCAGCAAAGCACCGCTGTACATGCTGCGGGGGACAGTGCCGCTCGGGCCGATGATCGAGGTGCAGCCGCGCCTCATCGCCAAGCTCGGCCTCTACCTCTTCGGCCGCCTGCTCGTCCAGGAGTATCCGTACGAGGAGGCGTTCTTTGCGAGCGAGGCTAAGCAGCTCCGCGCCGCCGTTCGCCTACCGCTCATGCTGCTCGGAGGCCTCAAGCGCCGCGCCGTCCTCGACCAAGCGCTCGCCGACGGCTTCGAGCTGGTCGGCATGGGGCGCGCGCTGATCCACGATCCGGAGCTGCCGAGAAAGCTCGAGCGGGGAGAGCGCGACGGCTCTGAGTGCGTCCCGTGCAACGAGTGCATCGCCGAGATGGATCGAGGTGGGGTCCGCTGCACGCGGCGCGGACAGTAGACCCCACACCGCCGGGCTCACCGCGACGGTGCGCTCCTCGCGCGGTCGCCGTCGCTCAGGCACCATCCGGGATGACGAAACGGACGATGGCACGCCTTCTGCTCTTGCGCAGCGTGTGAACAAGCTCGATCTGCGCCTTCTTCCCGCCGCCCTGCTCGTCGCCACCGCCTGCGGAACCCCCGCGGCCACCCCCTGCGAGGCCGCGAGCCGGCGCATCGCCGACTGCTTCGGCGTCGAGTACGAGGACTGCAACGACGGCGAGGCCGCCAAGATCCTGGCCGCCGAGAGCTGTGAGGCGATCGCCGAGCGCGTGGATCCGAACAACAAGCAGGATGGCGGCTTCTGCCCGAAGTTCCTCTGGTGGGTGTGTGGCAAGCCCATCGAGAAGAGCTGCGCCGCCGCAGGCGCGTCCGCCGACTACTCGTCGATGTGGAACGACGACAAGCTCAACTATCACTGGCAGTGGGGCCTGTGCACCGAGTACGGCACGTCGGGCAACCCCGAGCTCGCCAAGGGGTGGAAGGTCATCACCGACGCGGCAAGGGGCGTCGGCAGCTCGCTACTCCGCTTGGAGCGCGTGTTCACCAACAGCACCGACGAGCTCGATGCCGGTCGCCGCAAGCTGCTGCATCCCTATGGCTCGCTCGTCGAGATCGAGCTCGTGCGCGGCGCCGTCGACGAGAGCTGCCATACGGACTTTACGGGCATCTGGTCGCAAGCCAAGACGACCGGCCTGGCGCGCCTCGGCTGGGGGCAAGACCCGAAGGCGATCGGCTACGTGCCCGGCATCGCGATGAAGTTCTTCGTCGTCGGCCGCGAGTCGGTGAACCTGCACCTCATCCACTCGCTCGACGGCGATCCGGACAAGCCCAACTTCTTCTCGCAGTCGCTGACCAACGTGCTGCCGCTGCCGACCTCCGGCGTCGTCAAGGTGCTGGTCAAGTACTTCAAGCTCTTTGCCGACGAGCCGCTCCACTTGCGGCTCGACCACCTCGCCGCCGTCTACTCCGACGGAGCGACGCTGTTCGCGGAAGAGGCGATCGCGCCCTACCAGATCGTGCTCGAGCCGTCCGACGAGGCCAGGCAGCTCTACCAGCAGGCGCTCGACACCGACGCACACGTCGACTTCCGCGCCGCCTTCACGCCGATCCCCGCTGGCACCAAGCTCTACGACGTCTACGTGACCGCGAGCGCCGACGGCTGCCGCGAGCGCCTCGGCACCCTCCGCACCAAGACGCGCTTCGTCGCCTCGCAGTGGGGTGACGAGCGGCTCTACTTCCAGCACGCGATCGAAGGGCAGGGCTACGAGCGCGTCGAGCAGTAGCGAGCGCCCTACCGCTCCGGTGCGAGCTGGACGTCGACGATGCCGTGCTTGTCGGCGAAGGCCTTGGCCTCGGTGGCATCCGCGAAGCTGCGCAGCACGTCGTACACGCGATAGGTAAGCTTGCCGTCGCGCACCACCGAGACCGTTGGGCGCGCGTACTCCCCTTCGGGACAGAGGTCGAGCAACCGCGGCAACGGCGGCTTGGCGGCGGCGGCGGCGCACTTGGCGCACCCCTTCGGTCCCCGCGCGCAGTGCAGCTCGAGCTGCGTCCGGATCGCCAGACAGCTTGGCGCGCGCTCGACCTCCGCGTAGCGCACCTCGTCCGGCTTGTCGACGCGCCCGTGCACGGCGGCGAGCACGAACACCTTGTTGGCGACGTCGAGCTGTCCGGAGATCCACACCACGCAGCGAACCTCGTTCGACGGGCAGTATTGGCGCAAGCGCTCGGCCAGCGCGATGCCGAGCCGGCTATCGTCGAGCCGAAGGCGCCGATCGCCGCGCGGCTGGGGCGCGAGACCAACCTCGGCGTGATCGACTCCGGCGAGCACCCCGTCGCGTCGCCAGATCGCAACCGGCAGCTTGACGAGTCGCTGTGCAGCCTGCTGCCGCACCAGCCACGCGTCGAGCTCGCCCTCGGGGCTGAGCGCCTGGCCGCGCACGAACACCGGCGGCTTGTAGTCCTGCAGCTTCATCTGCGCCTCTCCTCGACCCGATCCGAGCAGCGTGACCAGCGTGAGCCCAAGGATGACCAAGCCGCGTCGCTCTGGCAGAGTGCTCCGCATCACGATGATCCCCAAGGTACATGGTTTCCTGCTCAGCGTCGCGCTCGCCACCGGAGCGGTCGCCTGCACCCACGCTCCACCGCCTCCAGACCCCAAGAGCGAGATCCTGGCGGCAGTCGCCACGGCGCACGGTGGTGCCGGCCCTTGGGCAGTCGCTGGCTACCGCATGGGGCGCGCGGCGCTCGCGGCGCTCGGGTTGCCGCGCGGCAGCTTCGATCTCGAAGTAACCCACTTCTCGCCCCAAAAGGTGCAATACACCTGCATCGCCGACGGCGCAGCGGCAGCGACCGGCGCGAGCCTCGGCAAGCTCAACCTGCAGCTCGCCGAGGCGAGCGAGGACGCGACCCACACCACGTATCGTAACCGCTCGACGGGCCGCAGCGTCACGTATCGCCTCACGACCGCGTTCCGCACCCGCTTCCTCGACGTGCCGCGCCCCCATCTCGCGGAAGCGGGCCGCGCGGTGCTCGAGCTCGCCGATCGAGACATCTTCGAGCTGGTCGAGTAAGGAATCGACATGCAACGAGTCCTCATTCTCGGCGCAACCTCTGCCATCGCGGCGGAGGTCGCGAGACTGCACGCGCAGCGCGGCGACCGGCTGCTTCTCATCGGACGCAACCCCGACAAGCTCGCCGCGCTCAGAGCGAGCCTCGGCCCGACCGACGCGACGACCGCCACCGCAGACTTCGCCAAGCTGGATGCGAACGAAGCGCTCGTCGAGCAGTCGATCGCCGATCTGGGAGGCCTCGACCGGGTGCTGATCGCGCACGGCGTGCTCGGCGATCAGCTCGCCACCGAGCGCAGCTTCGCCGACGCGGAGGCGATCTTTCGCGCCAACCTCCTGTCGGTCGTCGCGCTCCTGATCCCGCTGGCCAACTACTGCGAGCGGCAGCGCGCCGGTCGCATCGGCGTGATCACGTCCGTCGCCGGAGAGCGCGGGCGCCCGCGCAACTACACCTACGGCGCAGCCAAGGGCGCGCTCAACGTCTACCTCGAAGGGCTGAGGACGCGGCTCTACCCAACCGGGGTCAAGGTCACGACGCTCAAGCTCGGCCCCGTCGACACCCCGATGACGCGCGATCATGCCAAGCACGCGCTCTTCGGCAAGCCCATCGAGGTCGCGCACGACATCGTCCGCGCCATGGACTCAGGCGAGGCCGAGGCCTACTCGCCGCCGATCTGGCGGGCGATCATGCCGATCGTCAAGCACACTCCCGAGCGCATCTTTCAGCTCTTCCCGTTTCTCTCGGGACGCTGAAGGTCAGAAGCCGATCTTGCGCATCACGAAGCGCGGCAGCCAGCGGATGACCAGCATCACGAGCGCCCACATCCTCGGCGTGTAGAGCACGGGCTTGCGCTTGGCGATGGCCCGGACGACGTCACGCGCCACCTGCTCCGGCTCGCCCGCGAACGGCGGCGGCTTGAGCCCCGCGGTCATCCCCGTCTTGATGAAGCCCGGCTTGACGCACAGCACGTCGAGCCCAGCGGCGTGGTGCTTGTGATCGAGCGCCTCGGCGTAGGCCGCGATCGCCGCCTTGCTCGAGCCGTAGATGCCCACTGGCTTGCGGCCACGATCGCCGGCCACCGACGAGAACAACACGAGCCGACCACCGCCGCGCGCCATCATTCGGCGGCGCGCCAGCTCGCAGAAGACGACCGTGTTGGCGTAGTTCACGGTCATCAGGCGGCGCGCCAGCTCGAGATCCGCCTCGAGCGCATCCTGGGTCGCGAACATCGCCGCCGTCACGATCACCGTGTCGAACCCTCCGAGCGCGCGATCCGCAGCGTCGAGCGCCGCGGCAAAGCCGTACGGCTGCTCGAGGTCGCATACGGCAAAGCCGATCGGCGTGCCGTCCCGCCCCCGCGCGACCAGATCGGCCGCCGAGCGCTCGAGCTCCTGCTCGCTGCGGCCGAGGAGAAACAGCGCGTCCTGTCCCCGCTCGACGAGGAGGCGCGACAGCGCGCGCCCCATGCCCCCCGTGCCGCCGAGGACGACGACCTTCACGCGCGATCTCCGAACAGGCGGACCGACTGCGCGCTGCGCAGCCGTCGCTGCGGATCGTACTTGTCGCGGGCGGCGAAGAAGCGCTCCAGCCGCGGCTCCATCTTCGCGAAGTGCTCGGGGCGCGTGAAGCGATCCTTGGTCAGGTAGATCCGCCCCCCGGCAGCGATCACGAACTCGTTGAGCCGATCGACGATGCGCTGGATCTCACTCGTCACGGGGAAGTCGATCGCGATCGACGTCCCGGCGAGCGGAAACGACAGGATGCCCTGCCCTTCGGGACCACAGTCCTTGATCACGCACAGCGGCGACGCGCCGCCCAGCCCCGTCATCAGCTCCATGAACTCGCGCACCGCAGGCGCGCCCGCAGCCCGCGGGATCACGCACTGATACTGCGTAAAGCCCCGCGAACCGTAGCCCCGGTTCCACTCGAGCAGCTGGTCGAGCGGATAGAAGAAGGGCTCCGGCGAGACGACCTTCCGTCGGTGCTTGGCGACGTGCTTCCAGTAGATGAGCGCGTTGAACGCCTTGACCGTGAGGGAGTTGATCGCGAGGTTTGGGAACACGAACGGCACGGTGAGCTTCAGCCCGACGCGCGGGAAGTCGGTCGGCGCCTCGTCCTTCGTCGCCCAGCGGCCCGCCATCAGGATGCCGCGCCCCATCGTGCGGCCGCGGTTGAGGCAGTCGATCCAGCCCATCGTCATGGGCCACGCCTTGGCAGCGCGATCGAGCCCCTCGAGATACGCCTCGATGTGCGGCACGCGCTCGCTCTCCATCAGGATCCAGGGGCTCTCGATGCGCCGCAGCCCGACCTCGACCTCGAGGATGTGGCCGAGCAGGCCCATGCCACCGACGCTGCCCCAGAAGAGCTCTGGCTCGACCGTCGGCGAGCAGTCGACGATCGAGTCATCGGCGAGGCGCAGCCTGAGCGCGCGGACGTGGGCGCCGAAGCAGCCGTCGACGTGATGGTTCTTGCCATGCACGTCCGACGCGACCATGCCACCGACGGTGACGAACTTCGTCCCCGGGGTTACCGGCGTGAACCAGCCAAGGGGCATGAACAACCGGTTGAGCTCGGCCAGGCACACGCCCGCTTCGACGCGCAGGACGCCGGTCGTCTTGTCGAAGCTCAAGATCCGGTCGGCCATCCGCGTGCCGATCACGCGATCAGTGGCGCGCGCCGGCAGCGACGAGTCGCCGTACGATCGACCGAGCCCCCGCGACAGGACGGCCCCCGCGGTCGCCGCCTCGAGATCCTCGCTCAGCACCTCGCGACCGGGCATGGGCAGACGCCCCCAGCCCGACAGCGTCGGCTCGGACGCTGGCGCTACGTTCTTGGCGTTGCTGAGGACAATCTCCGACGAGGACAAGACCTATCCACCGTAATGGAACGCCCCTGCCCTGTCCACGTGACTACTTTGACAATTTCGTGATCAGCGCGTTGGCTTCGGCGGGGTTCTGCTTGCACTCGAGCAGCGCCGAGAGCAGCAGCGGCGCGACGATCGTCGCGTCCGACTCGATGACGAACATCGGCGTCTCTTCGGTGAGCTTGTCCCAGGTGATCTTCTCGTTCGGCGTCGCACCCGAGTACGAGCCATAGGACGTCGTCGAGTCCGAGATCTGACAGAAATACGCCCACGGCTTGACCGGCTCTTCGAGGTCGTACTTGATCGACGGCACGACGCAGATCGGGAAGTCGCCCGCGATGCCGCCGCCGATCTGGAAGAAGCCGATCCCCGCGCCGGTCGAGAGCTCGCGGTACTGGTCGTAGAACGCCGCCATGTACTCGATCCCCGACTTGACGCTCTGGGCGCTGCACTCGCCGAACTTGACGTGCGACGCGAAGATGTTGCCGAACGTCGAGTCCTCGTAGCCCGGCACGACGACGGGCAGCTTGGCGCGCGCCGCTGCGAGCAGCCAGCACTCGTCGGGGTTGCCCTCGTAGAGATCGCTGCCGATGGTCTGGATGAGCTCGT
>CAZPEY010000172.1:9264-11776 GCA_964585665.1 uncultured Polyangiaceae bacterium | reverse complement strand
GCACCGTCAGCGCCCCGCCTCCCCACCCCCGCCCCGAAGTGTCAGCGATGTCCCGGCTACCACCCGGTTCGCCGTTCGCCGTTCGCCGTTCGCCGTTCGCCGTTCGCCGTTCGCCGTTCGCCGCTCGCCGTTCGCGGATGGCCGATTGCCGATTGCCGATTGCGGATTGCCGCTCGCCGCTTGCGGTCGCTACTCGTCGTCCTCGTTGTCGTCGCCGTCCTCCTCGTCCTCCTCGTCCTCCTCGTCCTCCTCCTCCTCCTCCTCGGTCGTCTTCTCCTCGGGCAGCAGCGCGAGGATCCGCTGCGCGGTCTTCGCGTGCGCTCCCGCCGCCGCCTCCTCCAGCAACCCTCGCGCGTCCGTCCGCGGCGCGAGCAGCGGGGCGATCTGCTCCGCCAGCCCGTCGGTGCGTTCGATGAGCGCGAGCACGAGCTCGAGCGCTACTGGGCCTCCCAGGTTGACGAGCTGTCGCGCGGCGCGCGCGGCGTCGGGGACCTCTTCGACGTGGCGCAGCCACTTGGCCAGGAGCGCTTCGCCGCCGAGGGAGACGAGGTAGGGATCGGGCTGCCCCGTCGGCACGCCGTCATCCAGCAGCCTGCCGCGCAGCCACTTGCGGTCGCCGTCGTCGCTGGCGTCGACGAGCGCGTAGTCGCGCTCGCTGCGGGCGCTGCGCTCGGCGCCGGTGTGTCCGTGCAGCACGAGATCGAGGGCGCGGCCGACGTCGTTGTGCTTCTCCGCGGGGGCCGACGCCCACACTGCGGCGAGCCCCTCGATCAGCTCCGCCGGGCGTCCGATCCGACGCAGGACAAAGCCGAGCTCGAAGATGGCCGCAGCGAGGGCCGGGCGATCCTCCTTCCAGCCCTCGCTGCCGAGTGTGGCGAGCCCGGCGGCGAAGGCCTCGGACGTGGCGCGCGCGCCGACCAGCGCCTCCAAGATCCACACCAGCTCGGCCCCGACGTGCGCGGGGCGCGGGCCCTGCTGCACGAACGATCGCGCGAGCACCCGCGCCTCGGCCGGGAAGATCAGCGTCTTGCTGGCGAGCGCCGCAGCGACGGCACGATCGGTGGGTGACAAGCGCTCGGCGGTGGCGACGATGCGCGCCCACGCGATCGCGGTGCGTCGCGGCCAGTGCAGATCCATCATCGGAGCCGCGAGGCCAAGCAGGAACGGGATCGTCTGCTCCGCCATCCCCGGCGCGTTGTAGGCCGGGTCGTGCATCAGCGTGATGCCGTGGGGCCAGCCGCGCGCCAGCATCAGGCTCCAGTAGGGCGTCGCGCCGGCGCCGTCCCCAGGTCGCTCGTCGGCGACGGGCGAGAAGCCCTCGCCCCAGCAGTTGGGTCCGTCGTAGGTTCGCAGCTCGGCCGAGCCCGGCAACCAGTGCTCGGGTGACGCGTTGGCCTCGCCCGGCAGCGTCGTGATCTTCTTTCGACGGCGCAGCGCTTCGCACATCGTCACGAGATCGATCGACGAGGACGCCGGCTCGCCAGCGGGCGGATACTCGAAGTCGTCGAAGACGAAGAGGGGCTCCGTACCCTCGGGGAGGCCGCAGCGCACGGCGAGGGCCTCGGGACTCGCGAACAAGGACGCGCGGTGCGCCGCGAGCTGGACGAGCAGCGCCTCGGTCGGCGTCACGTCGTGCAGCTGAGCTCGCGCCTCGTCGCCGAGCTCGCCAAAGCTGCGCGGCAGGCGGATGTCGACATGGTAGTCGTTGGTCTCGTCGGTGAGCGCGCGCTTGGCGGTGACCAGAGCGTAGTCGATCGGGAACACCGGGGGCGCGAGCCGCCACTCGTCCTGCTCGACGATCGCGCCCTCCTCGTCGCGGCGACCGAAGACGTGGAGCTGGCCGCTGACGCCGTCGACGTAGACGGAGTCCGCGAGCTCGAGCCGGTCGAGCTGGTTGGCGGCGGTGTCGACGAGCTCTTCAGACGTGGACTGGCGGGCGCCGGGGCCGAACTGCTGCAGCTCCCAGCCGAGGAAGATGCTGCCCCCCGGCTGATGGACGAGCGACTCGATCGCCAGCACGTCCCCGTGCTGCGAGGCCAAGCCGGTGATGCGCATGGCGACGGTGGTGTAGTTGGCGTTGTCCCACAGCGGCAGCGAGTACTCGCGCGCCGCGTCGTCGAGCTCGGCGATGCTCCACAGCGGACCGCGCGGCTCCTCGGAACTCGCGGCGGCGTCGAGCACCTCCTCGACGGTGGGCGGCAGGGACGGCAGCTCGAGCGCGAGCCGCTCGCAGAGGAGCTTTGCGCGCGGCTGGCCGAGGCCGAGCTCCAGCGCTTCGCCGATCACGGGACCGAGCGCGGCGGCCTGCTCGGCGAGGAGCGCAGCGGCGCGCGCGTGGCCCTGCTCGGCGAGCTCGGCAAGCGCGGTGTAGCCGTTGCTGCGGTGGGCGAGCCAGCGCTTGGCGAGGTCGAAGCCCTCGGTCGGCGTCAGGAAGGCGCGCGGGCTGTCGTGGCGGGTCTCCTCTTCAGACGAGTCGTCGTCGCTGTCGTCGTCGTCGTCGTCGCTGTCGTCG
>CAZPEY010000172.1:0-9164 GCA_964585665.1 uncultured Polyangiaceae bacterium | reverse complement strand
GTCGTCGCTGTCGTCGTCGGCCGCGAACGCTCCAACACCGCCGCCGAGCGGTGGCTGGCCGGGCAGGAGCTCGTTGACCGCAGTCGTCCGCAGCGCCAGCTCGAGCGCCTCCTTGCCGTCGATGAGCAGCAGGCAAGGCACGACGCACCACGGGATGTTCTGCAGGACCCCGTCCTCGCCGAGGCGGCTGGCGAGCCAGGGCAAGATCTCGTCGCCGTAGCGCTCGTGCAGCGAGGCGTTGTCGCGCCCGCGCACGTGGAACTTCCACGCGAGGCGCTTGCCTTCGCGCACGAACTCCGCGGCGTCCTCGAGCGACAGCAGCGCCGCCCAGAGTCGATCGCTGGCGAGCACCGCGCTGCCATCGACGATCTCGGTCTCGCCGCGCTCGTACACGGTCGCCGCGGCGACGAGGGCGCGCGCTTCGTCGAGCGGCTGCAGGCCACGATGGTCAAGCTGCTTGACCACGCCGTCGAGGGCGCTCCGCACCTCGGAGACCAGCAGCCCGCGCCCGTCGTCCTCCTCGACGAGATCGGCAAAGTACATCGGCCGCTGCCAGGGCTCGACGAGCATCGTCAGCTCCGGCAGGACGTTGTCGAGCGACAGCCGCTGGGCGCCGCGCCACCGCGGCGTCCAGTCGCGCGCCCGCAGATCGGCGAGCAGCGCCTGCCGCCGCTCGAGGGGGAGCCGCGAGAAGTAGGCGTGGTAGATCGGCCACTGGGCCGGCTGGGCGAGCTCGGCCTCGGTCATGTAGTCGAACGCGCGCTCGGGCACGAGTCCGAGCCGCTCCGAGGCGAGGTTGCCGGCCTCGACGAGCAGGGTGAGCGCGCCGTAGTGGACCTCCGTGGTGGCGCCGTAGGTGCGCGGCGGGCCGAGCTCGGCGTACTCGAGCGCGAGCGCCAGCGCCGCGTCGTAGGTGGCGCGTGGATCACGGGCGGCGGCGAGCTCGACGACGCGACGCGGGAGCTGCCGCGCCTTGGCGATCGCCTCGTCCGAAGGGGTCATCGTCCACGACATGCCGTCGATCTGGTTGGTGACGACGCCCGCCCCCTGCTGTGCGAGCGCCAGGGCGATCGCCAGCGCATCGGGGCGCGCGACGATCGCCGCGGCGAGCGCCTCGGAGTCGACGCCTGCCTCCTGGTGCGCGCGCACGGACAGCTCGAGTCCGGCGACGATCACTGGCTCGTCGAGCGGCGTCTTCTCGACGAGACCGAGGAAGGACGCGAGCTCGGGCAGCGTGTTTGGGAGGCCGTTTTCCGGCAGCGCGTTGAGCAGGCCCTCGCTGCACAGCTCCGGGTGGCGGACGATCGCCTCGGCAAAGCGACGCAGCGTCGGGCGCAGCGTCTCGAGCGTCCAGCCCGCCTCGGGGGGCGGTGCGTACGTGACGGTCCGGAACAGCGGTCGCAGCACCGCCTCGGCGAGATGGACCTCCCGCTCCGTCGAGCGCGGGTGGAGTCGCTCCATCAGCGCGAAGTAGATCTGCTGCACCGCCGCGACGCGCGGCCCGGGCTCGTCGTACTCCTCGCGCGGGATCTGCTTGAACAGCTGCGCGAGCGCGAGCTCGACGAGATCGCCGCTCCCCCACGGCGAGTAGAGCCCGGTCTGAAACGGCAGGCCCGGCCAGGGGGACAGCGGCGGCGAGGCGAGCAGGGCGCGCTCGAGGATCGGCATCGCCCAGGGGCTCGCGCCCTCGGCGGGCGCCTTGCCGTAGCAGAGCGCCGTGGCCGCGGCGAGGCCGAGTGGATCCGGGCTGGCGAGGTGAGCGCGCATGAGCTCCTGGCTCGAAGCGTCCTCGAGGTAGTTGTCGACCAGGCCAAGGGCGAGCAGCTGCGCCGCCGTCGGCAGCGGGTCCTTCTCGACGGCGAGCGCGGCGCGCAGGGCGTCGCGTCCGGCGCTGGCGTGGCGCGGCAGCATGGCGGTGAGCGCGGCGGCGTTGGCGCGGACCTGCGGATCTTCGTCGGTGAGCAGGCCGAACACGGCGCCGCGGCCGCGCTCCACCGCTTCGTGACAGGCGAGGAACGGCTCGCCGCCCTCGCCAAGGAACCCCGACTCCTCGAGGAGGAACCCGCGCCACAGCCAGCCGTTGGGCCGGCTGACCGCGAGATCGACGAGGAAGCGCACGATCCACGCGCGGCTCGGGCAGCTCGCATCGACGGCGAGTCCGAGGAGGAACGGGATCGAGGGCGCGGAGGCCGAGTAGAGCGATCCCTGGTGATGGATGCTCGCCGACAGCCAGTACTGGGCGTCCTTGCGCTCCGCCTCGTCGGGGGACGCCAGCTTCTGGAGGCGCCCGGGGGTGTCAGCGGCGCTGCCGTAGGCGTGCTCGAGGGTCTCCCAGGGCACGGTGTCGAGCTCGGCGAGGGGGCGGGTGGCAGCGGGGCTGGTGGGAGAGGCCATGGGCCGGCATCGTACCCGAGCCCAGCGCCCCGCGGGCGGGGGAAAAACCCTGCTTGTCAAGCTGTAAAGAGTTTGAGTTTTCCATGAAAATCAGCGGGTTGCGAAGTGGATTGGGCGCAACTTTCAGGCCCACGCCGCCGATAACTCGATAAATCGCCGTTTATTACGGAGCGCCCTACGTGTCCAAGCTGTTCGACAGAGAGCTTCCTGCCCCAGTCCGCCCGTCGGGGAAGAAGGACAAGCAGAAGAAGCACCAAGAGGAGCAGCAACTACTCGCCGGCAAGACGGCGCGGCAGGTCTGGTCCTATCTGCTCGACCTCGGCGTCGACCCCATCGCGCTGGCGGCGCTCCTGCGCCACGGCGTCTCGGCGACGGAGCGCAAGCGGGCCTACCTCGACATGGTCCGCTCGGTCGGGGCGCCGCTGGCGGACGCGGCGTGGAGCCTGGCGTTCTCGGATCCGGGGCTGCAGCGGCGCGCCTATCCCGTGGCGGCGCGCGAGATCGCCGAGGCGGCGATCGGGCAGCGCCTCGTCGGCATCCACGCGGTGACTGGCGATCTCGTCGACCTCGTGGCGACCCGCATGGGGACGCCGGCCTTCACGCTCGGTTCGGATGTCTTCGTCGTCGGCGACGTGCTGTCGGGCGGCGGCAAGGCGGTGCTGGTTCACGAGGCGGTCCACGCTGCGCAGCAGCAGGGGGCGGCCAACGACGGTGGCGTCGGCGCTCCGTCGGAGGGCGCCGAGCAAGAGGTGCACCGCGTGCTGCGGCGCCTCGGGCCGCTCGATCAGTCGCGCTCGGCGCGCTTCGCTCGCGAGCGGGCGCGGGCGGCGACGGCGGTGCGCGCGGCACTCGGGCGCGCGCCGAAGATCTCGGCGCAGCCGCAGGCGTTTGCGGCGTTCGAGCCGACCGTTTCCGACGAGATCAGCGCCATCCTCGATGAGGGGCGCAAGCTCGCCGAGGCGCTCGTCAAGCTGCTGGACCAGGGGGCGTCGCGCGAGGACCTGCTGGCGCTGGTCGGTGACAAGGCCGATCCGACGTCGGCGCGCATCCGCAAGGTGGCGATGAACCTGCTGCGCGATCGCGTCGTGCAGGGCGATCAGAACGCCCGCCAGCGGCTGCGCGAGGAGCTCGGTCTCGACGAGAAGAAGGGCCAGGAGCTGCCGGCGGCGGTGCGCGCCGAGATGCAGGACAAGCTCGGGCGCTCGTTCGACGACGTGCGCGTGCACACCGACCCCTCGGCCAAGAAGCAGGCCGAGAAGTACGACGCCACCGCCTTCACGCGCGGCCGCGACATCTTCTTCGCCGACGGCAAGTACGACCCGGAGAGCCGCGAGGGCAAGACGCTGCTCGCGCACGAGCTCGCCCACGTCGTTCAGCAAGGCGGCAAGGCCGGCGCCTCGGAGTCGATCTCGGAGCCGGGCTCGGCGGTCGAGCACGAGGCCGAGCGCGTCGCGGGCGCCTTCTTGCGCGGCGATCAGGCCGGCGCGCAGTCGCTGTCGATCCGCGAGTCGGCGGCCGGCGGCACGATCTCGCGCACGCCCGCGGCGGCGCCCGCCGAGGGTGGAGGCGCGGCGGCACCGTCGAACCTCGATCTCCGCCTGCCCTTCGGCCGGACGCTGCAGGTGCAGATCCCGACGGAGGGTTCGGGCACGCGGCGCAACGTCACGCTGCCCGAGCGGACCTTCGGACCGCTCAACCTCGACGAGCTCACGGTCGATGTCGACGCGTCGAACCAGGTGCAGAGCGGCCAGCTGAAGGCGAGCCTCCGCGAGGGTTCGTTCTCCGGTTCGCAGGCGACCCTGCAGGTGACGCGCGACGGCCGCATCACCGGTCAGCTCGACATCAACGTCAACCTGCCCGGCGTGCTGGTCAAGCGCGTCCAGGTCACCTACGACGAGAACGGGCTACGCGCCAACGCCACGATCGCGCCCGGTGAGTTCTCGTTCGGCGAGTTCGGCGTCGCGTCGTCGCAGATCAACCTGATCGTCGAGCAGACGCCGCAAGGCTTCACCTTCCGCGCCGAGGGTGGCGGCCAGGTGACGCTCGACTCGAGCTTCGCCTCCGGGCGCGGCTCGCTCGATCTGGCGCTCCAGGTCGGCGGCGGCAACAACGAGGTCGGCGCGACGATCCAGGGCACGCTCAACGTCGGCGGTCTCGCCTCCGTGCAGGCGACGATCCGCACCGACGGCCGGAGCGTGACGTTCGAGGCCGGCGCGTCGGTCCCGATCAACGTCCCCGGCCTGCGCGGCACGGCGAACGTGTCGTGGCGCGACCGCAAGCTGTCCGCCGAAGTGCCCGACCTCGCGTTCACCGACGCGCGCCTCGCCGGCATCCAGTTCGAGCGCATCGCCCTCGAAGAGGGCAAGCTCGTCGGCGGCGTGGTCGTCGCGGGCGACACGGTGATCCAGGTCGGGTCGGTGAAGGCGACGCTCAAGCCGGGCACCAACCTGCGCATCAACGGCATGGCGTTCACCGGCGCAATCAACGCCGACGTCGCCATTGGCCCCGAGGGCAACCCGGTCCTGTCGGGCAGCGCCAGCTTCAACTACGACGGCAACGACATCTCGGGCGCGGTCAACAACATCAGCGCCAACATCCCCGGCCTGTCGGTCGACGGGATCAACGTCAACGTCGCCAGCCTGCTGCGCACCCCGTCGGTGACCGCGTCGGGCAACGTCAACATCAACCTCGCCGGCGGGCTCGTCCAGGGCACCTGGACGAACATGTCCTTCGACGGGACGAACCTGCTCGGCACGATCCAGGTTCGCACCAACATCCCGCGCGTGCGGCTGCCGGAGCTGACCTTCCAGCTCGCGCCGGGCTATCGCGTCACGTCGACGATCTCGGATCTGCAGGCGGACATCGATCTCGGCTCGGATGTCGGCAACCTGTCGAACGTCTCGGTTGGCATCGAGGTCGCGCCCAACGTCGAGCTGCGCAACCTGCCGACGGCGATCGGCACGCTGACGGTGCGCGGCAACAACGTCCCCGTGCCGCGCTTTGGCTCGATGGCGACGGTCAACGAGCTCAACATCACGGTGCCGGGCTCAGGCGGCAACTACCAGTGGGGCGCGGCGAGCGGCAACATCCGCGTCACGCTGAACCTCGGCTCGTCGCCGTCGACGATCAACCTCTCGTACGCCAACGGGCGGATCAGCGCGTCGGCCGACGTGACGATCGACGTCCACAACATTACGCCGGCGCTCGAAGGCCAGCTCCGCGTCCAGTACCAGAGCGGCGCGGCCGATCCGTTCACCTTCGAGGCCACCGGCGTGCGCGCCTCGGCCGCCGAGCTGCGCGATCGCCTGGTCATCAACAACGCCCGCTACGCTGGCGGCCGCTTCTCGTGCGACGTGTCGGCGTCGACGGGGCCGATCCAGACGCCGCTCGGCATGGCGCAGGTGACCAACGCCAACGTGCGCTTCGACGGCGAGCGCTTCTCGGGCACGCTGTCGGCGCAGCTGACCGGCTCGACGGGTGCCAACTCGACGATCGAAGCGACGCTGACGCCCGACGGGCGCCTCGAGATCGCGGCCGACGTCGAGGTCGACCTCGCCACCATCTCGAGCAAGCTGTCGGGGCGCGCCCGCGCGCAAGGCGGCACCGGGGGCCTCCAGCGCTTCACCGCGACGGACGCGCGCTACAACTCGCCGCCGTTCAACGGGCTGACGCTCAACAACATCAACTACGATCGCGGCGCCAACCTGTTCGAGGCGTCGGTGACTTTGTCGGCGGAGAACGTCCAGATCCCGGGCGTCACGCTGTCGACGTTCAACGGCACGATCAACGTCCGCAAGCAGGGCGGTGACGTCAACCTCGACGGCAACGCGACGGCGTCGGGCACCGTGTCGATCGGACGGCAGGTGGCGACCGGCTCGCTCGATCTGCGCTTCGCCAACGGCGACATCTCCGGCAGCTCGTTCACGCTCGAGCAGGCGTCGATCCAGATCCCGGGCGCGACGATCGGCATCCAGAACGCGCGCATCAACGTCGGCGAGGGCTTCCGCCTGACGCCGGGCAGCTCGCCGACGATCACCGTCGACGTCGGCGAGATGGTGCACGCGCGCCTCGAGATCAACCTCGAGGGCGGGCAGTTCAACGGCATCACCGTCTCGGGCACGATCGGCGCGACGCCGGTCACCGAGCAGGCGACGATCTCGGGGCTGACCTGGGATCGCGGCTCGGGCCAGATCTCCGGGTCGATGTCGGTGACGATGAACGACCTCGGCGGGTTGATCCAGCGCGGCGCGACGGCGAACCTGTCGTATCAGAACAACCAGTTCTCGATCCGCGTCGACAACCTGACGATCACCTCGGGCCTGCTCAACGGCTGGTCGATGTCGGGCGGCCTCGAGAACGGGCAGTTCTCGGCGGAAGTGACGGCGGGCGGCAACGGCTGGGAGATCCCCGGCGGCCGCGTCTCGGTGTCCGGCTCGACGCTGCGCTACCAGCAGGGCGCGGGCGTGTCGGGCACGGTCAACGGCTCGGTGTCGCTGCTCGGTGGGATCACCGCCGAGGTGACGGTGACGCTCGCCAACTCGGCGATCACCAACGTCGAGGGCCGCGCCAACATCGACATCCGCACCATCATCCCGGTGCTGCAGGGCCAGCTCGAGGTCGAGTACCGCAACTCGCAGTTCCGCATCGTCGGACGCAACATCACGCTCGCCGATCCGACGCTGGCGCGCTACGCGCAGATCGAGGAGGTCGTCTACGAGAACGGCCAGCTCTCGGGCCGCGTCGTCTTCGACACGACGGAACTCTCGTGGAACGGCCTGACCGGTCGCGCGCACGGTACGCTGACGCTCGCCGGGCGCGAGATCACCGGCGCCGTCGACGTGACCGCTGGCACCTCGGGCGGATCGGGCGCACGCGCGACGATCACCTACCAGGGCGGGCAGTGGAAGGTCGAAGGCTCGATCAACATCCAGCTCGCCGAGGTCACCGGCGGCTTCATGACCGGCGAGCTCGTCGCCTCGAACGAGGGCGGCAACGCGACCTTCTCGGGCACCGGCCAGTTCCGCGACGCGCCGCTCAACGAGCTGTTCCCCGCCGGCATCACCGTCGGCTACAACCGCAACGATCGGCTGATCACCGCCTCGACGACGATCGGCATCGACGTCATCAATCGCTTCCTGCCGTCGGGCGTGACCGTCTCGGGAGGCATCCCGATCACGGTGCGCAAGGAGGGCGACAGCCCGATCCAGATCACGGCGCGCGGCGCGGTCGACTTCACGATCGGCTCGATCCTGTCGGGCTCGATCGCGGTCAACTACGAGAACAACGTCCTCAAGGCGACGCTGACCGTGCCGCAGAGCGGCCTGCGGATCACCGTGCCGGGGGCGACGATCACCGGCCAGTTCGTCGTCGAGGTCGAGGGGCGGAGCTCGATCCGGCTGCGCGAGGGTTCGCAGATGCGGATCGTCGTGCTCAACAACCTCATCGACGCGACGATCCAGCCGCTGTTCTCGGGTGACTCGATCAACGGCATCAAGGTCGACGGCACGATCGGCGAGACGCCGATCACCCAGTCGGCCGAGGTGCACTTCCAGAAGCAGGGCGAGGCGTGGTCGGGCTCGGCCGCGATCAACCTGAAGTCGTTCAATGGCCTGCTCGATCCGGGCGCGACGCTGAACCTCTCGGCGTCGAACGAGGGCTTCCGCGCCGAGGCGAACAACATCGTCTTCGCCTCGGGCCTCCTGCAGGGCTTCGCGATCGAGCGCGCCGTCATCAGCGACTCGGAGTTCTCGGTCACCATCGGTTGCCCGGGCGGACGCGACCTCTCGATGGCGGGCGTCACCGTCCACATCAACCCCGGCTCGTCGATCACCTTCACGCGTGGCGGCGGCGTCACCGGCTCGGCGTCGGGCTACGTGACCTTCCCGGCGATCCCGCGACTGCCGCAGATTGACGTCACCGTCACGCCCAAGGCCGAGGGCGATCTAGAGATCCACGCCTCGGCGAACATCGATCTCGCGACGCTTTCGGACAACCTGCTGTCCGGCAACGTCGTGGTCAACTACGACAAGGCGGGCGGCGCGGGCAAGTGGACCTTCGACGCGACGGCGCCGGCGTTCAGCAACGCGGACCTCGCGCCGCTGAACTTCATTCAGCGCTTCAAGGGCGAGTACCAGGGCGGCGCGTTCTCGGCGGAGATCGAGCTCAAAGAGGGCCACACCGTCACCTACGCTGGCGTCACCGCGACGATCACCGGCGGCAGCCTGCGCTGGGCCGACAGCAAGCTCAACGGCCAGGTCACCGGTCGCGCCGGCATCGGCGCGGCGGCGCACGGCGAGGCGACGTTCCGCTGGGTCAACAGCGTGTTTAGCTGGGAGGGCTCGGCGGAGATCCAGCTCGCCTCGGTGACCGGCGGGCAGATGACCGGTGTGCTGCGCGCCACGCACGCCGCAGCCGGCAACTCGCTGGCTGGTGACGGCGAGTTCACCAACGACACGCTCAAGCGGATCGTCACCAGCATCCACGTCGAGTACCGCAGCTCCGACCGCCACATGAGCGCGACGCTCAACCTGTCGGCGGATCAGATCAACCGCATCCTCCCGTCGCTGATCCGGCTGACCGGCTCGGGCACCGTGACGGTGTCGAAGACCGGCGACGGGCCGCTCGCGATCAACGTGACGGCGACCGGCTCGGTGACGATCGGCTCGTACTTCACCGGCTCGATCGAGGGCAGCTACAACACCGCCGACGGCTTCCGCGCGACGATCACGGTCCCCGAGGGCGGCATCAACATCAAGCCGCCGATGACCGAG
>CAZPEY010000171.1:0-11867 GCA_964585665.1 uncultured Polyangiaceae bacterium | reverse complement strand
GCGAGCACCGCTCCGACGGTGCGCGACGTACCTTTGGTGCCAAAGAACAGCCCGCTGCCGATCACCGACAGCACGGTCCCCACCGAGGTCAGGACGACTCCGGTCGTCGCCAGGGCGCTGTATCGCCGCGTCGTGACGACGACCTCGGCCCCCAGGGTCCCCTCTGAGCCGGCGCGCCGCGACGCCCCTCGCACGAGGGAATCGCGGCGCACGGTCGCTGGCTTACCGTCGGCCTCACGGCGCGCCGCGAAGGTCAGACCCGCTTGCCCGACATCCGGGGCCGCTTCGAGCTCGGCCGCGAGCGCCACCGGGACGCGATAGCGGCGCTCGATGTAGCAGCCACCCATAAGGGAGCTCAGCGACGACAGGATCGCCAAGAACGCGCGCCCAGATCGTTTTTCGAAGCGGCGCGTTTGACCGGGCATGCGTAAACAACTCCAAACCACGATCGTCCTGTCAACCCTGCTCTCGTTCACCACCGCCGCCTTCGCGGCACCCAACCCGCCCAGCGGCCAGGCAGCGCAGTCCCAGCAGCGCCGGCCGCAAGCGAGCAAGCACGTCGACCTCGTCATCGCGATCGACACGTCGAGCTCGATGGACGGCCTCATCGACTCGGCCCGCGGCAAGCTGTGGGACGTGGTCAACCTGCTGGGCCAGGCCAAGCCGCAGCCGATCCTGCGCGTCGGCCTGATCTCGTACGGCAACACCGCGCACAGCCCCCAGGCGGGCTGGGTCAAGAAGGAGCTCGACCTGACCTCCGATCTCGACAAGGTCTACGCCAAGCTGTTCGAGCTGCGGACCTCGGGCGGGGAAGAGTACGTGGCGCGCGCGGTCACGGTCGCCACGAACGACATGAGCTGGAGCCAGGATCAGTCGGCGCTCAAGATCGTCTTCGTCGCTGGCAACGAGAGCGCCCAGCAAGATCCCAAGATCTCCGTCGAGACGGCGATCTCGGGCGCGCGCGAGAAGGGCATCTTGGTCAACACGATCTATTGCGGCAACGCGCGCAACACCGAGGCGGGTGGATGGGCGCAGGTCGCCGCGCTCGGCCACGGCAAGTACGCCTCGATCGATCACAACAACATCGTGGCGGTGAACACCCCGTTCGACGCCGAGCTCGGCAAGCTCAACGGTCAGCTCAACGGCACGTACATCGCGTACGGCTCGCGCGGCGGCGAGGGCCTGGCGATGCAGGCGGCCCAGGACAAGAACGCCGCGGCAGCGAGCGCACCGGCGGCCGCCTCTCGCGTCGCCGCCAAGTCGAGCGGCCTCTACAGCAACGAGAGCTGGGATCTGGTCGACGCCAAGAAGAAGGGCAAGAGCGTCAAGGATCTGCGCGCCGAGGAGCTCCCCGTCGAGATGAAGCCGATGACCACCGTCGAGCGCGAGAAGTTCGTCGAGGAGAAGAGCCGCGAGCGCGCGCAGATTCAGCAGAAGATCGCCGAGATCAGCCGCAAGCGTGACGAGTACATCAAGACGGAGCGCTCCAAGACCGGCGGTCCGGCGAACCTCGACGACGCCATGAAGTCGGCGGTCAAGCCGGCAGCCGAGGCCGCGGGCTTCGCCTTCTAACCCGCAGCGCCAGCAGCACTCCTCCCGCCAGCAGCAAGCCTCCCCACGCCTCTTCTCCTCCCATCCCTCCTCCCGCACGACACGCGCAACCTCCCCCGGCGAGCTGCAAGTAGCCACTCTTGGCGGCCGCGAGATCGGTCGACGCGAGATCCGCGGGAGCCACCGCTGCGTCGCCGCCCCTCGAAAGATCCTCGAGCTGCCCGGCAGCATCCACGAGCTCGGTCGCGAGATCGTCCGTCGCCGCCAAGAGATCGTTCTCCCCGGTCCCGAGATCGCCGGGAGCGGCGTCGGTCGCGGCGTCGCTCGTCGCCAGATCGACCGCTCCATTGGCGACGCTGAAGGTCGCGCTCGCCGTGCCGGTCTGACCGGCGGTGTCGTACACGACGATCTTGGCCACGTGAACGCCGTCGCTGAGCGCCGTCGTGTCCCACATCTGGTGAGCGCCGCCCAGGTGGTAGTGGTTGCCGTTGTTGAGGTCGGTGTAGAGCAAGACGTCGTCGACGTAGAACTCGGCCTTGGTGCAGCCGACGTCGTCCATGCAGTCCCCGAAGAACTCCGCGTTGGTGCCGCTCACCACCTCGGCGGCGACCGGCCGGGTCAGCACGGCCGTCGGCGCGCCATCCGCGACGACGTTGACCGCGAAGCTCTGCGTCGCCTGACCCTGGGAGCTCGACGCGACGATCTGGAAGTTGACGATGCCGACGCCGCTCGGCGTGTAGCTGAGGACGCCGGTCGTCGCGTCGATGGTCGCGCCGCTCGGCGGGTTGACGAGAGCGTACGTGGGCGTCGGCGTGCCGACCGCGTTGGCGTCGTAGGTGAGCGGTCGATTGACGATCGTCGTCGAAGGCGGCGTCGAGGTGAAGGCCGGCGCGGTGACGTTCACGTCGGTCACCACGACGGGGACGTCGCGTCCGGTGTGGCCCACGGCGCTCAGGCTCACCGTCGCCAAGTCGTTCGCTCCGTCTGCGTCCGCGGCCGCGCTGACCGTCAGCGTCTTTGGGTTGGTGCCATCGCTCGGCTCGAAGGTCAGCGCCACCGGCGCGGTGACGTCCGGGTCGCCGCTGACCGCAACGTTGACGGTGACGGTGCTCGTCGCCGGCTCGGAGAGACCGACCGACAGCGTCGCGCTGCCCCCCTCGACCACGCCGAGCGGCGAGGCGTACGCGTAGATCGCCGGGGGTGCGTCGCTGACGTACGCATTGACCGTCCGGGTCGGGAGCCCCCCGCCCTCGACGGAGAACACCGCGGTGTCATCGACGCGATCCGCGTCGGCCGTCGACAAGACGACCACGCGCTGCGGCTGATCCCAGTTGGAGGGGTTGAACACGAGCGTGGCGCCCTCGATCACCGACAGATCGGCGTCTCCGCTGGTGCGAGTGACGCTCAACATGACCGCTGAGCCGGGCTTGCTCGGCAGGACGACGTCGAAGGCCGCGCGCCCCCCTTCCTTGACCCACAGCTCGGTCGGCGTCACCACCGGCCCCGTCGGCAGCACGGTCGGCACGGTCCGGTAGATCACGCCCTCGCCGCCGTATGCAAACGTCGAGGCATAGAGCGCGCCGTCCGGTCCTACCGTGGTGTCGAGCGCGACTCCGTAGTTGGCCCACTCGCGCACCTCGGAGACGCCGCTCCCGTCGAGCTTGACGCGAAAGTACTGCCCGCTGTTGTAGTCGCCAAAGAAGAAGTTCCCCCAGTACTCGGACGGAAACAGCGTCGATGCGTAGAAGGTTCCGCCGCCGACCGCGCCGCCCATCGGCAGCTGCGTCGAGGTGCCGCCGCTCGTCGAGCCGTCGGCTGCCGTCTGGGCGAAGGTGAAGGTCGTCTCGCTCGGGACCGCGGTGATCGCGTACGAGCCGGTGAAGCTGGCGTCCGCCTGCCCCGCCATCTGGACGATCGCGCCACGCCGATACTGATGCGCGGCGCTGGTCGTGACCGTCACGACGTTGGCCGAGCGGACCGCTGACACGACGGTTCGCTGGTTCTGCCCGTTGGTGCGGTACGCGATCACCGGCGCCAGGTACCCGGGCGGCTGGTTGTTCTCGAGCGCGTCCCAGCCGCCGTGCCCACCGCGCGGCACGACGAAGATCTGCTCCCACAAGCTGCCCACGACGTCGAGCCACAGCTCGCCCGTCGACGGGCGGAAGGTCATGGTGAACGGATTGCGAAAGCCGCGCGCCCAGATGTAGTCGTTGTTCGGACCCGCGGCGTCGTAGAAGGGGTTGTCGAGCGGCACCGCTCCCTCGTCGGTGGCGCGGCCCACCTTGGCGGCCAGGACGGTGAGGTCGGCGTTGATGCCCGTGCGCGGCGAGCCTTGATCGCCGATCGCCCAGTAGAGGTAGCCGTCGCGGCCAAAGCCGAGCGCACCACCGTCGTGGTTGATCCCTTTCGTGGGCAGACCCGCGACGACGATCTTGTCGAACGTGCCCTTGTTCGTGGTCGGGTTGTCGATGTAGCGCAGGATCTGCTGCTCGCTCGCTGACACGGTGACGAACAGATAGACGTAGTGGTTCACGACGAAGTTGGGGTGGAAGGCGATGCCGAGCAGGCCGCACTCCGAGCTGGTGTACGGCGTCAGCGACACCCACGGATCGAGCGCTGCGCCGCTGGTGAGGATCGCGCCGTCCTTGATGATCGCGACGCTGCCTGACTTGCGGGTCGCGAACAGGCGATGGCTGCCGTCCGGTGCCCAGGCGAGATTGGTGATCTGGGTCAGCAGCGTGCTCTGCTGCCAGGCCGTCTCGGCGAAGCTCGCCGGATCGTTGTTGGTCGCCAGCGCCCGCGTCGCCAGCAGTGCCACCGACGAGAACAGCACACCCCGCAAGAAACAAGACAATCGCATGGCGCTAGTGTAGCTGTGTCGAATGACGATGGGGATCGAAACGCCGGTCCGGCGCGCTCGGCTCATCGCCCTCGGCGCCCTCGGGGGCGCGCTGCTCTTCTGCGTCTTCTTCGGCATCGAGCTCGGTCGCACCAACATTCAGTTCATGGGGACCTCGGACGCCGACGCGGTGCGGACCATCGTCGGGCGCTACCAGGGTCGCATCGTCGGACAGCAAGCGTTGCTGCTGGCGCTGGCGCTCACGGTCGGGGGGATCAGCGGTGCGCTGGGTGGATGGTACAGCAGCTTGACCAATCGCCTCCGTCGGGGGCGCGGCGCGTTTGTGTTCGGCATCGGCGGCGCGCTGGTGGCGCACGCCTACTTCGGGCTGCGCAGCCTCGCCACCTATCCGGCGCTCTACGTCGAGTCGCTGTTCGACGGCGGCCCGCTCCTGCGCCGCGTGATGATCGCGCTCACCAGCTGGTTCACTCCGCTGCGCGTCGATCTCGTCTTCGGGGCGCTGCTCGCGGGCCTCCTATTGCGGATCGTCGATTGGCGCTGGGTGCGACCGCGCCTCCGCGCGCTGTCGGCGCTGCTCGCGGCCGCGCTCGCGATCGTCGCGTGGCAGCATCGCGCCCGCCGCTTCCCCGCCGCTGCCAAGCCCGACAAGCCGCACGTCTTCCTCATCGCCGTCGACTCCCTGCGCGCCGATCGGGTCTTCGGCGAGCGAGCGGCGCGCGACTTCCCGACCCTCGCCAGCCTCGCGCAGCGCTCGGTGCGGTTTCGCGAGGCGTTCGTCACCGTGCCCCGCACCTTCTCGTCCTTCGTCACGCTGCTGACCGGGCGCTTCCCGCAGCACCACGGCATCCGCCACATGTTCCCCCGCCCCGAGGCGCGCGCCGCCGTCGGCGCGACGCTGGCGACCGCCGCCAGCCAGGCCGGCTACCGCACCCTCGCGGTGAGCGACTACGCGGGCGAGATCTTCACGCGCACCGCGCTCGGCTTTCAGACCGTCGACGCGCCCTACTTCGACATCCGCACGATCGTCGATCAGCGCTCGCTCCAGGGTCACCCGAACCTCCTGCCCTACGCGACCTCGCCGCGGCTGGCGAGGCTCTTCCCGGCCGTCGCCGCGCTGCCCGAGCGCGCGGATCCGTCGCTGCTCGTCGACAAGGCGCTGGCAGCGATCGACGCCCAGCCGGACAAGCAGCCGCTCTTCCTGACGCTGTTCTTCTCGACCGCGCACTTTCCGTACGCGGCGCCGGCCCCCTTCTATCGTCGCTTCTCCGACCCGAGCTACGATGGTCCGTTTCGCTACTCCAAGCTGCCGCTCGTCGAGACGAAGGACGACGCCGACATCCGTCAGATCCGGGCACTGTACGACGGCGCCGTTGCTGCGACCGACAGCGCGCTGGGCGATTTCCTCAGGCAGCTCGAGCGACGCGATCTGCTGCGCAACAGCGTGATCGTCCTGCTCGCCGATCACGGCGAGGAGCTCTACGACGTCAAGCAGAACGGGATGGGCCACGGCGACCACCTCGAGGGCGCGCACGCCAACCACGTCCCGCTGCTGATCCTCGACGGCCGCGGCAAGCTCCAGCCCCGCGACGTCGATGCGCTGGTGCGGGACGTCGACGTCGCGCCGACGCTGGCGACGATGCTCGGCCTCCCTTCGCTGTCGGCGGATGGCGTCGACCTGTCGCCGCTGTTGCGCGGTGAGAAGCAAGACCTCGAGCTGTTCTCTTACAGCGAGACCGAGCTGTGGCTCACCGAGAGCGGCCCCGGCTTTCCCGTCGACAAGCGCCTGCCCTACCCGGGTGTCACTGGCGTGACGGAGCTGCTCCCCGACGGCGACATCGTGCTCCAGTCGCGCTGGGAGCCGCTGGTGATCGCCGGCAAGCACCGCGTCCTTCGCACCAAGGACTGGAAGCTCGTCTACCGGCCCACGCCGACGGGACCCGAGTGGTCGCTCTACGATCGCCGGGCCGATCCCGAAGAGCAGCACGACATCAAGGCCGAGCGTCCGCTGCTGTTTCCGCTCCTGCAGAAGCAGCTCGAAGCGTGGATCGCACTCGACGGTTCCGAGCGCCGCGGCGGCTACCTCGTTCCGCCCGAGCGTCTCGCGCCAGCGACGGCGACGAGCGCCTCGGCCGCGGCACCCCAAGCTTGCGCCCGCCTCCTCGAGTGCGCCGGTCAGGCCGCCTACGAGGGCGAGCTCGACGCGAAGACCGCGCTCACGCTCGCGCGCTATCCCCAGCATTTCGTCTCGCGATGGAGCGGCCTGGCGGGCGACGTGGCGTACCGCGTCGCCTCGATCGCGCTGACCATCCCCGACGTGGCCCGCTATCCGGCCCAGCGTCGCCCCGGGTCGACGCGCCTCGACCCGGTGTGGAACCGAACCCGCGGCGTCTACGAGTCGAAGAGCGCCCTCGTCAACCCCTCGGGCGGCCGCTATCGCTTCGCGCTGCCCGACGGAGCCACGACCCTCTCCACCACGATCGCGACCCTGCCTGGCGATCCGCCGACGGTCTTTTCCGTCGAGGTCGACGGCAAGATCGTCCACTCCGTCACGCTCGACGACCGAGCGTTGCCCAGCGGCGCGTGGCACGCGCAGCAGATCGACCTGCCAGCCGGGCGCGAGCTGCAGCTCAAGGCAGCGACGGTGCGCAACGGCAAGCGTCGCGCGCTCGGGTTCTGGGGCATGCCCGTCCTCGTGCCAAAGACGCCTCCGCAGCCACCGACCAACGTGCTCGTCGTCCTGATCGACACGCTGCGCGCCGACGCGCTGGCGGTGATGCCCAACCTGCGTGCGTTGGCCGAGCGAGGCGCACGCTTCGACCAGGCGATCAGCTGCGCCACGTGGACACGCCCCGCCCTGGTGGGCCTCTACGGCGGAGACCTGCCGAGCCGCCTCGGGCACGGCGCCGAGGAGATGATCCCGTCGAGCGAGGAGCGCAGTCGGTTCTATCGCCTCGCGCCGGCGCTCCTGCCGCGTGCGCTGGTCGGACGCGGCTACGACGCCTCCGCGATCGGCAACAACTTCTTCCTCCTCGGCTATCCGCAGATCGGCCTCGATCTCGGCTTCGAGGAGGTCACCGACATTCGCCACCCGCAGCTCGACACGCCCGCGATCACCCGCGCGGTCGAGGACTACTTCGAGCGCCACAAGCAACGGCCGTTTCTGCTGCACGTCCACTACGACACGCCGCACTGGCCCTACACGCCGCCGCCCGAGCTGCAGAAGACGATCGCGCGCCCACCCGGCTTCCCCGAGGACAGCGACAGCGATCGCTATCTCGCCGAAGCGGCCTTCGCCGATCAGCACCTCGGCCTGCTGCTCGCGGCGCTCGATCGCAGCGGCCTGCGCGAGCGCACCCTCGTGGTCGTGCTCGGCGATCACGGCGAGGTCTTCGATCACGCTCACGATCACATCGTCAAGGCGCTTGACCTTCCGACCCTCCACCACCACGGCTGGTCCGCGTATGACGAGGTCGTGCGCGTGCCACTGGTGCTCGCCGGCCCCGGCGTTCCAGCGGGCAAGCAGATCACCGCGCCGGTGTCGATCATCGACGTCGTTCCGACGCTGACTGCGCTGCTCAAGCAGCCCCCCTTGGCGGACCAGCGCCTCGGCCGATCGCTGCTGCCGCTGCTCGGCGATCCCCCCGGCGCGGCGCCGCCGCGGGATCTGTTCGTCGAAGGGCAGAACGTTCGCCTCCTCCGCACGCCGACCCACGCGTACTTGCGGCGACGGGATGGGCGCGTGCAGGTCGGTAAGGTGCAGCTCGAGCGCGACGAGGAGCTCTATGACGTCGTCGCCGATCCCCAGCAGCATCGCGATCTCATCGCCGCAGCACCCGCGCTGCGCGCCGACCTGCGCCGACGCTTCGAGAAGCTCGCGCCCAACCTCGCGGACCCGGCGGGCGATCTGGTTCACCTCCGGATCGATCCGAGTGATCGCGATCTGATCGTCGAAGGCACGCTCGAGAGCGATCGACCGCTGCACGTCGCCGCCGCCTCCTCCGCCGACGCAGCACCGCTGTCCGATCGCAAGCTGCGCGTCACCCTGCGCGCCCCTGCGACGCTCGATCTGTGGATCGCGCCGGACGCGGAGCTACGCCTCGACCTGCGAAAGAACGGCAGCCCCGTTCGCGGCAACGAGCTCGAGCTCGGACGCTATGCGCTCCCCCTGCTGCGCGGGCCGACGACGATCGCGGCGACGCAGCAGCACTGGCTGGACGCGCTCGTGCCACCGCCAACCAGCCCCGGTCGAGTCGTGCTGTGGCGCGAGCGCGCGAGCCAGGGAGGCGGCCTACCGGTGGCCTCCGAGCGCTCGGATGGCGACGTCGCGACCATGATGAAGCGATGGGGCTACGCCAAGTAGCCCCTCGGGTGTGAACGAACGCCAGCCGGCAACCTGTGGCGCACCGCCTCACGACTCAGCGCGGCGAAGGCACAACCCCGCGAAAGGCGTGCGGCGCTGAATGCGGATCGACTGGCAAGCGTCCTGCACAACGAACCTGATAGATTCAGCCGACCACTCGCAAGGAGGCCTCCATGTCCCGCTGGTTGCTCGCTCTCGTGCTCACGTCTGCTGCCGCTGGCAGCGCTCACGCTCAGGTCGCTCGCGATCGTCAGGAGAAGGCGCAGGACCGTCGCGAGATCGCGCAGGATCAGCGTCAGATCGCCGACGACGCCAACGACATCCGCCACCTCCAGATCTTGATCGGACGCTTCGATCGAGCCCGCGCGACGGGCAACGCCGTGGAGCTGCAGGCCGTCGACAACGAGGTGCGTCGGGTCGTCGCCATCGAGCTCCAGGAGGGCCGGCGCGAGCAGGCGCAGAAGAACGCCGAGGTCGCGCGAAGCGCCGGTGAGGTGCGCTCCGAGCGCCGCGAGGTCGGGCGCGACGTGCGCAACGGCCGACCAGGCGCCGCGGCCCGCGACCGCCGCGATGCGCGCGACGACCGCCGTGATCTCCGCGACGACGTCCGCGATGCCCAGAAGGAGTCGGCGCAGAACCAGCGCCGCTACAACATCGCCGTCGAGCTCAACGGGCTGGCCGGCCGCCTCGATCCCCCGTCGCTCGAGCGCAAGCGCACGCTGATGGTGCAGCTCCTGCGCGAGGCCGGCATCGAGTATCGCGAGTCGGTCAAGGAGGCCAACGAGGACCGCAAGGAGCTCCGCGAAGATCGCCGCGAGACGCGCGAAGATCGTCGCCGCCGCTAGGCTTTTTTTCTTATACTGGCGGCGTGGAGCCGCTCCCCTACACCGCTCGCCATTTTCATCCGCTGATCGCCGAGCGCCACCTCGGCCGCGGCCCCACCCGGTTGACGCTCGACGGACGAGACTATGCGCTGTTTCGAGATGGCTCCGGTCGGCCGGGCGCGATCCTCGATCAGTGCCCGCATCGCCGGGCACCGCTCCACCGCGGCAGGGTCGGCGGCGACGGACGGCTGCATTGCTCCTATCACGGGTGGAGCTTCGATCGCGATGGGCACGGTCGCAGCCCGACGCAGCCGACGCTCGAACGCTGCGACACGCAGGCGCTCCGCATCGAGCGCCGCTTCGGCTATCTGTGGGGCTGCGAGACGAGCGCGACGGCGCGCTTCCCGCTCGACGTCGGCAGTGAGTTTCACTTCGCCGGCGCGTTTCGTCAGCGCATCGCTGCGCCGCTGCCACTCTGCCTCGACAATCTCGGCGAGGATGAGCACCGCCCGTGGCTCCATCGCGTGCTCGGTTGGGAGCGCAGCCGTGTCGGAGAGGTCGAGTTCTCGGCCGACTATTTCGACGACCGCAGCGAGCTCCACTACCGTGCTCCGCAGCGCCCCTCCCGCCTGCTGTCGCTCTTCGGCGTGACGCCCGCTGATCACTTCGTGAGCAACACCGTGACCCGCTTCGATCCGGTGCGCAGCGACTGCACGATGACCTGGCAAGGCGCCGATGGAGCCGTGCGGCCCATCGCGCACCGGCTCGTCGCCTTTCTGTCGCCGGAGAACGCCCACGCGACCCGCATGGATGTCTTCACCTTCGTGCGCATCACCGACGAAAGGCTGTTGCGCTGGGCGACCCTCGTCGGCTGGTCCGCGCGGGCGCTCGGGTGGCTCGAGGCCTGGGACGATCGCCGGCTGCTCGAGAGCCTCGGCACCGTCCCGATCAGCCTCGACGGCCTCCGGCTCGGCAAGCTCGACAGGCCCCTGCTCCACCACCGGCGCCTCCTGGATCGTCTGTACTTCGGTCTGGCCAGCGGGGAGGCGCGCCTCTCGGTGGTCCACTAAGTCAAATGCCGCGCTACTTCGTAGGGCTCGGCGCGAACATCGGCGATCCGGCGCTGACGCTGCGCGCCGCGGTCGACCAGCTCGCCAAGCTCGGCCGCAACCTCGAGCGATCGCGCGTCTACGCAGCCAACCCGATCGGCGGTCCTCCCCAGCCGACCTTCCTCAACGCCGCGGTCGCGTTCGACTGCGATCTCACGCCGCACGAGCTGCTCGAGCAGCTCCACGGCATCGAGAACCGCTACGGCCGCCACCGCGCCGCCGAGATCCGGTGGGGCCCGCGTACGCTCGATCTCGACATCTTGCTGATCGGCGCTCTCGGCGAGACGATCCTCGACTCGCCAGAGCTCATCGTGCCGCACCCACGCCTCGCCGAGCGGGCGTTCGCGCTCGCGCCCCTGGTCGAGCTCGACGGTCGCCTCGTGCACCCCAAGCTCGCACGCTCGCTGCGCTCGTTGCTCGCGACCGCCATCGCAGCCGGACAGCTCGCCGTGGCTACAGGACAGGTGTTGTAGCGGACCAGAAGCGCCGAACCGCCTCGAGCTCTGTGGTGCGCGGACACTCGGCCGGCAGCGACGACAAGACCTGACGGCCATAGCCGCGCGTCGAGGCGCGGCGATCGAGCAGCGTGACGATGCCGCGATCGGTGCGGGTGCGGATCAGGCGCCCGAACCCCTGGGCGAGCGACAGCGCTGCGCGCGGCACCTGATACCTGGCGAACGGATCCTGGCCCTCCTCCTCGAGCCGGCGCGACCGCGCGACCACCACCGGATCGTCGGGCGGCTCGAACGGCAGCTTGTCGATGACCACGAGCGACAGCGCCTCGCCCGGCACGTCGACCCCCTCCCAGAAGCTCTGGGTCGCGAAGAGCACGCTGCCCACCGTCTGACGGAACGCCTCGGCGAGCAGATGCTTGCTGCGCTCACCCTGCATCATCACGGGGTGCTTGAGGCGCGGTCGCAGCAGCTCATAGGTGCGCTGCATCGCGCGGTGGCTGGTGAAGAGCAGGAAGGCTCGGCCGTCGGTGATCGCCAGCAGCTCGGCGATCCGATCGGCGCTCCGCTCGACGAAGTCACGCGCCGACGGCTCGGGCAGATCCGTCGGCAGGTAGAGCAGCGCCTGGTTGCGGTAGTCGAACGGCGACGGAACACGCGCGTCGCTCGCCATCTCGAGGCCCAGCCGGCTGCGCACGAACTCGAAGTCGC
>CAZPEY010000170.1:0-11898 GCA_964585665.1 uncultured Polyangiaceae bacterium | reverse complement strand
GGCCCTGCCCTGTTCGTTGGCTTGTGTCGTTGCCTTAGCGCGCCTCCCGGCGATATACAACCCCCACCGATGCAGACCCACGAGATCAAGACCGCCGATGGCGCCACGCTCTTCACCACTCGCCGCGAGGCCAACCCGCCGGCGCAGCTCTCGGTCCTGTTCGTCCACGGCTTCGCCGAGCACCACGATCGCTACGGCGGGCTCCTCGACGAGCTCTGCCAGGCTGGCGCCGACGTCCTCGGGATCGATCTGCGCGGACACGGCCGCTCGTCCGGGCCGCGCTCGTACATCGAGACGTTCGACGACTACGCCAACGACGTCGTCACGCTCATCCAGCACGAGACGGAGCGGCAGAGCGCGCGGGGCCGCGGCACGCCGCTGGTGCTCGTCGGACAGTCGATGGGCGCGCTGGTCGTCGCGTACACCGCGCTGACCCGCAACGTGCCGCTCTCGGGCCTGGCGCTGCTGTCACCGTTCCTGCGCCTCAAGATGCAGGTGCCGTTCGTCAAGGTCGCGGCCGCGACGATCGCCTCGCGCGTCTATCCGCAGCTCTCGCTACCCAACGGCATCATCGCCGCGGACGTCTCGCGCGAGCCGTCTGTGGTCGCCAGCTACGACAGCGATCCCCTCAACAACAAGAACGCGACGGCGCGCTGGTTCACCGCCACCCGCGAGGCGCAGGCCAAGGTGATGGACAAGATCGCACAGGCCAGCGTGCCGCTGCTCGTCCTCGCTGCGGGCGACGATCGCATGGTCGACTCGCGTGCGGCCGAGGAGCTCCATCGCCGCGCCGGCTCGCGCGACAAGGAGCTGATCGTGCGGCCCGGCCAGTACCACGACACGATGAACGACCTCGAGCCGGATCGCAGCGAGTCGCGCCGGCTGCTCATCGACTGGCTGCGTCGTCACGGCATGTAGCAGCCACGCGGGGTTGCAACCCGAATGTGACCTCGGTCGCCCATTATCTTGCGGTCTCCGACGGGCGCGCTAGGATCGCTGCAGGGGGATTCGCCGTCGATGTCGCTGCTCTGGTCCTTTCTTGCCAATGATCCGGCGCGCGTCGCCTGTCTGCTTCATCCGGTCCGCGCGCTGCTGCGTGACGACACCAGGCCCCGCGCCTTCCGCATCGGCTTCTTTGCCGGCGACGAGGTGCTGCTGCATCGGCGCCCGCTCGAGGGTGGCGAGGCGTTCGAGCTGGGCCGCGCCGCCGAGGGGCTGCGCACCGACGCCATCGTCGCGGCCACGACCGAGTCGGCCGAGGACGACGGCGCGGTCGGCCGCTTCCGCAACTGGCTGTGCGGCTTTACGGGCACGCTGCCGCTCGGTGAGGAGGAGCAGCGCGAGCTGCGCGCCGCCTTGTCCCTGCCCCTCGAGCGCAGCCTGACGCAGGCGAGCGCGGGGCAGTTGCTCTTCTATCACTTCCTTCAGACGCTGGGCCTCAACCGCCTCGAGGATCGGACGCTCACCGCGCCGCAGATCCTGCAGGTGATCGGCGAGACGCTCCAGCAGCTCGGGCGGCGCCTCTCGGGAGACCGGCTCGCGCAGGCGCGGTTCGCGCTGTCGATCACCAACGGGCGACTGCTGGTCGCCCTCCGCCACGGCGTCCCCGTCACGTATCAGCGCCTCGCGGTCACTGATTGCGCGGTGTGCGCGCAGCGGGACTCGACGGTGTCGGTGGCCAAGCGCGCCGCAGAGCACGAGCACCTGCGCGGCGTCCTGGTCGCTGCGGGCGACGGCGCCCCGCCGCTCCACAGCTCGCTCGGCGAGGCCTCTGCCCTGCTCGTCTCGGCGGATCTGGCGACGATCGAGCGGCCGCTCCGTCGCTGACCGCGCCCTTCGCCAACCGCCTCCGTCGCTACCAGCGCCCTTCGAGGCCGGCCGAGAGGATGTCCGCCTCGAACGAGTACTTGCCGTTGCCGACGGCGACCGCGAGCTGCGGGCGGATCGGGTTGAGCTGGTACGACTCGCTGGCGGTGACGGTGCGGTCCTGGATGAAGACGTGCGCGTACGACAGGTCGAGGCGCACCTTGTTCTTGATCTTGGTCGACAGCCCTAGCGCGAGGTAGTTGCGCAGCCCGTCGGGGGTCAGCACGGTCTGCGTCTTGTCCGGCGTCGCCGAGGTCTCGATCATCCAGCCGAGGCGCAGGAACAGCGTGTTCTTGATCGCCTCGAACTCCCCACCCAGCGAGAAGCCGATGACGTCCTTCATGCTGCGGTTGATCGACATCGGGCCGAGGTAGTAGCGCCCGACGCCCGGGATACCGTCGATGTAGATGTTCTGCGGCTCGATCGCGAAGTCCTTCTGCATCGACCAGCCCGCGTACGAGAACATCGCCTCGATGCGCAGATCCTTGCGCAGCCGGAGCTCGGTCGCGACGCGCAGATCGAACGGCAGGTTGAACTTGAGCTTGACGTCCTCGCCGACGATCGTGGCGTCGACGAACTGCGGGTCGCTCGGCAGGCGCGAGTGCACCTTACCGCGGGCGCGCACCCAGAACGGGAGCTGCGCCGCGACGGCGAAGCGCACCTTCTCGAGCGCCACGGTCAGGCCGAAGATCGCCGAAGGTGTGAAGGCCGAGGTCGCCGACAGCTCGGTCAAGGTGTCGAAGCCCGAGCTCTCCGGTGCGCAGTTGAGCTCCGTGCACGACGACAGCATGACCCGGCTGACGAACTTCAAGATCATGTTCTGCAGGCCGACGCCGAGGTAGACGTTCTTGTGCAGCCGGAACGACATCGCGACCTCGGCGATCAGGGTCAGCGATCCGTTGAGCGTGATGTGCGAGTAGCGCTGCGGGCCGTCCTCCTTGTAGCTGTTGAGGCCGAGGTACGGCGTCCAGATGCCGAAGCCGAGCGTGAACCACGAGGCGCGCTTGGGCTGGTAGGTCAGGACGAGCTGCGGCAGCGGTAGCACGTCGTAGCTGCCCTTGACCTTGGGTTGGACGTTGCCGCCCGAGTCGACGCGCGTGTATTCCGCGGTCTGCAGCACGATGCCGCCGTCGAAGAGGAAGCTCCAGCCGGAGATCTCCCCGAGGCCCGCCGGGTTGTAGTAGAGCGCGTTGCCGTCATCGGCTCCGGCGACGAACGCGCCGGCGCGACCGAGCGGGCGGGCGCCGCGCGGCGAGAACAGCATGCCGCCTGCCAGCGCCTGCGAGGCGAGGAGCAGCGAGAGGAGCGGCAGGAGTCGGGAGAGCTTCGCGAGGCGTCGAGTCACGGCATCAACCTTGGCTAGGGCAATTGGTCAAGCTAGTTTACTGTTTCGCGGTCGGCAGGTTGCGGTTCTGCACCACCTTGAGGAAGCGCATGAAGCCGCGCTTCTCGTCGGCGAGGAAGTCGTGCACCTCGCTCAACATCGTCTGGTAGTCGCCCGCATCCATCCGCCCACCCTGCCCTGGCGTCGTGCGGTTCATCTCGGCGATCACGTCGGCCAGATCGGACGCCGGGTAGAGCGTGCGATCGTCGACCTTGTAGAGGTTGCGCAGCAGCGCCAGTAGCACCTTCTTGGGATCGCGCTCGCGCGCCTTCTTCATGAAGGTGAGCTGCTTGTCCGCCGCGCCCTTCATCGGATCGAGCGCCGAGCCGACCGCGCGCCCGACCGGCACGAGGTTGCCGTCGTCGAGCATGGTCTGCAAGAGGTCGCCGATCGTCGCGAGCTGGACGTCGAAGGGCGGGCTCGCCCCGGTGTCCTCGAACAGGTAGTTGAGCAGGGCGTAGAGCGCGTCGCGCAGCGGCACGTCGGCGTTGATCTTGTCGGCGAGGTCGGCGAGCGCGGTGAAGGTCGGGCCGCCGATCGCGTCGGCCAGATCGGTCGAGAGCTGCTTGTGCGCCCAGGTCGACAGATCGCCGCCAGCCTTGTGCGCGGCGACGCGGTCAATCAGGAAGTCCACGATAATTGGCGTCATCGCGAACACCCGGCGGTTCTGCATCTGGTAGCCGTCCGCCGTCTTCTCGACGGTGAGCATCAGATCGACGAGGGTCGTGGTCGCGCTCGACCATGCGGCCCCTTGCGCCGCCTCGGCTTGTCCGAGCTGCTGCTTCTTCTTGGCGAACGCGTCGGCCATCAGCGAGTACGTGGTCGCACGCGGCCCGGGCGTCTTGCCATCAGCCTTGAAGGTGGTGGTCTTGCCGTCCCGCGCCGCCAGCGCGGTCGGCTGGATGTCCCAGTCGAAGACGTAGCGCGCGCTCTGCGCGATGGAGGCGAGCGCCGGCGCGCCCGCCGGGGTCCCGTCGACGGTGAGCTTCGACAGGATCGGCGCGAGGTCGATCACCGACGGCACCAGATCGCTCTTGCCGAAGATCTCGATCAGCATCGGCTCGTAGGTCATCGCGCTGTCGAGGTTGGCGTAGTTGGGCTTGGTGATGTCCGCCTGGTACGTCTTGCCCGAGAACGTCGACACCGGCGACGGCCAGTGCGTGTGCATCATGGCGAGGAGATCGACGAGGATCTTGGCCGCGTTGCGACGCTGATCGGGCGGGCAGACGCCCGACTCGGGCAGCGACACCATGCACTCGTCGTGCTTGGCGTACGCGTCGACGAGCGGTCGGATCGCGTCGTAGAAGGTGTCGTTGTAGTACGCCGAGTTGATCGCGCCGGCGGGGTTGGAGTTGAGGTGCGTCTCCCACGCGAAGATGCTCTTGCTGTAGTAGCTGACGAGCGGATCGCCGGACTTACCGGGCACCGGATCGGTCGTGTTCTGCATGAACGCCGACTGCTCCTCGGGCTCGAGGAAGAGCGAGCGCGTCGCGGCGACCGGCGTCGGGATGCACTTGAAGTCCTTGATGCCGACGACGATCGGCAGCGTCGCGTCCGCCAGCGCGCCGCCGCCGGCCAGCACGTTGTACATCGTCGAGTCGGTGATCTGCTCGCAGAAGCTCGCCTTCTTGAAGGTCGTCTCGATGCGCACCGGATCGCTCTTCGAGGCCTCGATGACCTCGGGGCTCGCCATCAGCAGGATGAAGAACAGCCCGAGGTCCGGCACGCGGAACAGCTTGCAGCGGTCGCGCGTGATGTTGAACGTCAGCGGCCCGATCTTGAAGCCGACGAGCTCGGCGTCCTGCTTGTTGCAGAACTCGGTGTCGTTGACCTCCCAGATGAGGTGCGCGATGCGCTGGAACAGCGACCGGTTGTAGTCGATGTCGGGCTTGGTGCGATCGACCTCCTCGACGAGGTCGAGCGAGCCTGAGTCGAAGGACCAGTTGAAGTTGTCGGAGTGATCGAAGTCGACCTGGTTCTTGGCCTGCATCTGGCGCGCGATCATCGGCGCCAGGCCGCGGACGTGCGGGTTCTGCAGCGCCGCGACGAGATCCTCGGCGAGGCCGGGCACGCGCAGCGTGCGGACGATGATCGGGGCGAGGTCGTCGAACAGCGTCGAGCCGGGCTTGAGTTGCGCGCCCGGGTACTTCTTGCCGAGATCGTTGGTGTCGAACATCGCCTTGACCGCGCGGGTGGCCGCCGACTCGTGGTTGACGAGCAGCGTCTTGGTCGCGCGGAGGGTGTTCTGGATGTTCGGGTCGCCGAGGAGCTGGGTGAACGAGTGGGTGAGATCGAGGAGCGAGGCCTGCGCGGTGTTGTGCCCGTTGTAGGACAGCGTCCCGAGGTCCTTGCCGCTCGCGCTCTCGTAGCTCTTGGTCGCGGTCTCGCGCGGCCCGAGGAGCGCGCTGGCGCCCCACAGCAGGCCGAGCAGCGAGTTCTTGTCCGGGTCGAGCAGGGTCTTGCTGTCGCGCATCAGCGCCGAGAGCACGGTGCGATCGAGGTCGACGTACTCGTAGATCGTCGCGTTCGAGCCCGGCACGAGGGCGCGGCCGCTGTCGTCACGCTCGGCCGAGTCGCTCTCGCCCGGCGCCGGGAACGGCGACGGCGCCGCGACGGGCGCGCCGCCCGCGTCGACGAAGCGCCCTTGCGCGTCGATGTCGGCCAGGCCATCGTCGTCGCTGTCGACGAAGGGCTCGGGCAGCGAGCCATCGCTGAGCGGCCGGACCACGGCGACGCCGCGGAAGTCGCGGCGCACGGCCCAGCGCGCCTTGCCGGTGCCGAGCGCGTCGCGCCCCGAGAGCAGCAGATCGAGCGCGAGCTTGAGGGTGCGCTCCGGATCGCTCGGATCGTCGACGAACTTGCTGGCGCGCAGCTCGAGCGAGCCGACCGCGAGCAGCGCCTTCCACTCGGCGACGCCCGCGCCATCGTCCGTGATGAGGCCGAGCAGCTTGCCGAGCAGATCGTCGACGTAGGTGTAGTTGAGCAGGATCGGCGTCAGGCCGGGAGAGTGCTTGAGCGGCCGGTAGCCCTTGCGCGCCGCGATGCGCTCGAGGGCCGGCGACAGGTCCACGTCGTCGCGCATCTCCCCGAGGAGCTGCGCCACCGACGTGATGGTCGCCTCCATCGTGCCGTCGTCGTGCAGCGGCAAGAGCGCGGTCAGGAAGTCCGACACGTCGCTCAAGATCGGCTTGGGCATGATCAAGTTGACGGTGCTGATAATGACGTCGCGCTGCGGGACGATCGCCTTCAACTTCTGCGTCGCGTCCGTGGGCGGCGCTTCGCCGTCGCGGCACACCCGCTGGGCCAGCGCGCCCGAGACATCGACCGTCTCGCGCTTGCCGGCCGCCTTGTCCGCCAGCTCGCCCGTGTAGGCGACGCGCTGGCAAGACTCGCGGTACATGATCTCGCCGAAGCTCGAGTAGGTGTCCGTCTGCTTGGTCGTGTCGAGAGGCTTGTGACAGCCCCCGAGACCGAGGGACGCGACGACAGTGAGCACACCAATCCTAGGGATAAGCCGCATGGCGCGTGACTCCTACGCAAAAGCCGTTCCATTGTCTAGCGAATGAGCGAGCGATTGCCAGCACCGTCTGAGGAGCTGGACGGGGCAGTTCCGCCGCCCCCCCTCTGGGGTGTATAGTCCCGACCAGTGATGGAGTCAGAACAGACCGTTCGCCTCTCCTTCGATCGGCAGCCCACCGGCACCATCGCCCGCCTCACCCTCGACCGTCCCGCGGTGCGCAACGCGCTGCGCCCGAGCGAGTGGCAGCAGCTCCGTCGCCACGCCGAGGCGATTCGGCAGGAAGGCGCGGTGCGAGTCGTGGTGCTGAACGGCGCGGGCGGCGCGTTCTCGTCGGGCGGCGACTTGAAGACGATGCCCGAGCGGCTCGGGCAGCCGGTCGAGCTCCGGCGTGCGCAGCTCCTCTCCGACGGCGCTGCCCTCCTCGAGCTACGTCGCCTCGCCGTCCCCATCGTCACCCTGATCGACGGGGCGTGCGCGGGCGCCGGGCTGGCCCTGGCGCTGATCGGCGATCTGCGGATCGCCACCGAGGGGTCCCGCTTCGCCGCTCCGTTCCTACGAGTCGGGCTCGGCAGCGACTTCGCAGTGCGCTACCTGCTCGGCCGCGCGGTCGGCGAGAGCCACGCCGCTGCGCTGCTGCTGCTCGGCACCAGCCTCGACGGTCGCGGCGCCGAGCGCCTCGGCCTCGTGCAGCGCTGCGTCGCCGACGCCTCCGCCCTCGAGCGCGAAGGCGCGGCGATCGTCGAACAGCTGCTGGCCCAGCCGCCGCTCGCGCAGGCCAGCCTGCTGCGCTCGCTGGCGCTGCCCGAGAACGAGCTCGAGGCGGCGCTGGCGCGAGACGCCGAGGAGCAGGCGCAGCTGTCGCGCACCGCCGATGCGCAGGAGGGGGTGCAGGCCTTCTTCGACAAGCGGCCACCTCGCTTCCTCGGGCGCTGACGGCCGCGGCCTACTGGGGCAGCGTCGTTGGATCCGGCGCCGGAGGCGGGTAGGTCTCGGGCGTCGGCTCCGGCTTGGGCGGCGCAGGCTCCGGCTTGGGCGGCGCAGGCTCCGGCTTGGGCGCAGGCGTCGGTGCCGGCGGCGACACGGGCGTCGGGGCCGGCGCGGGCGGCGTCGGGTTCGGCGTCGGCGTCGGCGTCGGCGAGTCGATGCGACGCGGCGTCGGCCCCGGGCCCGGACCGATCACGGTCATGGGCAGATCGCGATCGTCCTTGTCGCCGCGCTCGGGGCGATCCGCGCCACTGCCCCGCTTCTTCGGCGCGGTCACCGGTCCCTTGGCGAGCGGCGCGGGTGGCCCGAGATCAGGCGCCGCTTGCACGACGGGCTTGCCGACGACGGGCGGCGGGGTCAGCGCCTCTACGGTCGGGCGGCGATACAGCACCGACGCCACCAGCCCGGCGGTGCCACCGACGGCGATCGCCGCGACGGCGAGCCACAGACCACGACGAGGCTGGACGGGGCGCATCTCGCGCGAGGCGAGGTCGAGCTCCTGGTCAAGCGACTTGACCTTCTTGCTGGGCGGTCGCTTGGCGCGCACCGGGAGCGCGCGCGCCATCTCGAGCGTGCGCGCCGACTCATCGACGCTCGGCTCGTCGGCGGGCTCGGGCTCCTCGAGGTGCAGCGGCGCGCGCGCCGGCTCGGGGCGCGACTGCGGTGGTGCAGCGGCGCGCGGCTTGCCTCGCTCGGCCACCGGGATCGGCGACTCCTCCGTCGGCGCGATCGCGATCGACGAGGGCGTCTGATCGGCGCGCTCTGGCCTCGGCTTGCTGGTGCCCAGCTGCTCCTGGGTAAACGGCCCGGTCGCCTCCCGGTGTGGCAAGATCGTGTCGATCGTGTCGACGATCGCGTCCGCGTTCGGCGGCCGCTCGGCCGGCCGCTTCTGCAGACACGACAGCACCAGCGCCTCGGTCTCCGGGTTGAGGGACGGATTGAGGGTGCGCGGGCTCGGCGGTGCGTCGCGGAGGTGGCGCAGCACGACCTGCATGGCGTTGTCCCCGTCGAACGGCAGGACGCCGGTCAACATGCGAAACAGGATCACGCCGAGGGCGTAGAGATCGGCGCGCCCGTCGAGCGTCTCGCCCGACGCCTGCTCGGGCGCGAGGTAGTGGGGCGTGCCGAAGATCAGACCGCCAGTCGTGGCCAGCGATTGATCCGAGGCGGCGAGCAGCTTGGCGATGCCAAAGTCAAGGATCTTGACGACCTCGCGTCCGCGGCCCTTCTTGGTGATGAGGATGTTGGCCGGCTTGAGGTCGCGGTGCACGATCCCCTGGCGATGCGCCTCGGAGAGCGCGAACGCGATCTGCCGCGCGATGCCGAGCGCGCGCTCCTCCTCGAGAGTTCCCTCGTGCTCGAGCACCGCCTCGAGCGACTGCCCGTCGACGAGCTCCATGACCAGGAACGGCACGCCGTCCTGCGTCTCGCCGACCATGTGCACGGTGACGATGTTCGGGTGCTGCAGCCGCGCCGCCGCCCGCCCCTCGCGCAGGAAGCGCTTGACGACCTCCTTCTCAGCGACGAGATCTGGATGGAGGATCTTGACCGCGACCTGGCGCTCGATGCCGCGCTGCGAGGCGCGATAGACGGTGCCCATGCCGCCCTTGCCGGCGATCGACTCGACGACGAACTGCCCACCGAGGGTCTGACCGAGGTAGCGCTCTTCAGGGCGATCGTGACGGTGAAGCCGCGTCCCATCCTTCGGACAAAAGCGCACGTTGTCCGGGAAGGTCTGTTGGCACCGCCCACACTGGTTCACCGTCCCGTTCTAGCACTGCAGCCGGGCGGGGGCCAATAACCGAGCGACGCGGATCACGAAGGAAACGAAGGGGGGACGGAGGCAAGGGGCGCGGCGGGCAACCCCGGCGAGGCGAGCCGGGCTAGGCGAGCCACTCGGTGTGCACCGCGCCCGCCTCGGGCTTGTCGCGGCGAACGTAGGTGTGCGCGCCGAAGGCGTCGCGCTGCGCCTGGGTCAGGTTCTGCGGCAGCTCCGCCGAGCGGTACGCGTCGAAGTAGCCGAGGCTCGCCGACAGCGCCGGCGTCGGAATGCCGAGCTCGATGGCGAGCTGCAGGATCGCGCGCAGCGAGGGCTGGCAGCGCGCCATGAGCGCCGCGACCTCTGGATCGACAAGCAGGTTGACCAGCTGGGCATCGCGCGCGTAGGCCTGCCGGATCGTCTCCAAGAAGCGCGCTCGGATGATGCAACCACCCTTCCAGATGCGGGCCATCTCCCCGAGGTCGATGCCCCACTTGTACTCGGTCGAGGCGCGACCGATGAGCGCCATGCCTTGCGCGTACGAGCAGGCCTTGCCGGCGAGCAGCGCCAGCTCGAGGTGGTTGAGCAGGCTCGTCACGTCGTAGTTCGCCCGCGGCGCCGACGGTGGCGGAAGGACGCGGCTGGCCGCGACGCGCTCCTGCTTCATGCTCGACAGGACGCGCGCGTCGAGCGCCGCGGCGAGCGTCGGCACGCTGATGCCGAGGGACAGCGCGACCTCCGCGGTCCACTTCCCGGTCCCCTTCTGCCCTGCCGCATCGAGGACGAGATCGACCAGCGGCGTGGTGCCCTCCTTCTTCGTCAACACCTTGGCGGTGATCTCGATGAGGAAGGACTCGAGGGCGCCGCGGTTCCAGCTCGCGAACCGCTCGGCGATGAAGTCGACCTCGAGGCCGAGGCCGCGGCGCATCACGTCGTAGATCTCGGCGATGAGCTGCATGTCGCCGTACTCGATGCCGTTGTGCACCATCTTGACGAAGTGGCCCGCACCGTCGGGTCCGACGTGCGTCACGCAGGGGCCCGCCTCGGTGCGCGCCGCGATCGCCTGCAGCACGTCGGCCACGGCTTCATAGCCTGGCTTGGCGCCGCCCGGCATCAGGGAGGGACCGAAGCGCGCGCCCTCGCTGCCGCCCGAGACGCCCATGCCGAAGAAGTGGAAGCCGCGATCCCGCCACGCCGCCTCTCGCCGCTGGGTGTCCTTGAACCAGGAGTTGCCGCCATCGATGACCACGTCGCCGGGCTCGAGCAGCGGCCCCAGTCGGTCGAGCGTCTTGTCGACGGGGGCACCGGCGGTGATCATGATGAGGATGCGCCGCGGTCGCTCGAGCGCGCCGACCAGCTCCTCGAAGGTCTTGGTGCCCCGGACGGCCTTGTCCGGGTGCGCTGCCACGAACTTGTCGGTCCACTCGGGCTCGAGGTTCCAGACCGCCACAGAAAAGCCGTGGTCGACGACATTGAGGGCGAGGTTCTGCCCCATCGTGCCCAACCCGATCACGCCGAATTTCGAACGCTGTGCCTCGCTCATGAACGACTCGCTCCTGGCTGATTTGGTCGCAGCATACTCGAAAACCGTGTATGACTCGCTTCCATGAAAGTTCCTCGCACCATCCCGTTCGAGGGCGCCTGGTGCGCGGTCGCCGCGCACCTCGCGCCGGCTGGCACGGAACAGGGCGGCTTCTACCTGACGCTCCACTACGACGGGCGCCCGACCCAGGTCGTCTATCTCCGCGCCGAGCAGCTCCAGCACATCCTCGACAAGGCCATCCAGCCCACGACGACCGATGGGGAGATTTGGGACATGGTCGCCAAGGCCCCCCTCGAGCCCCTCCCACCGAGCCGCTACTTGTCGTCGAAATTACGGCCTCTACTGCAAGACATCGAGTCCGAGGTGCGGCGAGAGATCGCGCAGCAGCTGGCACGCCGCCCGCCTCCACCGACGGTGGACGAGAATGAGGACGGCCCCGCTACGACCCCGCCACCGACGGAGCTTGGCTGATCCCGCGCGCCCTGGGGCTGCCAGGCGGGGACATTTGACCCAGAACTGGTGAATATTTCCCCACCACAACGACGGCGAGTTGCGCACTTGCGATCACTTTTGGGGTGGCAGAGAGCGTGCATTGCTTGCAAACCCAAGGAGGACCACCCGTGAACAACTCCAACCTGTACGTCCCGCCTCAGAACAAGGTTCCAAGCTGGGTGGGGTGGCTGCTTGGAGTAGGGTTCGGTGGCATCATCCTCGGTAGCGGCGTCATCGTGTGGAAGCAGCTCGGACCGACGGCCCTGTCGGCGAGCGTGGCCGCGGCGCCCGCGGTGAGCGCCCCGGCGGCCCCTGCAGCGACGCCCACCGCCGTCGCCGCCCCCGCACCC
>CAZPEY010000169.1:0-11970 GCA_964585665.1 uncultured Polyangiaceae bacterium | reverse complement strand
AGGGGACGCAGGGTGTCCGTCCGCCCGCGCGCAGATTCCGAGCCGAACCAGCACGGCCGCCCACTCGATCACTCCCCGCCGCACCGCCACGGCGGCGCGCCCCGCACCGCCCGCGAGGAAAGTGCCGAGCACGGACGGACGGACACCCTGCGTCCCCGGCACGTTGGCCCTCCGCCGTCCCCGCACCCCCTCGCACGAATGGCGATCAGCAGGTCCGCCGTCCCCCGGGCAGCCGCTCTGCCCGCTGCGACCTAGAACGCCCGCGACTGGCCCCCGTCGACGACGACGCAAGCGCCGCTCATCCACGACGCGCGATCGGAGCACAGGAAGGCAACCACGTTGGCGACCTCTTCGGGCGTGCCGAAGCGGCCGAACGGCAGCTCGCGCTCGATGAACTTGGCGATGCCCTCGGGATCGGCTTGCTGCCGCCGCTCCCAGCCGCCGCCCGGAAACAGGATCGATCCCGGCGCGACGGTGTTGACGCGAATGCCGTGCTGCGCGAGCCCTTGCGCCAGCGCCTTGCCGAGGCTGATCTCGGCCGCCTTGGCGATGTTGTAGCTCGGTCCGCCGCCCGACTCGCGCCCCCAGATCGAGGCGACGATCACGATCGCTCCGCCGCCCGCGGCCTGGAGATGCGGCAGCGCCGCGCGCGACACCCGGTGCGCCGGCCAGAGGTTGCGCGACAGCACCGAGTCGAGATCGGCGTCGTTCATCCCGTCGAGCGTCCGGGCCCCCGAGCCGCCGACGTTGTTGACCACGATGTCCAGGCCACCGAGCGCCTCGGCCGCACCGTTGACCGTCGCCGTCGCGCCCTTGGGCGTCGTCACGTCGCCGAGGATCGCCACCGCCTTGCCGCCCGCAGCGGTGATCTCTTCGACCACCGCCGCGACGGGCGCTTCGTTACGCCCGTTGATCGCGACCTCGACCCCCTCTTCGGCGAGCTGCAGCGCGATCGCGCGTCCGATGCCCCGACTCGACCCTGTGACCAGCGCGCGCTGGCCCGTCAGCCCTAGCTCCATTTGATCAACCTACTTGACCAAGTTACGCGCCCGCTGTTGCAGGCCGCGCCACATCAGCTGGCCGACCAGCTTGGCGACGGCTACCTGGCCCTGCGCCGCGCGCCGGTACTCGCCCTTGGCCGCCGCCATCACCGTGTCGAGCTGGAGCACCGCGACGGCGCCGACGCCCGGCTCGAGCTCCTCGAGCTCCCGCCCGGAGAATCCTTGGTGCAGATCGATCATGAAGCGCTTATCGCACAGAACCGATCAGAAGCCGAGCTGACGTCGCACGCGCGTGACGTCCTTGGCGATCTGCTTGGCCTGCGCAGGTCGCACCAGAAAGGCCGCGATCGTCCCGCCCGGTTCGCTGTAGCAGAGGAACGAGACACGGCTGCCCGTCGCCGTCGGCTGGATCGTCCAGCTCCCGTAGACGCGCGGCAGGAGCACCCGCTTGGGCGACGGCGGCGGACCGAGATCGTTGCGCGACTCGAAGGTCACGCCAAGAGGCTGGGTCGTCTTGCGGATGAGCAGCGTGACCTCACGATCGCTGACGATCGGGTGCGTCACCTCATCGTGCACGAGAACCTCGCGGTCGGTGCGCCGCAGGAACTCGCGCTTCTCGTGGTTCGCGGTCTTGCCCGCCGAAACGACCTCCCAGATCCCGGCCAGCGCCACCTCGGGCGTCACCGGAATCTCGAAGCTGGCGCGGTGCTCGAGATAGCTCGAGCCGGGCACCTCGCGCTGCTCGTAGGCGACTCCATCCTTGGTGCCGTTCGACGTCCAGCTCGGCTCGGCCAACGCCGCGCGATCTCCGTGGAGCGCGAAGAGCAGGCAACACCAGGTGAGGCTCGTCGCGTGACGCATGAGTGCCTCCGGAAGCGACCCTATTCATAGCACCGCGACTTGAATTGCGCCGCAAGAAGCGGCAGGGTGCACGCCTTCGTCGGAGGATACGATCCATGAGAACGTTCGCTCGCTCACTCGCTCTACCGCTTTGCCTGATCGCCGGGTCTGCTCTCCCGGCTGCCGCGCAGTCGCTCGACCTGCCCCGCCCGAGCCTCGCGGCCAAGGTCAGCAACACCGTCGGTCTGACCGACATCTCGATCGAGTACTCGAGCCCCGCCGTGCGCGGGCGCCCGATCTGGGGCAGCCTCGTCAAGTATGGCGAGGTCTGGCGCGCAGGCGCCAACGCCGCCACCAAGATCACCTTCAGCAAGGACGTCACCTTCGGGACGACCCCGGTGCCGGCTGGCTCGTACGCCTACTTCGTGATCCCGACCAAGGACGCGGCGTGGACGATCATCCTCAACAAGGACTTCCAGCAGGGCGGCGCCTTCAACTACAAGAAGGAGCTCGACGTCGCGCGCGTTGACGTCAAGCCGGAGACGATCCCGCTGCGCGAGCGGCTCGTCTACTTGATCACCGACGCCAGCAACGACGGCGCCTCGCTCGATCTCGAGTGGGAGAAGGTCCGCGTGCGCGTGCCGGTCAAGGTCGCGACCGAGGCCCAGGTGACCGCGAACCTGAAGGCCTATGACGAGGGGATGTGGGGTCCGAGCAACCAGGCCGCGCGCTACTTCCTCGAGCAGAAGAAGGACTACGCGCAGGGCCTCGTGTGGGCGGACCGCTCGATCAAGATCAAGGAGGACTGGTTCAATCTGTGGACGAAGGCGCAGCTGCTCGCCGCGATGGGCAAGCAGAAGGAAGCGCTGCCGCTCGCGCAGAAGGCGCAGCAGCTCGGTGAGAAGACGCCGGCGCGGTTCTTCTTCGCCGACGAGGTGAAGAAGGCGCTGGTCGACTGGAAGGCGCCCGCCGCCGCCCCCGCCAAGAAGTAGCCCGCCCTACCCGTCGAGCAGTCGTCGATAGAACGCGACGTACTGGTCGACGCGCATCGCCTTTCCGAAGTGCGCCACCGCGCGGTGGCGCGCCGCCCCCGCCATCTGTGAGAACCGCGGCTCGTCATCGAGCAGCTCCATCACCGCAGCGACCATCCGATCGCGATCGCCGAGCGGGCACAGCGTTCCGCTGACGCCATCCTCGATCACCTCGCCGACCCCGCCGACCGCCGTGGAGACCACCGGCACGCCACAGGCTTGCGCCTCGAGCGCCGCGAGGCCGAAGCTCTCGCTCTCGCTGGTCTGCAGAAAGACGCGCGCGCTCTGCACGACCGAGAGGAAGTCGTGCTGCTTGCCGAGGAAGCGCACCGACGATACAAGCCCCAGCTCGTGCACCAGGCGCTCGGCCGCTCCCCGCTCCGGTCCATCGCCGATCAAGACGAGCTCGCACTCCCGCTGGCGGCGCACCTCAGCGAACACGCGGACCAGCTCGGGGACCCGCTTGATCGGGCGGAAGTTGGAGTTGTGGACGATCCGCGGTCGGCGCACCCCGGCGGTCGGTACGAACTCGTCGGTATCGACGAAGTTGGCGATGACCTCGATCGGAAAATCGGCGTGCAGACCGAGGTTGTGGCGCGTCGCACCGGCGAGAAACTGCGACGGTACCGTCACGCCGTTGGACTGCTCGACCGAGAAGCGCGTGATCGGCAGGAACGACGGGTCCTTGCCAACGAGCGTCGCGTCCGTTCCATGCAGCGTCGTGACCAGGCGAGGCGCTCGCTCGCCGAGGATCTGCTGCGCCAGGGCCGCGGCCGTCGCGTGCGGGATCGCGTAGTGCATGTGGAACACGTCGATCTTGTGATAGGTCGCGACCTCGACGAGCTTGCTGCACAGCGCGAGCACGTACGAGTCGTGTCCGCGAACGTGATCGAACAGCGGATAGTCGCCCGCGATCACCTCGTGGAAGGTCACGTTGTCGATGCAGCGTCCGAGGCGCCAGGGCATCTCCGCGCAGACGAAGTGCACCTCGTGGCCTCGACGGGCCAGCTCGGCGCCGAGCTCGGTTGCGACGATGCCCGAGCCGCCGAAGGTTGGGTAACAAGTGATGGCGATGCCGAGCGGCTTCATAGGTCCACCTCGCGCAGCGATGGGGAATAGGGATCGATCGAGGCGATCAGCCGCTCGCGCAGGCGGCCGATCCCGACCTCGGCCGCAAAGGCGGGAAACGCGAGCGTGCGCTCCTGCGGGGCGCCATCGGGCGCGAGCCAGACGCGGGCGCGACGCCAGCGCGCGGTCGTCGACTCGTGCCGCTCCGTGGCCGCGCGCCGGTAGCGCTCCGCCAGCCGCGACAGCGCATGTCCAACCGAGGCGCGCGTCCGCTCGATGGCCGGTGCGAGCATGCGTCCGAGCGCCGGGTCGCGCGTCGCCAGCGCGACCAGGCGCGCCTCGAGCTCGGTCGCCCACGCAGCGCTCGGCGCGTCCGGCTCGTCGACGAAGTGCGCCTCGGTCTGGAGCGGCGCCTCGGCGATCTCGCGCGCCGAGCGACCGAGCGCGTCGAGGGCCCGCCGCACGACCGGCGGCACGAGGCGCAGCTGGGCGCGCGGCGCGACGAGCGACGGCGTCAGCCCGAAGGCGGAATAGAGCGGCTGCAGCTCGGCCAGATAGCCGACCTCGGCCGGCCCACCGACGTACGCAGCGACGGGAAACAGCGCGTCCTGCACGAGCGGCCGCAGCAGCGCCGAGGTCGAGAAGCGCAGCGGATCGGCCTCGAGCACGCGCGGCCAGTCGGGCGGCAGGCCGGCGAGCCGCTGGCGAGGTCCCGTCGCCGATTCGGCGTGGTAGAAGGGCAGGGGCGATCCCGGCCGCAGCTCGATCGGCGCCGCGAAGCCTGCCGCCTCCATCGCGCGCTTGCGCTCGACGAGCAGCGCTTCGAGCGCCGCCGCCTCGTCGAAGGCGCGCCTCATCAGCGGGGCCTGCAGCAGCGCGGTCGTCCGGTTGCGCGGATTGAACAGCAGCAGGCCATCGTCCGCGAAGATCGTCGCGAGCACTCCCGCGAACGCGGCCGCGAGCGACGCCCCCTCGCGATAGTGGGCGCGCAGGAGCAGGTCGACCTCGGCGGCGTGCGGACGCGCCGCCAGCTCCTCGCCGAGATCATCAAGCAGCTTGACGATCATCGCGGGCAGGCGGCGCTGCGCGATCGACACCCGCGCCCCCGGCTGATCGTCGACGAGCTGCGAGCGCAGCGTCGTGCCATCGCGCCGCGGGCTGATCGCGGCGGCGATCTCGGCGAAGTCGTGATCCTCGGTCTGCAGCCAGAACAGCGGGACGACGCGCCGCCCCGTCTCCTCGGCGAGCCAGCGCGCCAGCACGATCGCCGAGGCCGCCTTGTGCAGCGTGTAGAGCGGGCCGAGGAACAGCCCGACCTGCTGCCCGGTCGCGACGACCACCGTGCCTGCCTCGCCGAGCGCGGCCAGGTTGGCGGCGCGGGGAGCGCTGTGTGGCAGCGTCGCCTGCTGCGTCGCCAGCTCGGCGAGCAGCGCCGAGGGTACGGCACGCGCCGCCGCATCCTCGACGGCAGCGAGGCGATCGGCTGCGTCTCCGAGGCCGCGCGACAGGAACGCGCCAGCGCGCAGGCCACCGGTCAAATACGAGGAGTGGAACGAAGCGAGCATCGGCGTTATGAACTTACGCAACAATGCCCTTCCCGTCCCGCGCGATCCGCAGTGGTGCCGTCTTGATCACCCTCTCCTCCATCGCCTTCGCCTCGCCGCGCCAGCCCAGCGGCGCCGAGCTGCAGCGCGCGCTCGAACGCTTCGCGGCCAGCGGCAGCGTGCTCTACGTCGCCGCGCATCCCGACGACGAGAACACGCGCCTCCTGTCGTGGCTGGTCAGCACCGCCAAGGTGCGCGCCGCCTACCTGTCGCTGACGCGCGGCGAGGGTGGCCAGAACCTCATCGGCCAGGAGCTCTCGCCGCTGCTCGGCGCGATCCGCACCGAGGAGCTCCTCGCGGCGCGCGCCATCGACGGGGCGGAGCAGCTCTTCGGCAACCAGCGCGACTTTGGGTACTCGAAGTCTCCCGAAGAGACGCTGCGAATCTGGAACAAGCCCGCCGCCCTCGGCGACGTCGTCTGGGCGATCCGGCGCTTCCGCCCCGACGTCATCGTCACCCGCTTCTCTCCCGAGGCTCGCGACACGCACGGCCACCACACCGCCTCGGCGATGCTCGCCCTCGAGGCCTTTCGGCTCGCCGCGGATCCGAAGGCGTATCCGGAGCAGCTCGCCTTCGTGCAGCCGTGGCAGGCCCGGCGCATCGTCTGGAACAAGGGCGTGTTCGGCGCCGCGAAGCCCGGCGAGCTCGACGGATTTCAGAAGCTCGACATCGGCGCCTACGATCCGCTCCTCGGCACCTCGGCGGGCGAGGTCGCAGCGCGCAGCCGCAGCATGCACAAGAGCCAGGGCTTCGGCGCCTCCCCCCAGCGCGGCCCCGTGCTCGAGTACTTCAAGCTGCTCGCCGGCGAGCCGATGCCAGGCACCTTCCTCGACGGGGTCGAGCGCACCTGGCGGCGCATCCCCGGCAGCGACAAGGCGAGCGCGCTCGCGCAGACGGCGCTGCAGCAGTTTCGTCCCGCCGATCCCGCCGCCAGCGTGCCGCTGCTCCTCGACGTGCTCGCCGCCGTCGACGCGCTGCCCCCAAGTGAAGACAAGCTGGTCAAGCACCAGCAGCTCGTCGAGCTGATCGTCGGCTGCATGGGGCTCGTCCTCGACGCGGTGGCGGCGACTCCAACCGCGGTCCCGGGCGGCGAGCTCAAGATCACCGCCACCGTGCTGCAGCGCAGCAAGATCCCCCTGCAGCTCTCGGCGATCGAGCTCGACGGTCAACACGTCGGGCAGGCCCGGGCGATCGAGCCACACACGCCCTACTCCGTCGAGAAGGCGATCACGATCGACGCGCAGCAACCACTCTCGACGCCATACTGGCTCGGCGCGCCGCCGCAGCCGGGTCGCTGGGCGGTGACCGATCAAGCGCTCATCGGGCAGCCGCGCTCGCCTGCGTGGCCCCGCATCCGCTTCGATCTCGTCGCGGGTGGGCTGGTCACGGGCGGGGTCGCGACGGGGGGCCGCGTCCTCTCGGTCGAGCGCGTCGCCGAGTACGCCTGGAACGATCCCGTGATCGGCGAGCGCCGCCGCCCGATCGAGATCGTGCCCGCGGTCGTCTTGCAACCCGCCACCTCGCTGCTCGTGTTCGCCGACGGAGCGAGCCAGTCGAAGTCGCTCGAGGTCACGCTGCGCAGCACCGCGGGTGCCGCCAAGGGTCGGGCGCGCCTCGTGCCACCGAGCGGCTACACCGTCGAGCCGAGTGAACAGTCGTTCGAGCTCGCCGGGGCCGATGCCGAGACCAAGCTGACGTTCCGCCTCAAGGCGCCCTCCACCCCGCCAGACGCCAAGGGCACGCTCGATCGCCTGCGCATCGAGGCGACGCTCGACGGTGGCGACCGGGTGGCCAGCAGCCTGCAGCGCCTCGACTACGGCCACCTACCGATGATCACCGTCGTCGAGCCGGCGGAGGTGCGCGTCGCTCGCTTCGCGCTGAGGCGCGGCGGCCTTCGCCTGGGCTACATCCCCGGCGCGGGCGACGAGGTGGCCGCGGCGCTGCGCCAGGCCGGCTACGACGTGACGATCTTGTCGGACGAGGCGCTGCTCCAGCCGCTCGCCTCCTACGATGCGATCGTCATCGGCATTCGCGCCTTCAACGTCAACCGCAGCCTCGGGGCGCGCCACGACGCGCTGATGCGCTACGTCGAGCAGGGCGGCACGCTCGTCGTCCAGTACAGCACCAACAACCGCCTCGGTAAGCTCGACACGCCGATCGGCCCCTGGCCGTTCTCGATCTCGCAAGAGCGAGTGACCGAGGAGCAGGCGCTCGTCGAGCGCGGCAAGCACCCGGTGCTCGAGCAGCCCAACCCGATCGACGATCAGGACTTCGTCGGTTGGGTGCAGGAGCGTGGGCTCTACTTCGCCGGAGCCTTCGATGAGCACTACGCCGCGCCCTTGTCGATGCACGACGCCGGCGAGCCAGCCCGCAGGGGCGGCCTCCTCGTCGGAGAGTTCGGCAAGGGACGCTTCGTCTACACCGGGCTCGCGTTCTTCCGTCAGCTCCCCGCCGGCGTGCCTGGCGCCTTCCGCCTCTTCGCCAATCTGCTCGCGGGTCCACCCAAGGTGATCGCCAAGCCGGCGCGCAAAGGCGGCAAGCGTGGGCGCTGACGACCAGGGCGCCGACGCCGCTCCGCTGTTCGGCGCCTGGCGCACCTGGTACCTGCTCGTGCTCGGCGCGCTCGCGGCGACGATCGCTGGCCTCGCCGTGCTGACCGCCGTGCTGTCGTGAGCGCGCTCGACTGGATCGTGCTCGGCGGCACGCTCGCTGTCATCGTCGGCTGGGGGCTGTGGAAGGAGCGCAAGGTCACGAGCGCCGACGCCTATCTCGTCGGCAGCCGCGACCTCAAGTGGTACGCGATCGGCCTGTCGGTGATGGCGACGCAGGCCAGCGCGATCACGTTCCTCTCCATGCCCGGACAAGCCTACGAGGACGGCATGGGCTTCGTGCAGTTCTACTTCGGCCTGCCGATCGCGATGGTGTTCCTGTCGGTCGTGGTGCTGCCCATCTACTACCGCCTGCGCGTCCAGACAGCGTACGAGTACCTGGAGCAGCGCTTCGATCGCAAGACGCGGCAGCTCACGGCGCTGCTCTTCCTGCTGTCGCGTGGCCTCGCCGCCGGCATCTCGATCTACGCGCCCGCGATCGTCCTCTCGGCGGTCTTCGGCTGGCCGCTGCAGCTCGTGACGCTCGCGATCGGCGGCGTCGTCATCCTCTACACCGTCTCGGGCGGCAGCAAGATCGTCAGCCGCACCCAGACCTATCAGATGGTCGTCATGCTGGGCGGGATGGTGGTCGCGGCGGTCGTGATCGCACGCCAGCTCCCCTCCGAGGTCTCGCTCGTCGGCGCGACGCGCCTCGCCGGCGTCCTCGGCAAGATGAAGCTCGTCGACTTTCAACCGCGACTCGACACCCGCTACACGTTCTGGTCGGGGCTGACCGGCGGTCTCTTCGTCGCGCTCGCCTACTTCGGCACCGATCAATCGCAGGTCCAGCGCTACCTCGGCGGCGCCTCGCTCACCGAGAGTCGACTCGGCCTGATGATGAACGGCCTCGTCAAGATCCCGATGCAGCTGCTCATCCTCTTCGTCGGCGTGCTGCTGTTCGTGTTCTACGCCTTGCGGCCGCCTGCGGTGGTGTTCGACAAGGCGGCGTGGCGCCAGGCGAGCCAGGGCGCGAGCGCCGCGCAAGCCGCCGCCCTCGATCGCGACTGGCAGGCCGCGGTCGCCGGTCGCCGCGAGCTCGCCGAGCAGTACCTGGCGGCGATCGCCCGTGGCGAGGAGACGACCCGCCTCGAGCGCGGCCTCAAGGAGCGCGGCGCGGAGGCCGACCTCGTTCGCAAGCGGGCGCTCAAGCTGGTCGAAGCCGTCGGCGCTCAGCGCGCCAAGGACGCCGACTACCTCTTCATCTCCTTCGTCGTCGAGCGCTTCCCCCCGGGGCTGATCGGCCTGCTCGTCGCCGTGATCCTGTGCGCCTCCATGTCGGCGGTGGCCGCGGCGCTGTCCTCGCTCGGCTCGACGAGCGTCGTCGACTTCTATCGGCGCAGCGTCCGCCCGTCGGAGAGCGACGCGCACTACCTCAAGGCCGCGCGGGCGTTCACGGTCTTCTGGGGCGTCCTCGCCGTCCTGTTCGCGGCCTTTGCGAGCCAGCTCGACAACCTGATCCAGGCGGTCAACATCCTCGGCTCGATCTTCTATGGCCCGATGCTCGGCGCCTTCCTCGTCGGGTTCTTCACCAAGCACGTCCGGGGAACGCCGACCTTCGTCGCCATCCTCGTCGCGCAGGCCGCCGTGCTCGCGGTCTTCGCGGCGTCGAACATCGGGTTTCTCTGGTACAACGTCATCGGCTGCGGCGCCGTCGTCGTCGTCGCGCTGGTGTTGCAGCGCCTGCTGCCCACCCCGCCCGAGACCCAGACGACCGCGTAGACCGATCATGCACCTCGACCTCCACCGCCACCTCGAAGGCTCGCACAGCCCCGCCGCGCTCCTCGCCGTCGCGCACCAGTTCCACATCCACCACCCGCTGTTCTTCGACGCGGCGACCAATCGCTATCGCAGCGAGGCGGAGCTGGCGACCCAGCTGGTGATGGCCGCGCCGTCCGACGACGCCACGATCTTCTACCAGTGCATCGTCAAGGCGCGCGCCGCCTACGTCAGCGTGCCGGCGATCGCCGCACTCGCCGAGCGCGCCTTCATCGAAGCCGCCGCGGACACCGACGGGTTCGAGATGCGGCTGTCGCTGTTCTCGATGGCCCGCACCCTCCTCGAGAACCAGGGGATCGCCTGGCGGGACGTCGCCCCGAGCCGCTTTGCCGACGGCTACGCCCGCCCCATCCTCCTCGCCGTCATCGCCGCCCGCGACGCGGTCTCGAAGCGGCTCGGCAAGCCGATGGTCCTGCGCCTCGGCCTGTCGCGTACCTTCGAGAGCGAGCCGCACTATCGCGCCCTCGCGACCGTGGTCCGCGATCACCGCGAAGCTCTCGTCGGGCTCGACGTGCTCGGCATCGTCACCGGCGCGGACACCGAGCCGCTGCCCGCCGCGTTGGTCAACATCCTTGACGATCTGCGCCGCGACCTCCCCGACCTGACGATCCACGCGGGCGAGTTCGCCGGCCACGACTCGGTCGATCGCACGCTCGCGCTGCAGCCGCGCGGCATCGGCCACGGCGTGCATTCCCTGCAGAGCGCCGCGACGCTCGACCGGCTCGCCAAGGACGGCGTCACGCTCGAGGTCTGTCCGTCGAGCAATCGCCTGCTCATCCCGACCGCGCTCGCGGCGCTGGAGGCCCAGCACGGCGCGACGCCGCTCGTCGCGCTGCAGCGCGCGCACGTCCACTGTATCCTCGGCTCCGATGATCCGACGCCGATGGGCACGTCGTTCTCGCGCGAGCTCGACCTGGCGCGGCAGCTCGGCGTCGACCTCGACCGGCTGACCGCCGACACGCTCCGCCGCTGGCGTCAGATCACTTCGTCTTGAGGACGAAGGGATAGGTCGCCATCACCGAGCCCGAGCCCTTGGGCTTGGGGAACTTCCACGTCTTGACCGCCTTGACGATGCACTCCTCGACCGGCTTGTCACCGAGGGTGGAGCTCTGCACGTTGACCGAGGCGACCTCGCCCTTCTTGTCGATCGCCAGGCGCACGGTCACCGTGCCAGTCAGCTCGGCGTTGCGATCCAGCCCGGCCTGGTAGCACGCGGACACCTCTTCGAAGTGGCTCTCGATCGTCTTCTCGATGATCGCGCGATCGAGCGTCGCCGCCGTCGCCACTCTGGCCAGCAGGAGCGCCCCGCCAAGCCAGCCCAGGTAGGAAACACGTCTCACGATCAGCCTCGCAGTCGCTCGAACAAGAGGGTTGGGTCGCCTTTGTAGACGGTCTGGAGGATCGCGCGGTAGCCGAGCTTCTCTGCGACACGCAGCGACGGAAGATTGCCTGGATCGATGATGCACACGGTGCGCGGATCGGCGAAGGCGCCGTCCCCCCACGCCACCGCCGCGCGCACCGCCTCGGTCGCGAGCCCTCGCCCCTGCGCCGCGGGCAAGAGCGCCCAGCCGATCTCCGGCGTGCCATGGATCGAGGGCTGCAGATCGCGTCGGTAGTCGGCGAACCCGACCTCCCCGACGAAGGCACCGGTGTCAGCGACGAACACCGCCCAGAACCCGAAGCCGAGCTGCGCCCAGCTCCCCGCGTAGCGCAGCAGCCGGATCCACACTTCCTCCTCGGAGAAGGGCCGCCCGCCGATGAAGCGCGTGACGCTCGGATCGGACCACAGCGAAAAGCTGTCCTCAAAGTCGCTCATGCGGTGGCCGCGCAGCACGAGTCGCTCGGTTCGCAGCGTCGGCACGTCGAGCACAGGTCATCGTACCAGAATCGGCCGCGCGTCGCAGCCGGGCTTGTGCTTTGATGCGGGCGATGGAGCTCTTTGCCACGCGAGCCATGGAACGCTTCCGGTGCATCGGGCCGGAGTGCGAGGACAGCTGCTGCC
>CAZPEY010000168.1:0-12016 GCA_964585665.1 uncultured Polyangiaceae bacterium | reverse complement strand
GCAGCAAGTCGTTCGGGAACTCGATGTCCGCCTTGTCGATCTCGTCGATGAGCAGCACGACCCGCTCTTCGGAGGCGAGCGCCTGGCCGAGCGGCCCGTGCTTGATGTAGCGGCGGATGTCGCGCACGTCGCCGTCGCCGAAGCGCGAGTCGTAGAGCCGCGCGACGGTGTCGTAGACATAGAGGCCGTCCTGGGCGCGCGTCGTCGACTTGACCGGCCAGTGGATGAGGCGGTGCGCGAGCTGCTTGGCCTCCGCCTCGGCGAGCACGGTCTTGCCGGTGCCGGGCTCGCCGCGCACGAGCAGGGGCTTCTCGAGCGCGATGGCGCAGTTGACCGCCGACTCGAGCCCTTCGGAGGTGAGGTAGCGATCGGTTCCTTTGAAGACGTGAAAGTCGGACAACGTGGATTCTCCAGATCGGGTTGCGGTGCGGTCAGAAGCAGTTCGGGCGGGTCACGTCGGGCGGCGCCACCAGCGACGGCAGCGTCTTGCGCAGGTAGTCGTACTCGTCGTCGCAGAACACCGACGGCCCCTCGCCGTTGAGCTCGACGCGCTCGTTGAACGAGCGGCTGCCGCCCGAGTCCATCAAGCGATTGGGCTGATCGCCCGGATCGTGAAACGAGGAGCCGTACGGATCGGCGAGGCCGAGGCTGTGGCCGATCTCGTGCGTCATCGTCGTGCCGATCAGGTTGCCGAAGGCGAAGATGGCGCAGGCCGCGGCCATGCGACGGTCGCCCTTGGCCGCTGGGCAGCTCTCGCCGGAGGTCAGGGTCGGCGGCTGCAGCGCCTCGATCTCGACGGCGGTCAGCTCGGCGCCCCCGCGATCGGCGCGGAAGGGATCGAAGAGCTCGTCGAAGAGCTCGACCCTCATCTGCTGCCAGAGATCGGACTTGCGGATGTTGTCGTAGAGCGGATCGGGCGGACGCGTCGAGAAGAGGAAGAACGAGTCGAGGAACACGCCGCCGTAGCCGGCGACGCCGTCGTTCTGCTGCGTGACCGCGTTGACACCACCGATACGGTCGTAGAGGCGCTGGTTGTCGGTGTCCTTGCCGGGCGTGTTGTCGAAGCCGAAGCTGTGGCCGCCTGACGGATCGAGGCCGGAGATGTCGACCTGCGAGTAGACGGCGAAGTCGTCCGGCACCTCCGTACGGAACTCGATGTTGACGCCCTCGTAGTCGCGCGCCGCGACGGTCAGCACGCGATTCTGGATCAACGGATCGGCGGCGCGCAGCCCGAACCGACGCAGCGCGCTGACGTACTCGTCGAGGAAGCGGATGTAGACGACCTGCTTGATGGACAGGATCGAGAGCTGCACCGGCACCTTGGCGCTGCGCACTGTCGTGCCGCCCTGCTCGACGACGACCTGCACGGTGCCGGCGATCGTCCCGGTGGTCTTGCGCAGATCGATGAGCTCGCCGAGGGCGTCGCGATCGTCGAGGACGTAGCGCAGCTCGAGGCCGGAGCGGAACTCGGGAACGAGCACGAGATCGAGCGGCAGGGGATCGCCCGTGTCGGGCGTGAACGTGCCGACCAGCTCGAGCGTCGTCGACTCATCGGTATTGCCGCCGACGAACCCGCCGCCCTGCAGCACCACGTACTGGCCGAGGCTCGCCGCGGTGGTCGACGCGCTGTCGAGCGTCGGCGGCTGCACGTCGAAGGTGACGTTGAGATCCGGGCTCTTCTCGATCGTGCCGTCCTTGTGGGTGTTCTCGAGATGCAGCTTGCCGGCGAAGCTCCCTGGCCCGATGCCGGAGACCGTCGAGGAATAGACGAAGCTGCCGCGCGTGCGGTCGGTCGGATCGAGCGGGGTGACCGGCAGGCGCTTGGTCGTGCTGGAGCCGCAGGTCGAGCTCGCCGCAGGCGTGAAGCAGCCGGCGAGCACGGCCTCGGTTTTGCCCTCGCCGGTGCCAAGCAGGAGACGATTGCCGTCGACGAGAATCGGCTGGTTGACGTAGATGACGCCATCGCCGACGGCGAAGACGTCGGGGTCGAGCGACTTCTGAAAGGCGAGCGCGATCGGCAGTGCCGCCGAGCGATGGCGCTGGCCGTCGACGGTCGAGAGGTACTCGATGGTCGCCGTGCCCTGGAAGGCGCGCTGGGTGGTCGGCGCGCCGCCCAGCTCTGCCAGGAAGTCGTCGTCGATCTCGAGCCCGAGCTCGGACGAGTTGACGTAGGCCGCAGGGCGCCGCATGTCGAACGGCACGTCGTCGAGCGTGCCGCTCAGCACCAGCTCGGCCGTGCCGAGCTCGCTGTCGACGAAGCTGCGGCCGGTCAGAGAGACGTGGCTACCGCGCAGCAGGGTCTGGGGCGCGAGCTTGGTCAGCGAGAGGCCGAGGAGGCCGGTGTCGCGCGTGCCCTCCCTCGCGCGCGCCGGGCATCCGGCGCCACCGAGGCTGCAGGCGGCGAGGAGCAGCAACCCGAGCGGAGAGCCCCACCAAGGGCGCGTCGTCATTGGCAGCGATCGCATTCGGGCCTCTCGAGCAGCGGGGGCGCATCGACCGACGGCAGCACGGTGCGCAGGTAGTCGTAGTCGGTGGTGCAGAAGCGTGCCGGGCCGGCGCCAAGCTCGGCCCGCTCGACGAACGGCCGATCGCCGCCGCCGTCCATGAGGCGCGACGGGCAGTCGCCCTGGTTGTGCAGGTTGGATCCATACGGATCGGCGAGCCCGAGGCTATGTCCGATCTCGTGCGTCATGGTCGAGCCAATCATACTGCCAAGCACGAAGATCGCACACGCGACCTCGCTGCGACGATCGCCAGCGACGGCGGGGCAGGTCTCGGCGGACTCGAGCGCGCTCGGCTGCAGCGTCTCGAGCTCGCCCGCGGTCAGCTCGCGGCCGCCGCGGTCGACGCGAAACGGATCGAAGATCGGATCGAAGCGCGGATCGCGCGCCAGCTCCCAGCTCGGGTCGTTCTTGACGCTGCCCAGGATGTCGGTCGGCGGATGCTCGGAGAAGAGGAAGAACGACTCGAGGAAGATGCCGCCGTAGCCGGGATCTCCGTCGAGCTGCGTGACCGCGTTGACGCCGCCGATGCGGTCGTAGAGGCGCTGGTTGTTGAGGTCCTTGCCCGGGGTGTTGTCGTAGCCGAACGAGTGGTCGCCCGCCGGGTAGAGGCCACCGATGTCCACCTGCGAGAACACGGCGAAGTCGGTCGGCGGGGCGGCGCGGAAGTCGAGGTTGATCGCCTGGTAGTCGCGCCGCCCGACGGCGAGCACCCGGTCGCGGATGCGCTGATCGGCGGCGCGCAGGCCGAAGCGTCGGAGCGCGCGGATCCATTCGTCAAGGAAGTTGACGAACACGACCTGACGCACCGGCGCGATGGCGAGCGTGATCGCGACCGGCGCCGTGGTCAGTGAGTCAGTCCCGCTCTCGACGGTGGCCGAGAGCTGCCCGGTGATCGTGCCTGGCTGTTGACGCAGGTTGATGGTCTGGCCGAGCGTGTCCTGCTCGTCGAGGACGTAGCGCAGCTCGAGGCCGGAGCGGACCTCGGGCACGAGCTCGAGATCGATGGGGGTCGCCTTGCCGCCGCTGGTGGGCGCGAAGCTGCCGACGAGGTGCAGGGTGGTCGTCGCATCCGCCGTTCCGCCGACGAAGCCACCGCCGGTGACGAGCACGTACTGGCCCAGGCTGGCGGCGCTGGTCGACAGGCCGGTCAGGGTCGGAGGTTGGACGTCGAAGGTCGCGTCGATCGGGCTCGACTGGGTGACCGTACCGTCGGCGTGGACGTTCTCGACGCGCACCGTCCCGGTCCACTGCCCGGCGCGGATGCCGCTGACCGCGGGGCTGTAGACGAAGTGCCCGGCGGTACGCTCGACCTGCGAGTCGCTCACCAGCGGCAGCGTCGTCTGGCGCGGCACCCCGCAGATGCCCCCGCTGCCAGGACGAAAGCAGCCGTCGAGGACGACGCGGCTCTGCCCCTCGGCGCCGCCGACCAGCAGGTCGGCCCCGGTGATCGGGATCGACTGGTTGACGTAGATGACCCCGTCGCCGATCGCGCCGAGGGTCGGCTGAAGCGAGAGCGTCGCCCGGAGCTCGACGGTGCGCGTCGCGCTGCGGTAGGTCTTGCCATCGACGGTCGAGACGACCTCGACGTGCGCGGCGATCGAGTTGGGGGTGTTGCCGATCGCCGTGATGAGCGGCGCGTTGGCGGTCGCCGCCATCTGAGACGAGGAGACGTAGGTGAGGGGCAGCCGCACCGTCTTGCTGGCGCCAGCGAGGACCAGCGTCGAGGTCCCGAGATCGGAGTCGACGAACGAGCGGCCGGTGATCGCGAGGGTCGTGCCGAAGAGCAGCGTGGCGGGCTGGACGCTCTCGAGGGCGAGGCCGTCGAGGCCGGTGTCGCGCCGCGCCGAGGTGACGGGGTTGCAGGCGGCCAGCGCGAGCGCCAGCAGGAGCGCGCTAGGGCTTGATCGCAACGTCGAGCTCATACGTGTTGCCCGCGTTGGCGGTCTTGCCCTTGACCTGGATGTAGAGGAAGTCGGTCGGGGTATTCCCCGGGATCGTGACCTCGACGTGCTCGTTGGCGACGCTGCCGACGCCCTGCGCGAGCTGCTTGAGCCCGCCTGGCGAGCCGGTCATGTCGCCCGGCGGAGTGTCCATCCACAGGTAGACGTCGAGGTCCTGCGTGGCGCGCGACTGGCTGAACTTGAGGTCGATGGCGAAGGTCTCGGGGAAGAGCCCGCCGACCATGATCGCGTACCAGTCCGAATCGCCCGGGCAGAGCACGAGGCCGGTCTGCGCGATCGGCAGCGAGCGGGCCGTCCAATCGGTCGCCGCGCCGTCGCTGTCGTTGGGCTCGCTGGCGTCGTCGGGCGTCGTCGTGACCGACAGGTCGTAGAAGCCGGGCTTCGGATCGTCGTACGAGAAGACGTTGAGGAACGCCTTGGTCTTGGCGACGTCGGTCGGCTTGCCCAGGCACGCCGAGATCTCCTCATTGGCCCCCGAGCTGTACGAGCCGTCGAAGAACGAGCCGTCCTGGTCGTAGAGCGTGAAGTCGAGGTCGGCGAGGTCCGTGCCGAGCTTCACCGTCGCCTTGACGTAAATCATCGTGTTGGTGGTCGTCGACAGCGGGATGCCGTACCAGTCCTCGTCGAAGCTCCCGGAGTTGAGGCAGACGGCCAGCTGCTGGTAGCTCTGGGTGTTGGTCTTGTTGACGTCGGTCGCCTTGGTGATGTTGAGGCTGGTCGTGTTGACGATGCCGAGCCGGGTGTCGTTCTGCTCGAGGTTGTCCTCGTCGCACGCGGCGGCCGAGCCGCAGGTCCCGCTCTTGGGCAGGCACTGGCGCGCGCTCTTGCCGTCGACGCTCGAGACGTTCGAGGTCGAGCAGTTGTAGCCGGTCGGGCAGGCGGGGTTGGTGCCGCCGCAGAGGCGCGAGCAGAAGAACTTGCCCGATGTCCCGATCTGGATGCAGTGGTCGTTGTCGCCGCCGCACTGCGCATCGCTCGTGCACGGCCCCTCGCAGACGCCGAGGCCGGGCATGGTCATTGCGGGTTTCTCGACCTCGACCATGAAGGTGCCGGTCAGCGGCGCCTGCGTCGAGTGATCGCAGGCCGTGCTCGCCGCGTCGTCGTTGTCGGTGGCGACGATGGTGTAGTAGACGGTCTGCTTGGTGCCGGCCGCCGCCGAGGCCACCGGGTTGGGGATCGATCCTTCGTAGGTTCCGGCCTTGTCGGTGCCCGACGCGAGGGTCATCGAGAGCTGCACGGGCGTCGACGTCGGATCGGGCGTCGAGTAGTAGAAGAGGGGCGGCGACTTCAGTCCGATGTCGTCGGTGATGTCGGCGGTGATCTTGATGTCGGCGACGGTTGTCTGCGTGCCCGACGGCGGGAGGTGGGTGATGACTGGCGCGGTACCCGGGCAGCTCGGATCGGCCTTCTTGCGCAGCACGATCGTGTAGTTCTTGGGGATCGCCCGGTTGCCCTCCTCGTCCTCGGCGTTGAGGGTGAGCGTGTAGTGATCGCGGGCGGCGATCTGCTCGTCGGTGGGCGTCCACTTCCAGGTGGCCTCGAAGGGCCCCGTCTGATCGAGGGTGCCGCCCTCGATCGGCGGGTCGGCCTCGCTGATCGTCGTCGCGGTCGAGTCGGTGTCCTCGACGAGGATCTTGACCTCGACGGTGTCGGTCTTGTCGAGGTCGAGCGTCGTGCCGGTGCCGAGCGGCTGGCGGAAGATCGGCGCCGAGCCGACCGAGTCCTTGACCGTGATCTGGATCGACTCGGTGCTCGTCGCCTTGCCGTCGCTGACGTTGAAGTCGAAGGCGTACGGCGTCTCGCTGCGATCGGCCGCGGTCGGGACCCAGCGGAAGATCGCGACGCCGTCCGAGAACGACTGGATCGTCGCGGGCGATTCGCGGGTCTGCAGATCCGGGATGCCGGGGGCGTTGACGTTGAAGCGGAGCTTGTCGCCGTCGGGATCGGTGGCGCGCAGCTGGAGCGAGAACTCGACCCCGACCACCGCCGTCTGATCGCTGAGCGGCTCGATGATCGGCGCCTTGTTGTTGCCGCAGCCAACCGCAGCGACGAGCAGGGCAAAGGCCGACCAGTAAGACACAATCCTCTCCCTCGGAACAGAAGCGAAGGTAAGCATCAACTTCGTACTATAGCGCGAGTACCGGTCGGGTCATATAATGAAGACGATGCTCAGTCGGCGACAGCAGCGGCAGGTTCGCGCTGCGGTGGCGACCGTATTCGCCTTCGTCTTGCACGGAGCGATACTGGCCACCTTCGCCGCGCTGTACGAGCCGCCCGTACGGCCGCCCCAGAGCGCTGCTCCCGTCGCTGACAACGCAAGCGGTGACGATCAGCCGCTCGAGATCAGCGCGCTCGTGGACGAGCTGCAGCGCCCCGACGAGAAGACGCCCGAGGAGAAGAAGCGCGAAGAAGAGAAGAAGAAGGAGGAGGAGGACAAGTCGCCGCCCGGCCAGGTCGTCGACATCGCCAAGCCGGCGCTCGAGCAGCGCCCCGACAAGGCGGACTTCCTCGCCGAGTTCGACTCGAAGGTCGATCGCCAGACGAAGGGCAAGGCGGGCAAGGGGCAGGCTGGCGGCACGCAGCAGCCGCTACCGCCGGCGATGGCGGTCGACAAGCCCAACCCGAAGAAGGCGCAGGAGGCCCCCGATCAACCGCTGCCCCAAGGCGTCGGCCCGACCGGTGGCCAGCCCGGTGTGCTGTCCATGCGCAACCTCGGCAAGAGCGCCGCTGCGGAACCCAAGCGCGGCGACGCACCGCAGTTCGACGCCAAGGGCGAAGGCGAGTTCAGCAAGTCGGGCTCGGGCAGCACGCTGCAGAAGGCGCTCGACAAGGTCGTCGCGGCCCAGGACGCGCGGCTCGGGCCCGAGGGGCCGGCCGGAGTGCCGATGCCTCCGTCGACGGCGAGCGGCAAGACGCTCAACCTGCAGCCGACGCAGGAGGCGCTCAACCGCGCCATCGGCGCCGGCCCGGGCTCGGTCGACTACTTGCGCGACGTCGACGACGGCGACGCCACCGCGCTCAACGCCAAGAAGTGGAAGCACGCGCCGTTCTTCAACCGCGTCAAGCGTGCCGTCGCGCAGGAGTGGCATCCCGACCTCGTCTACGTGCGCAACGATCCGCGCGGCAACGTCTGGGGCGTCAAGGACCGGATCACCGTGCTGCGGGTGCGCCTCGACGGCGACGGTAAGCTCGTCGGCTCGTCGATCATGCAGTCGTCGGGCGTGACGATGCTCGACGAGGAGGCGCAGGAGGCCTTTCGTCGCGCCGCGCCGTTCCCCAACCCGCCCAAGGATCTGATGGGCGGCAACGGCGAGATTCAGTTCAACTTCGGCTTCATCTTCGAGCTGTCGGGAAAGTCGAACGTGAAGTTCTTCAAGTACCAGTAGCGGGGACTATTTCGACGGAGCGGGCGTCCAGCGCAGCCGCGGCTGGCGCGCTGCCTTGGTCTCGTCGAGGCGGGACAGCGCCGTCTGATGCGGCGCTTGATGGACGAGCTCGGGGTTCTCGGCCGCCTCGGCGGCGATCGCCAGCATCGCGTCGCAGAACTCGTCGAGCGTCTCGGGCGTCTCGGTCTCGGTCGGCTCGATCATGAGCGCGCCCGCACCCCCGGTGACCGCGGGCAGCGGGAAGTAGATCGTCGGCGGATGGAAGCCGTAGTCCATCAGGCGCTTGGCGACGTCGAGCGTCTGAACGCCGTGCTCCTTCTTGAGGCGGCGGTCGGTGAAGATCACCTCGTGCATCGACGGAGCGTCGTAGGCGAGCGGGTACGTCCCCTGGAGGCGCGCACGGATGTAGTTGGCGTTGAGGACCGCGAGCTCGGTGGCGCGCCGCAGGCCCTCGCCGCCCATCTCGCGCATGTACGTGTAGGCGCGCGTGAACATCCCGAAGTTGCCGTACCAGGACCGCAGGCGGCCGATCGAGTCGGGGCGCTCGGTGTCGAGGTAGAAGGTGCCGTCGGCGCGGCGCTCGACGGTGGGACGCGGCAGGAAGGGCACGAGCCGCTCGACGACACCGACCACGCCCGAGCCTGGACCGCCGCCGCCGTGCGGGGTGGTGAAGGTCTTGTGCAGGTTGATGTGCATGACGTCAATGCCGCTCTGGCCCGGTCGCACCTTGCCGAGGAGCGCGTTGAAGTTCGCGCCGTCCATGTAGACCAGGCCGCCCGCCTCGTGCACGAGCGCGGCGACCTCGGTGAGGCCCTCCTCGAACAGGCCGAGCGTCGACGGGTTGGTGACCATCACCGCGGCGATGTCGCCCGGGTGCTTGGCGATCGCGTCCTTGACCGACTCGACGGAGAGCAGGCCGTCGGCGCCGGTCTTGAGCGAGACGGCCTGGAAGCCGGCCAGCGTGCAGGTCGCGGCGTTGGTGCCGTGCGCCGAGTCGGGGATGAGCACCTTGGTCGGTGAGCGTCCCGCCTTCTTGTGGAAGGCGCGGATCATCAGGATGCCGCACAGCTCGCCCTGCGCCCCGGCGGCGGGCTGCAGCGTGACGCGCGAAAAGCCGGCGATCTCCGCGAGGCACTTCTCGAGGTGCCACTGCACGGCGAGGCCGCCCTGCATCGTCTCGGGGAGCTGGGCCGGGTGGAGGTTCGCGAACCCCGGCAGGCGCGCGATGCGCTCGTTGATCTTCGGGTTGTACTTCATCGTGCACGACCCGAGCGGATAGAGACCGAGATCGATCGCGTAGTTCCAGCGCGACAGGCGCGTGAAGTGGCGCGTGACCTCGACCTCGCTGCACTCGGGCAGGCCGGGCGCGGTCTTGCGCCGCAGCGACTCCTCGACGGGCGGCGGAGCAGGCACGTCGAGCGGCGGCAACGAAGCGCCGGAGCGGCCAGGCGCGCCGCGCTCGAAGATCGGCGGCTCGGGGTGGAGCAGGTGGCGTGTCTCGATGGGACGGGCGGGGCTCATCGAGTGACCTCGTCAAGAGAGTTGACCAAGTGATCGATCGTGGCGCGGCTGTGCTGCTCGGTGACGGCGACGAGCAGCAGGCCTGGCGAGGCGTCGGGCAGGAGGCCCGCGGCGCGCGGCGCGACACCGGCGTGGAGACCGCGCGATGCCAGCGCGCGAACGGCGCGGCCGGCGTCGCCACCGCGGACCTCGACGGCGATCTCGTTGAAGAACGGCGCGGCGAAGGCGCGACGACAGCCGGCCTTGGCGACGAGCTGGTCGAGCGCGTAGCTCGCCCGCGCGTAGTTTTGCTGCGCCAGCTCGCTAAATCCGCGCTTGCCGAGCAGGCAGAGGTGAATCGTGAAGGCGAGCGCGATGAGGCCCTGGTTGGTGCAGATGTTCGACGTCGCCTTCTCGCGGCGGATGTGCTGCTCGCGCGTCGCCAGCGTCAGCACGTAGCCGCGCTTGCCGCTGCGATCGACGGTCTCGCCGACGAGGCGGCCGGGGAGCTGGCGGACGAAGTCGCTCTTGCTGGCGAAGAGGCCGACGCCCGGCCCGCCGGACGAGGGCCCGGAGGCGAGGCCCAGCCCGTCGGAGACGGCGATGTCGGCGCCGAGCACGCCGGGCGCCTCGTAGAGGCCGAAGGCGAGCGGCTCGGTGTTGGCGACGACCAGCAGCGTGCCGTGCTGCTGGCAGATCGCCGCGAGCGCCGCCACGTCCTCGACGCAGCCGAAGAAGTTGGGCGACTGGACGACCAGACAGGCTGTCGGGGCCGCGGCGAGCGCCGCCCGGCAGGCGTCGAGATCGACGCGGCCGTCAACCGTGGCGCCGACGCGCACGAGCGACGCGGGATCCCACGCGGGGTCGCCGCCGAGGTAGGTGGCGATCGTCTCGTGCGACTGCGGGTGCAGCGTCGCCGCGGTGAGGACGCGCTCTCGCTCGGTGAGGCGCTGGCTCATCAACACCGCCTCGGCGGTGCCCGAGGCGCCGTCGTACATCGACGCGTTGGCGACCGGCAGGCCGAAGAGCTCGCCGACGATCGTCTGGAACTCGAACACCGCCTGCAGCGTGCCCTGCGAGATCTCGGGCTGGTAGGGCGTGTAGCTCGTGTACCACTCGGCGCGCTGGAGCAGCATGTCGACAGCGGTCGGGATCGCGTGCGGGATCAGCCCAGCCCCGAGGAACGACGCGGTCGCCGGCTGCGACAGCGCCGCGAGCTCCTGGAGGTGCGTCAGCAGCTCGGGCTCGGACAGCGGGGCGATGTCGATGGGGCGGTTGGTGCGCAGCGACGGAGGGATGTGATCGAACAGCGCGTCGATCGACGGCTTGCCGACGACGCCGAGCATGCGCTCGATGTCCTCGGGCGTGTGCGGCAGGTACCTCAAGCGTTCTCCTGCTCTTTGAGATAGGCCGTGTACTCGGCGGCGCTCATCAGCTTGCTGAGCTCGTCCGGGTTGGCGACCTCGACCTGGATCATCCAACCCTCTTCATACGGCTCGTCGTTGACGTACTCGGGCGAGTCGGCGAGCGGGTCGTTGACCTTGACCACCTTGCCCGTGCACGGCGCGTACAGATCGGAGACCGCCTTGACGCTCTCGACCGAGCCGAACACCTGGCCCTGCGTGATCTGCTCGCCCTCCTTGGGCAGATCGACCTGCGTGATGTCGCCGAGCGCATCGACGGCAAACTTGGTGATGCCGATCGTCACGCGGTTGCCCTCGGGGCGGGCCCATTCGTGGTCCTTGGTGTAGCGGAGGTCTTCAGGGTACGTGGCCATCGGTCTCCTCGGAGCGGTTTGCGTTGCGTTGCGGATCGTCGCGTCGCGAGTGCTACTCGTCGGACGCTTCCAGGACGACTTCTTTGGGCGGCCGCGGCGGCGCCTTCGGCCGACGGTAGAAGGGGCCGTCGACCACGGTGGCCGACGCCGGCTTGCCGCGGCAGTCGATGGTGAGCTGGGTGCCGGCGGCGCTGTGCGCGATTGGCACGTAGCCGAGGCCGATCGCCTTGCCGACCGTCGGACCGGTGGTGCCCGAGGTGACGACGCCGACCTTCTGATCGCCGACGAGGATGTCGTAGCCGTGGCGGGCGATGCCGCGCCCCTCGATGACGAAGCCGACCAGCTTCTGCTCGAGCCCCGCGGCCTTCTGCTCGGCCAGCGCCTCCTCGCCGATGAAGCCCTTGCCCTTGACCACCCAGCCGAGGCCGGCCTCGAGCGGCGTGTGCTCGGCGTCGATGTCGTTGCCGTAGAGCGACAGGCGCGCTTCGAGGCGCAGCGTGTCGCGCGCGCCGAGCCCGATCGGCTTGCAGCCGAGCGGCTGGCCCGCCTCGAGGAGCGCGTCCCACAGCGCCGCCGTCTTGCTCGTCTCGACGAAGAGCTCGAAGCCGTCCTCCCCGGTGTAGCCGGTGCGCGCCGCGGCGACCTGCAGGCCGGCGAGCTTCGCAAAGGTCCAGTGGAACGAGGCCAGGTCACCGAGCGAGCCGCTGCCGCCCTCGAGCTTCTCGACGAGATCGACGGCCCTGGGACCCTGCACGGCGATGAGGCCCCATTGCTTGGATTGATCCTGCAGCGTGCACATCGAGCCGACCTGATCGCGGAACCACGCTACGTCTTTGTCGATGTTCGACGCGTTGACGACGATCATGTAGCGGTCGCGCTCGTGGCGAT
>CAZPEY010000167.1:0-12051 GCA_964585665.1 uncultured Polyangiaceae bacterium | reverse complement strand
ACCTCGGCAGCGAGCGACGAGTGCTACCTCGCCACGGGTGGCCCGCGCGCCTACCGCTTCGACGGCGAGAGCTTCGAGGCTGCGGCGATCGACTCCGAGGAGGGATCGTCGGTGCTCGCGGTCCTGCGGGATCCGCGCAACCAGGTCGTCGCCGTGCATCGGGGGGCGCGCGATCGGCTGCTGCGCATCTCGGTCGTGGCCGATGGGCGTTGGAGCCCCATCACGTTTCAGCCGATCGAGGTGCCGGCGGGCGTCCCCGACGTGACCTTCGCGCGCTTCTCGCCCGACGGACACCTCTGGATGGGCCTGTCCTATGTCGACAAGGAGGGGGATGAGCGACCGTACGGCGCCGTCGAGCTCGAGCTCGCTTCCGGCAAGGTCGCCTACCACGGCCGCGCGCACGCCACGGTGTCGCTGCCGATCCCCGACGACGTCAACGCGATGCACTTCGTCAGCCAGAGCGAGGCGTGGCTCGCGACGCGCTCGGGCGCTGGCCACCTCATCGGCAAGGACTTCAAGCTGTTCACCGAGAACGATGGCCTCGCGACCGAGTTTCTGCGCGACATCGCGCCCGGCCCCGGCGGCGAGATCTGGGTCGCGTCCAAGAACGGCACGGGACGCTACGACGGCAAGCGCTGGTCGTTCCCCAAGCTCGGCGCCTTCTACCCACCGTCGACGGCGCTCGGCACCAACGGACGAGGCGAGGTGTTCATCGGGACGGATCGGGGCCTGTACTGTCAGGGTTCGTGCGACGCGGCGCCGATCGACGTGCGCAGCGGTCTGCTCGACAACGCGGTGATCGATCTCGACGTCGATCTGCGAGGCCGGGTCTGGGTGCTGACCAAGAACGGCCTGACGATCATCGATCCGTAGGCGCGGCCTCCGGCTGCCACAGCGGCTCGCGCTCGCCGCGGGCTTTGGCGTTGTAGCGCCCGAAGACATAGAGCGCGTCGGAGAGCCGGTTGAGGTAGCGAACCGCCTCTTCGTCCACGTACTCGACGGCCGAGAGCGCGACCACGCCGCGCTCGGCGCGACGGCAGACGGTGCGCGCCAGGTGCAGATACGACGAGACCCAGCCGCCGCCCGGCACGGTGAAGCTGCGCAGCGGCTCGAGGGTGGCGTTGTGCTGATCGATCTCCTGCTCGAGCGCGGCGGTGTGGCGCGGCAGGATGCGCGGCTGGCTCGGGTGTAGATCGGCGGGCAGGGTCGCGAGCAGCGAGCCCAGGTTGAAGAGCTCTGACTGCAGGCGCTCGAGGATATGATCGAGGGCGTCGCGCCACTCGGTCGGCCCCGCCTCGTCGAGGTTGGCGCGCCGCACCAACCCCAGGACGGCGTTGAGCTCGTCGACGTTGCCATACGACTCGATCCGCGGCGAGTCCTTGCGCACGCGGTGTCGCCCGACGAGTGACGTCTCTCCGAGGTCGCCACCCTTCGTGTAGACCGAGCTGATGTAGATGGACATGCCGGCGTTATACCCCATGCGGCCGCGGCCGGTGGCCTGTGGTATGAGGACCTCATGATCGAGCGAGTCACCGACGCGCACGACCCGCGCCTCGCCGACTTCGTCGAGCTGCGCGAGCGGGATCTCGTCGGGCGCCAGGGCCGGTTCATCGCCGAGGGTGAGGTCGTCGTGCGCGTCTTGTTGCAGCGCAGCAGGCTGCGCGTGCGCGCCGTCCTCGCAGCCGACAAGCTCGTCGACCGAGTCGCCCCGCTCGTCCCCGAGTCGGTGCCGCTCCTGGTCGGATCGACCGAGCTCTTGTCGAGCGTCGTCGGCTTTCCGCTGCACCGCGGGCTGCTCGCGTGCGGCGAGCGCGCCGCGCCACCGACGCTCGAGGACCTGATCGCACGCGCCGAGCGTCTGCTCGTGCTCGAGGGCATCGCCAACCACGACAACGTCGGAGGGATCTTTCGCAACGCCGCGGCCTTCGGCGTCGATGCGGTCCTGCTCGACGACGCGAGCTGTGATCCTCTCTATCGCAAGGCGATCCGTGTCTCGGCCGGCGGCGCGTTGATCGTGCCGTTCGCGCGCTTCTCCGACGCGGGGGCGCTCTGTGATCAGCTGGCGGCAGCCGGGCTACGCTCGCTGGCCCTGACGCCGGACCCGGCAGCGCAGGTGCTCACCGACGTCGCTCCTCGGCTCGCGGCGCAGCGCTGCGCGCTGTGGCTCGGCACCGAGGGCGCCGGGCTTCGGCCCGAGACGCTGGCGCGCTGTGAGGAGCGGCTTGCGATCCCGATGGCCGCCGGCTTCGACTCGCTCAACGTCGCGGTCTGCTCCGGGATCGCGCTCTATGCGCTCAGCCGCTCCAAGCAGAGCGAGACGTAGGCGAGCACCAGCGACGCCTCCTTGACCGCCTCGGGAGAGGTCCGCTCGGCGAACAGCTCGCTCGACAGCTTGGGCCACTCGGCCTTGAGATCGTGCCACTCGAGGTGGTCGATGCGATCCTTGACCTTCTGCACCAGCGCCGGCGCAAACGGCCCCGCCGACAGCTCGGCGAGCAGGTGGGCGCCGAGGGCGGTGGGCGCCATCCCGCCCAGCGCCCGCTTGCGACGCCGCTCGATCACCCGCAGCAGCTCGTCGACGAGCTTGCCAACGCGCACCCGCGACCGCCAGAAGATCGTCGCCAGCAGCGCGAACAGCACGACCTCGACGAGCAACGCGAAGCCGGTCTCGAAGCGCGGCCAGGCGCGCACCATCACGACGGTCGCGCAGATCAGCAAGACGTTCGACAGCAGCACGACGATCCGACCACGGCCCATGGCTGGAGATGATGACGCATTCGCCGCCGCCGATCTATGGAATCGCTAGACGACCTTGAGCTGGCTCTTGGGGTTGAGGTCGCCAAAGCAGGTGGCGCGGTTCCGGCCATTGCGCTTGCTGTGATAGAGCGCCTGATCGGCGGCCGAGATCAGCTCCTTGCTCTCGACGCCGTCGTCGCGGAAGATCGCGATGCCGAGCGAGATCGTCACCTGGAACTGCCCCTCGGCAGACGAGAACGTCAGCTTCTCGACCTCGGTGCGAATGCGATCGGCGAGCAGCTTGGCGCCCGCCTTGTCGGTCCCCTCGAGCACGACGGCGAACTCCTCGCCGCCGTAGCGCGCCGCCAGATCGACCTTGCGCACCGAGCGCTGCACCGCCGCCGCCACGCCCTTTAGCACCTGATCACCCACCGGGTGGCCGTGGGTGTCGTTGACCTTCTTGAAGTGATCGACATCGGTGAGCAGCACGGCGAGCGCGGTCTTCTGGCGATCGGCGCGCGCCAGCATCTCCTGCAAGCGCTCCTGGAAGGTGCGATGGTTGTACAGGCCGGTGAGCCCGTCCGTCGTCGCCATCTTCTCCATGCGACCGTACATCTGCGCATTGGCGAGCGAGATCGCCACCTGGTTGGCGATCACCGACAACATCTCGCGGCGCTCCTTGCCGAACGTGCGCGGTCGACGCGTCGCCAGGATGTAGGTGCCGATCGCGGCGTCGGCGCAGATCAGCGGCAGCACGATCAGCGACTCGAAGCCCGCGAACTTGATCCGCTTGCCGAGGATGGGCGTGCCTTGATCGCGGAGCTCGCCCCCCGCGGGCAGGTAGTGCTTGTTCTTGACCACCATCGAGACCAGCGACTGGCTGTCGCCGATCGAGAAGCCGGTCTCGAGGCCGCGCGGCGCCTCGCCGGAGGTCGCCACGACGTGGTGCTGGCGCGTCACCGGATCGTAGGTCGTGATCACCGCCAGATCGAACGGGCAGATCTCGCGGCTCGCCTCGAACGTCCGCTGACACACGTCGTCGGGCGTGAGCGCGCGGTTCAGCTGCGACAGCGCCGCGAAGAAGCGCTCGTGCTCGTACTTGCTGCGCTCGACGGCGGCGAAGACGCGCTCGGACTTGATGGCGCGCAGGATCTGCTCGGCGGCCTCGGTGAGCAGCGCTTCGTCCTGGATCGAGAACGGCTTATCGGCGCGACGATCGGCCGCGAGCACGCCGCGCAGGTGACCATCTTCGAGCACCGGCACGCCGATGAAGGCGCCGATCTCCTCAGGTCCGTCGTAGTACGGCAGGTGGCCGTGCTTCGGATCCTTGAGGTTCACGAGGAGGCGGTTCTTGACCACGGTGCCGACGGCGCCGGAGTCGGCGGCCAGGGCGGTCTCGGTGATGTGATCCGACTCGGAGACGATCTCCTTGATCTTGAGACGCTCGCCGCTCTCGTCGAGCCAGAGCAGGACGCAGGTGTGCAGATCGAGCGACTTCTTGATCAGCTCGAGTGTGTAGAAGAGCGCCTGGTGGATCGTCTCGACCGCGCCGATCGCCAGGCGCTCCTCGTCGAGCTCGCGCGAGCGAACCTGCGGATCAGCGCGCAGCGGCGCGGCGATCAGCCGAAAGTCGCGCGCCTCCTGACGCATGCGCTCGATGGCGCGATCGACCGACGCGCGGTGGAGGAGCCGCTGGCGCAGCGCCTCGAGCTGCAGAAACAGCGAGTGCGCGGCGTAGAACAGCACGAAGAAGGCGAGGTGCGAGCCGACGTAGAGCGGCGACGCCGCGCGGTGCAGCAGGAGCTCGACGAGCAGCGCGATCGCCAGGATGGTCAGCGAGACGACCCGACGGAAGAAGGTCGCGCAGAAGGCCACCACGAGATACGCGAAGGGGTAGCCGAAGACGGCGTAGCGTCCCGACGCCTTGAGCACTGCGAAGCAGGCCGTGAGCACGAGCGCGCCGAGCTCGACGTCGCTGCGCGCCTGTTCGGCTGCGTTTCCCGGGGGCGTGCGCAAGCGATCGGCGAGGCGAACCGCGACCGTGACGACCAGCACGGCGAGCAGGGCCAGCGTCGCGGTGGGGCCACCGGCGAGCTGCGACCACCGCTCGCCAAGCGGCCAGCGTGCGAGCGCCGCGACCGCCGCGATGAGGACGAAGCGCCCCCACTCGTTGCGCAGGCCGCGCCGCGCCAGGTAGGCGAGCGCCAGCAGGCGACGTCCAAGCCGGGCCCGCTGACGCGAGCTGCGCTCCCCGTGCTTGAGGGTCGTGGCACCGCCCGCCGACGCGCTCATCGGGCACCTCCGCGCGGCGATGGCGACGTGGCCGGATCGACCGTGGCCCCGAGCGCCGCGGGAGGCTGCGCGTCGAGCTGGAAGACCACCTCTTGGGGGCGCACCAGGCCGAGCTCGTCGCGCGCGATGCGCTCGATCACCGACAGCGGCAGCGTGCCGTCGCGCTCTCCCGACCCGAACGAGTCGAGCTCGGTCCGCAGCCGCTGGTTCTCCTCGGCGAGCTTCTGATTGCCTTGCTCGAGCTTGGCCAGCTCCGCGCGCAGGCGGAAGTAGTGCGCCCAGTCGGAGCGACGGTAGAGCTGGTACGGCGCGTAGCCGAGCGCGAGGGCGAGCCCCAACCCGATCCCAACTCGCCAAGCCCAGAGTCGGCGCCGGTTCTGAAGTGCAGCCGGGGTGCGCATCTTTAGCAGTGTCGTCGAGAGTATCCGGGCGCAACCAACACCGCAAAATTCTGTCCGCCGAGGCTCGAACCGTCGGCCCGCGGGGAGCGACCGCGCGGGTCAGTCGTCGCGGTCGCGGCGGCTCGCCTTGCGCTCGCTCGTCTGGCGCTTGGCGGCGAGGCGGCGCTCCTTCGAGCCACGGGTGGGCTTGGTCGGGCGACGCGGCTTGGGCGGCACGAGCGCGGTGCGGACCAGCTCGGCGAGCTTGGCGCGCGCCGCCTCGAGGTTCTTGGGCTGATCGCGGCTCTCCTGGCTGACCAGGTGCAACCAGCCGTCGTTGTCGACGCGCTTTCCGCCGAGCGCCAGCAGGCGTGCCCGCGTCCCCGCGTCGAGCACGCTCGAGCCTCGCGCGTTGAACAGCAGCTCGATCTTGCTCGCCACCTTGTTGACGTTCTGACCACCCGGGCCCGAGGCCCGGACGGCGACATAGCGCAGCTCGGAGGCGGGCAGCACCAGGCGCGGCGTGACGACGATCGGATCCACGCCTCGATCCTATCCGACCTCGGCCGACCTGTGCCATAACCCTGCCGATGCGCGCCCTGCTCTCCTTCGTCGGAGGGATCGTCCTCGCGGCGGTCAGCGTTCTGGTGTGGTCGCGCCTCGGCGATCCGTGCCTCGGGCGCTGCGGGGAGGGGACGGAGTGCAAGGAGCAGCGCTGCGTCGCCCGCGCCCCAGCGGGCGCCCTGTCGACCGCGCCCGCACCGACGAGCAAGCGGCCGCGTCGATCGCGGTCCCTCGATCCAGCCGCCCCCGAGGCGCAGCTCCGCCCCGGCGACGAGCGCATGGTCGCGCAGGGCGAGCCGCTCGGCCGCACCGAGCGCGTCGACTTCAACCAGGCCGATGCCAAGGAGCTGACGCAGGACGACCTCGATCGTGTCTTCGGCGGCGCCAGCCCGGCGATCGAGCGCTGCATCACCGAGGCGCTCGGCGACGTGCCGCTCGCCAGCGGCCGGGTCAACGTCGGCTTCCGCGTCGAGAGCAGCGGCAACGTCAGCCGCGTGCGGGTCGAAGCGCCGGCCGTCCTCCAGCAGCATGGCCTCTATCGCTGCGTGCGCGGCGCGGTGCAGCCCCTGCGCTTTCCCGCCTCGGGCGGTGGCAGCGTCGTCAACTACCCCTTCGAGCTCAAGTAGCACGCGTCAACCCACAGAAGGAGTCCCCCATGAGATCGCTCGCCCTCGTCGCCGTCCTCGCTGCCTCGCTCGCCCACGCCGGGGAGCTCGAGGTCGAGGTGGGCGGCGCCATCTATGACGCCACGGATGGCAAGCCGCTCGAGATCACCACCCCCAAGGGCGAGCGCCTGCGGCTCACCGTGCGGCGCAAGCAGCTCCTCCACTGGAACGGCGAGGGTGTGCAGTTCGACTACCCGCGCGAGATGACGCCCACCGTCGAGCGCGGCGAAGGCCTCGTCACCATCACCGTCAACTCGACCTCGTCGCCGCTGGTCATGATCCAGCTCTTCAACCTGCCGACCGACCCTGCCGCGCTCGAGGCGATGATGATGAAGGAGCTCAAGGCGAACTTCGTCCAGCGCGGCGCGGCGATCCGCGTCGCCGACAAGCCCATCCGGCGCAACGTCCACGGCGTCGATCGCAGCGGCAAGCAGCTCGTCGTCGAGATCGCCAAGGAGAAGCAGGTCCTCGAGATCTTCGCGCTCCGCATGGGGAACCGCGCGGTCATCCTCAACCTGCAGTACAACCAGGACGACGAGGCCCTCGCCAACAAGCAATTCCCCGCCATCCTCCGCACCTTCGAGTAACCTGACGCGCAGATCGATCTGCGCCGCTTTTCCGATCGCATCCAGCCTCAAAAAGTCAACTGCGTTCCGACGGTCGCGCGCCGTTTTGTCGACGACAATCTGTCGATCCGGACGTCGTCAAAACGTGGTACGAATTTGCTGCGATGCAAAAGAACTTCGTGCTCGACACCAACGTCCTTCTCCATGACCCGCGCTCGCTGTTCAGCTTCGCGGACAACACCGTGATCATCCCGATCCAGGTGCTCGAGGAGATCGACAGCTTCAAGAAGGACCAGTCGGAGCTCGGCCGCAACGCCCGTCAAGTGGTGCGACGGCTCGACGGCTTCCGCGAGTCGGGCGTCCATCTCGCCGACGGCGTGGCGCTGCCCGGCGGCGGCCGCCTCAAGGTCGCGCTCGCGGCGCAGAAGCTGCCCGAGGCGCTGCGCGCGCAGCAGATGGTCGACAACCAGATCCTCGGCGTCGCGCTCGAGATCCGCGATCGCGATCCGGACTCGCCGGCGATCCTCGTCACCAAGGACGTCAACCTGCGCGTCCGCGCCAACGCGCTCGGGCTGCTGTCCGAGGACTACGACGCCGAGAAGATCGACATCCAGGAGCTCTACCCTGGCATGCGCGACGTCGAGGTCGCCGGCGCCGACGTCGACCGCTTCTACGCCGACAACGCCCTGCCGCCCGCCGCCCTCAACACCGAGGTCAACGCCAACCAGTACCTCTGGCTCAAGGACAGCGAGAACCCCTCGCACGCCGCGCTCGGTCGCTACGACGGCATCCAGAAGAAGGTCGTGCCGGTGAGCAATCTGCGCGAGGGCGTCTGGGGGATCCGGCCGCGCTACAAGGAGCAGCACTTCGCGCTCGATCTCCTGCTCAACGACGAGATCAAGCTGGTCACGCTCGTCGGCAAGGCCGGCACCGGCAAGACGCTGCTCGCCATCGCGGCGGGCCTGCAGAAGTGCGTCGAAGAGGGCGTCTACCAGAAGCTGCTCGTCTCGCGCCCCATCTTTCCGCTCGGCCGCGACATCGGCTTCTTGCCCGGCGACATCGAGGAGAAGCTCAACCCGTGGATGCAGCCGATCTACGACAACCTCGAGCTCCTCCTCGGCTTCTCGAAGGCGGAGAAGAAGGAGGGGCGCTCGCACCAGGAGCTGATTGACCTCGGCTACATCGAGGTCGAGCCGCTGACCTACATCCGCGGTCGTTCGATCCCGAACCAGTTCATGATCGTCGACGAGGCGCAGAACCTGACGCCGCACGAGGTCAAGACGATCATCACGCGCTGCGGTGAGAACACGAAGATCGTCCTCACGGGCGATCCGTACCAGATCGACAATCCCTACATGGACGCATCGAACAACGGCCTGACCACCGTCGTCGAGCGCTTCAAGGGTGAGCTCCTCGCCGGCCACATCTCGCTGCAAAAGGGCGAGCGCTCCCCGCTCGCCGAGCTCGCCGCCAACAAGCTCTGACGCTCAGAACTCCGTGACGTGCAGGAGCAGCGTCGCGCGCGTGCCCTTGTGCTCGGGCGTGCGCGCCTCGAGCTCGAGCTCGGCGTCCATTCGCTCGGCGAGGAGCGACGAGACGTAGAGGCCAAGCCCGGTACCGCCCGACGCTGCGCGCGTCGTCTCGAACGGTTCCCCGAGGCGATCGAGCAGCTGCTCGTCCAGCCCCTCGCCGTTGTCCTCGACGGTGATGCGGAGCTCGTTGCCGCTGCGCACGCTGGTCACGAGGAGCTGCGGCGTCGCCTCGTGCGCCATCGCCTCGATCGCGTTCTTGACCAGGTTGGTGAGGATCTGGCGCAGCGCTGCGGGCACGATCGCGACCGGGCCAAGGGGGCCCGTCGCAGCGAGCCGCAGCTCGACCGCGCCGCGAAAGCCGAAGCGCCGCACGTCGCCGTCGACGAGCTCCCGCAGGAAGCGATCGACGTCGACGCTCTCGCGCTTGGCGTCCGGTCCGAGGTAGCCGCGCATCAACCCGATCACGTCGGCGGCGCGCTGCGCCTCGCTGAGCACGGTCTGGCCGAGCTCGCTGACCTCGCTCGGCGGCAGGCTCGCGCCGAGCTGCGCCAGGTCCTTGCCCGCCAGCACGATCGAACCGAGCGGCGTGTTGAGCTCGTGGCACATCGAGGCGACGACGCGCCCGAGCGCCGCGAGGCGCGCCGCCCGATCGCTCGACTCGCGCAGCGCCGCGAGCCGCCGCATGTAGAGGATGACGAAGCTGCCGGAGAAGAGGCCAACGCCGCCGAGCGCCAGCGCGGTGCCGAGGCGCAGCAGGGTCGTCGCGCCGACGCGGGCCGAGGCCAGATCGAGCGGCGCGGCCAGCCCGAGCAGCGGCACCGCGAGCAGCGCCAGCGCGGTCATCGCGATCGCGACGCGCCGCTCCCCGACGAGCCCCGCCAGCAAGATCTGGAACACCAGGAAGCTCGAGAACGGGTTGCCGAGGCCGCCCGAGAACCAGAGGAGGATCGTCAGCAGCAAGAGATCGCCGCCGAGCTGCAGCGGAACCGTCGCGCCCGGTCGACGCGGCCGCATGCGCAGCCACGCCATCCAGCCCAGGTTGACCACCGCCACCGCGGCCAGCGCCGCACCGACGGGAGCGAGCGACAGCGCCGGCACCAGCCAGCCAGCGGTCAGCGTCGTCGCGATCATACCGACGAGCGCCACCCAGCGCAGGATGACGAGCCACCAATCGGGAGAGGCCTCCGGCAGCCGCCGCAGGCCGAGCATCAGACGTTGTCGTGGATCGAGTCGGAGGCGGAGCGCCACCGTCGGAGTCTATCGCGGAGTCTTAGTGGTGTCCGGCCGGCTTCTTGGCGCCCGCCGGTGGTGCCGGGTGGATCGTCGACTTGGGGTCGAACGGTTGCTGCAGGTTGTAGACGCGCTTGGCCTCGTCCGGATCGACGACGCCGCGCTTGAGCACGTCGATCGCCGTCAGGCCGATGAAGATGGCGAGGAAGACGAACGCCGAGCAGAGCAGCACGGTGTTCATGCGCTCGTCGCCCTTCAAGTGCATGAAGTACGCAGCGACGACCGAGCCCTTGATCGTCGCGACCAGGAGCGCGATGAACAGGTTGGCAGGGCCGAAGTTGAGGTAGCTCACCCCGACGGTGATGATGGTCAGGATGATCAGCGTCGCGAACACCGCGACGTAGGTCGAAAGGGGCGTGACGTGCGGGACGTGATCGGGGCCGCCGTGGTGGCCGTGGCCATCGCCGTGCGCGTCGTCGTGGGTAGCGGTAGTGCTCGACATCGTCATCTCTCCGTCAGCCGACGAGGTAAAGAAGGGGGAAGAGGTAGATCCACACCAGGTCGACCAAGTGCCAGTAGAGCCCGACGCCCTCGACGGGCGCGTAGTAGCGGCTCGAGTAGTGCCCCTGGTGCATCCGGATCATGATCCACAGGATGAGCCCCATGCCGATGACGACGTGGAGGCCGTGGATGCCGGTCATCATGAAGTAGCAGCCGAAGAAGATGTTGGCTTCCTGGTTCGCGAAGCCCTGGGCGGTGAAGTACTTGCCGGGCAGCAGGCCGTCGTGGATCTTGTGGCTGTACTCGAAGTATTTGACGACGAGAAAGGCGCCGGCCAAGAGGAAGGTCAAAAGCAGCATGACCGTGCCCTGCGACTTCTTGTTGCTCTGCGCGGCGCGGACTCCGAGCGCCATCGTGAACGACGAGGTGATGAGGACGAGCGTGTTGATGCCGCCCATCACCTTGTCGAGGTGGCCATGCGCCTCGACGAAGGCGTCGAAGTACTTGGCGCGGAAGATCGCGAAGGCGCAGAACAGGCCGCCGAAGAACAGGATCTCCTGCACCAGGAAGAGCCAGATGCCCATCTTGTTCGCCGAGAACTGCAGATCGGCGTTCTCGAAGTGATGCGCGGTGTGGAACTGCGGCGAGAGTTTCTCGCCGGAGTCCGCGTGGGCGTGATCCGTCGCAGCAGCGCTCATTGTCCGTCCTTCTTCGCAGCCGCCGCGGCCGCGGCGTAGTCATACGGGCCGTGGGTCACCACGACGTCGTGATCGAAGTTCTCGGTGATGGGTGGCGTCTGCGTCGCCCACTCGAGCGAGGCGCCGCCCCACGGGTTGTCCGAAGCCTTCTCGCCGTTCTTCAGCGAGTCGAGCAGGTAGTAGAGGATCAGGAGGAAGCCGACGCCGAGGATCCACGATCCCACCGTCGACATCGCGTGGAGCGGCTGGAACTGGTCGAGGTAGTTGTAGTAGCGGCGCGGCATGCCGCGGCTACCGAGGAAGAACTGGGTGAAGAACGTCACGTTGAAGCCGACGAACACGAGGCCGACGGCGATCTTGCCGAGCGTCTGGTTGAAGAGCCTGCCGGTCATCTTGGGCCACCAATGGTGGAGGCCCCCCAAGAACGCCATCACCGTGCCGCCCATCATGACGTAGTGGACGTGCGCGACGACGAAGTAGGTGTCGTGCAGGTGGATGTCGACGGAGAGCATGCCGAGGTAGATGCCGGTGAGGCCGCCGATCGAGAACAGGAACAGGAAGGCCAGCGCCCAGAGCATGGGCACATTGAGCGCGATGGAGCCGCCCCACAGCGTCGCCAGCCAGTTGAACACCTTGACGCCCGACGGGATGGCGACGAAGAACGTCAGGAACGAGAAGACCGCCGCGGCCATCTCGCTCATGCCAGCGACGAACATGTGGTGCGCCCACACGAGGAAGCCGAGGATCGCCAGGCCCACCGACGAGAACGCCACCGCGCTGTAGCCGAACACCGGCCGGCGCGAGTGCACGCCGATGAGCTCGGAGATGATGCCCATGCCGGGCAGGATCATGATGTAGACGGCCGGGTGCGAGTAGAACCAGAAGAA
>CAZPEY010000166.1:0-12084 GCA_964585665.1 uncultured Polyangiaceae bacterium | reverse complement strand
GCTAAGCCCGTCGGAGCCTCCCCCCTCCGCGCGTTCCTCGCGCGATTCGTCTCGGCCGACCTTCCCGTCCCCCCTACGCGCGTTCCTCGCGCGATCGTTCGCGCCGCCCCACGTCAGACCGTCACCGGAATCCCCCCCGACCGCAACGAACGCTGCGCCGCATCGAGCGCCCGCACCACGGCCAGGCCACTCTCCCCGTCTGTGCGCGGCCGCTCCCCGTGCTGCACGCAGCGCACGAAGTGCCGGCACTCGAGATCGAGCGGCTCGGCCATGTCGACCCGCGGGATGTGGATGTCGCCCGATCGCACCGTCAGGTACTCGCCGTACTGGGTGAAGGTCGGCGGCGCGTCGTAGCCCTTGTCGTAGATGCGCAGCTTCTCGGACGGGTGCGCGTCGTCGAACTCGACCATCTTCTTGCCGCACACGACGGTGAGGCGCCGCTCCTTGCGCGGGTCGAGCCACGAGAGCTGGATCTGCGCCGTCGTCGCGTTGGCGAACTGCAGGTTGACGAACACCACGTCCTCGACGTTCGGCTGCAGGTACGCCGCGCCGCGCGCCGCGACGTTGGCCAGCGGCGACTCGACGAGATCGAGGATCATCGACAGGTCGTGCGGCCCGAGCGAGTAGAGCGCGTTCTCGTCGCGGCGGATGCGCCCCAGGTTGACGCGCACCGAGTAGAGATAGAGGAGCTTGCCGAGCTCACCGCCGAGGACGAGCGAGCGCAGGCGCTCGTAGCCCGGGTGGTAGAGCATCAGGTGGCCGACCATCAGCGTCTTGCCGGCGCGGCGGCTCGCCTCGACCACCTGCTCGGCGTCGGCGGGCGAGAGGGCGAGGGGCTTTTCGACGAAGACGTGCTTGCCGGCCGCGAACGCGGCGCGCGCGCTCCTGGCGTGATCGGGCGCCGGTGTCGCGAGCACCACCGCGTCGATGTCGGTGGCGGCGAGCACTTCGTCAAGTGACTTGACCAACCGCGCGCGCGGCGCCAGACCGGCGGCGCGCTGCAGCGCCTTGTCGTCGGGATCGCAGACCGCCACCAGCTCGGCGTCGGGCACCCGCGCGAACGCGCGCACGTGATTGATCCCCCAATACCCTGCACCAGCAACGGCGACTCGGACCTTGCTCATGGGTCTCCTCAGCGACTCGCGCGCGCGCGATAGAAGTCGGTGATCTGCTCGGCGACGTACTCGAGGGCACCCGGCGCCAGCTGCGGATGGATCGGCAGCGCCAGCAGCTCGGCGGTCGCACGCTCGGCGTGCGGCAGATCGCCGGGCCGCCCGCCCCAGTCGGCAAAGCAGGGCTGGAGGTGGAGCGCGAGCGGATAGTAGACCTCGGTCTCGACACCGCGCTCGCCGAGGTAGGCGCGCAGGGCGTCGCGCTCCGGCGCGCGCACGACGAAGTGGTGCCAGACGTGTCCCGGCGCATCGTCGGGGAGCACGAGCGGCAGACCGGCGAGCAGCGCGCGATAGCGGGCGACGTGGCTCGCGCGGATCGCCTGCCATGCCGGTAGGTGCGGGAGCTTGGCGCCAAGGATCGCCGCCTGCATCGCGTCGAGGCGAAAGTTGCCGCCGATCTGGTGGTGCACGTACTTGGGCTTCGAGCCGTGCGTCCGCATGAGGCGGATCTTGTCGGCGAGCGCCACGTCGTCCGTGATCACCAGGCCGCCATCCCCCGCCGCGCCGAGGTTCTTCGACGGGAAGAAGCTGAACGTCGCGGCCCGACCAGCGCCGACGCCCGGCGAGAGCACCGCCTGAGCCGCGTCCTCGATCACGGGCACGCCGCTTCCGATCAGGCGCTCGAGCGGCAGCGGCCGACCGAAGAGGTGCACCGGCACGATGGCGCGCGTCCTGGGCGTGATCCGGCGGAGCGCGTCGTCGACGTCGAGGTTGAAGGTGGCCGGATCGATATCGGCAAAGATGGGCCGCGCGCCGAGCCGGACGATCGCACCCACGGTGGCGAAGAACGACAGCGGCGTCGTCACGACCTCGTCCCCCGGCCCGACGCCGAGCGCCCACAGGGCGACGAGCAGCGCGTCGGAGCCCGAGCTCACGCCGACCGCGGCGCGGCGTCCGCTCCGCTCGCAGAAGGCTCGCTCGAGCGCCGCCACCTCTTCGCCGAGGATGAACTGGCCGCTCCGCAGCACACGGGCCGCGGCCGCCTCGAGCGCGCCGTCGAGGGACGCGGTCTCGGCGGCAAGGTCAAGTAACTTTACTTTCATCCGGTGGTCGCTCTTGGTCGCGGGTTGAGGAGGGGCGGAAAAAAAGGCCCACCGCCTCGCGGCGATGGGCCCGGGTTCGCTGTCGCTTGGACTCCTAGCGGTCGCTCCCCATGAGTTGGTTGAACTTACTATGCATTTCGTTCCTTCCTCCCCCGGCTGTCGCCGGCGCCTTCGGTACGCGACCGCACGTGTTCATCGCTCGGCCGGCGAAGCAGGCGCGACGAACGGCGGTCATGACCGGGCGTTCAATGGGGGCCTTCCCGGCCCGAGCTAACGACCGCAGCAGTTCGCCACTACGCACGATGCGAAGGCGTGCCACGCCTTCAGAATATTACAGCTCGATGCGCGGCGCCAGTCCGCTCGGCGTCGTTACATAAGTCGCGTGGCAGGCGGAGCACTGCAGGTCGCTCGGTGCAGGCACCCCGACGTCTCCGGGCAGGCGCTCGCCGCACCGACACATCCAGCCGATCTGCTCTGCTGGCACTCCGACGACGAGCGCGTACGCGGGCACCGGCTTGGTGACGACCGCGCCGGCGCCGATGAAGGCGTACTCGCCGATCTCGTGCCCGCACACGATGGTCGCGTTGGCGCCGATGCTGGCGCCGCGGCGGACGATCGTCGGGCGGTACTCGTGCTTGCGCTGGACCTGGCTGCGCGGATTGACGACGTTGGTGAACACCGCGCTCGGTCCGACGAAGACGTGATCTTCGAGGACGACGCCGTCGTAGATCGAGACGTTGTTCTGCACGCGCACGCCGTCGCCGAGCCGCGCCGTGCCGGCGACGTAGCAATTCTGGCCGAGGGCGCAGTTGGCACCGAGCCGTGCGCCGGCGCTGACATGACAGAAGTGCCAGACCTTGGTGCCCGGCCCGAGGACGGCGCCGTCGTCGACGACCGCAGAGGGATGGACGTACGTGCTCACGGGGACCCGGGCGGCCACAGCAGGTCGAGCTCGAGCTCGAGCGCCTCGAACGGCTCGGCGCGCACCCGCGCGTCGTCGGCGTACGAACCGAGCAGCAGCCAGCGCTTGCCCTCGCGACGATAGACCTCGAGGGTGCGCAGCGGCGGATCGATCAACCACGCGTGCGACACACCCGCCTCGGCATAGATCGCGAGCTTGTCGATGCGATCGCGCTTGCTCGTCGAGGGCGACAAGACCTCACACACCCAGTCCGGCTCCGTCTCGAAGTACGGACCGTCGGGAAATGGCGTCAAGCGTTCGCGTCGCCAGCCGCCGAGGTCGGGCACCAGGACGTGACCGAGCAGGTGAAGCTCCGGCTCGACGAGCAGCACCCAGCCTCCCGGTCCCCCGCGACCGCGTGAGAAGCCATGCAGCTCGCCGCCGAGCATCGACGCCGCATGCGTGTGCAGCGACGCGGGCCGCGGGCTCAGGACGAGCTCGCCATGGATGATCTCCGCCACCATGTGCTCGGGCGCGTCGATGACGTCCTGGTACGTCGCCCGTCGCTTGGCCGGATCCGACATCGCCTCAGTATAGCTCAATCGGTGAGGCTGAGTAGCTTGGCCAGCGACGCGCGCGCGAACGCCTCCTCGTCCTCGGCCGAGAGCTTGGGCGCCGCCTTCTCGCGCCGCTCGTAGAGCTCGCTCGGGATCTCTTCGAGGAAGCGGCTCGGCACGCGGGCACGCGTCGACGAGCGCATCGCGCGGTTGCGAGCGCGGCTGAGATAGAGGAGCTGCTGGGCGCGCGTGATGCCGACGTACATGAGGCGCCGCTCCTCCGAGATGTCGAGCGCCGCCGGATCGTCGTCGACGTCCGAGTTCGACGGGTAGAGCGTGCGCCGATGCGGCAGCAGCTCTTCCTCGAGCCCGACGAGAAACACCACCGGGAACTCGAGGCCCTTGCTGCCGTGCAGCGTCACCAGCGTCACCGCGCCACCGTCGAGCTCGTCCTCCTCGGCAGAGTTGCTCATCATCGTCAGGCGATGCAGGAAGCTCGATAGGTCTCGACCGTCGCGCTCCTCGAAGCGCTTGAGCGAGTCGAGCAGCCCGTCGAGGTTGGTGACACGCCGCTCGGCGGCGAGGGCGGTCGGGGAGGCGGCGCGCAGGTCCTCGAAGATACCGGCCTCCTCGAAGAACTGCTTGGCCGCGTCGCGCAGCGGCTGCCCGCCCGCCAGCAGCGCTCGCCCGCGCTCGATGAGATCGCAGAACGCCGTCACCGCGTGGCGCGCCCGCCCGGACAGATCCTCGACGGACTCGGCGGTCGTCGGCGCGAACTCGGCGCTATCGAACAGCGTCGACTCGCGCGCCTGGCGAGCCGCGTCGTAGAGCGGAATGCCCCTTTCCTTGGCGTGCTGCGCCAAGCGCTCGAGGGTGACGTGACCGATGCCGCGGGCTGGATAGTTGATGATCCGACGCAGGCTGATCTCGTCGGTGGCGGCGAGCGCGAGGCGCAGGTACGCGATCGCGTCCTTGACCTCCTTGCGATCGAAGAACGCCGTGCCGCCGACGACGCGGTGGACGATGCGCTGGTTGCGCAGCGCCTCCTCGATCGGCTTGCTCTGGATGTTCGAGCGATAGAGCACCGCAAAGTCGCCGGGCTTGTAGCCGCGCGTGGCGCACAGGAGGTCGATCTCCTCGGCGACGAACTGCGCCTCCGCCTCGGCGTCCTCGGCGACGACCACCTGCAGCTTGTCGCGCGGCGGCTTCTGCGTCCACAGCGTCTTCTTGTGCCGCTTGGGGTTGTTGACGATGACCGCATTGGCGGCGTTGAGGATGTGCGGCGTCGAGCGGTAGTTCTCCTCGAGGCGGATGACGCGCGCCCCGGGATAGTGCCGCTCGAACTCGAGGATGTGCCCCGCCTCGGCGCCGCGCCAGCCGTAGATCGACTGGTCGTCGTCACCGACGACGCAGACGTTGTTGTGGCGGGTCACCAGGTGGTGCATCAGCCGCGCCTGGACGCGGTTGGTGTCCTGGTACTCGTCGACCATCACGAAGCGGAAGCGCTTCTGCCAGCGCTCGCGGACCCGCTCGTTCTGGTCCAGCAGCTTGACCGGTTCGACGAGCAGGTCGTCGAAGTCGAGCGCGTGGAAGCCGCGCAGCGCCGCCTGGTACTTCGGGAACAGCTCGGCGGTGATCAGGTCGTACTCGTTGTCGCCGATGGTGTCCTTGTACTCCTCGGCGGAGATGAAGGCGTTCTTGGCGCGCGAGATGCGAAACTGGATCGCCTTGACGTCGAAGCGTCGATCGTCGAGCTGGGTGCGGCGGAGGAGCTCGCGCAGCACGCCGAGCTGATCGGACGTGTCGTAGATGGTGAAGCCCGAGCCGAAGCCGAGCGCCTCCTTCTCGGCCTTCAACATCTGCAGCCCGAGCGCGTGGAAGGTCGACAGCGTCAGGCGCCGCGCCCGCTCGCCGACCAGCCGTCCGATGCGGACCTGCATCTCGTCCGCCGCCTTGTTGGTGAAGGAGACGGCGAGCACCTCGTCGGGGCGCACCTTCTGTTCGAGCAGGTACGCGACGCGGTAGGTGATGACGCGCGTCTTTCCCGAGCCGGCGCCAGCCAGCACGAGCACGGGACCTTCGAGCGTGGTCACCGCGTCACGTTGCGGTGGGTTCAGCTCGTCCAGGCGAATCGGCACCGCTCGATCTTCCACGAGCCGCGCGCGCCGACAAGCGGTATGCTGGGGGTGAGCAGAAATCGCGTGACGCTCGACGAGAAAATGGCTGCGCTCGTCAAGGAGCTTGACCAGCTCGGCGTGCGCGTGCGCCCAAAGTCGAGCGGTTTCCATGAGGACCTCCACGTCCTGCTCGTGCTCATCACGCTCGGCGGCCAGCGCGGCTACCTGACCGACTACGTGACGACGATCGGCCGCACGATCTATGTCCCGCTCGACTGGGAGGAGCGGCCGCTCGCCGATCGCTACGCGACCTTGCGGCACGAGCTCGTCCACGTCCGGCAGTTCCAGCGCTATGGCCTGGTGCTGATGGCGATCGCGTACCTGTTCCTGCCGCTGCCGATTGGCCTGGCGTGGTGCCGGTACCGCCTCGAGCGCGAGGCGTACGAGGAGTCGATGCGCGCCGCCTTCGAGACCGGGGGGGCGGCGGCGCTCGACGGGATCCGCGATCACGTCATCGAGCAGTTCGTCTCGCCGGCGTACGCGTGGATGTGGCCGTTTCGCGGCGCGGTGAGCCGCTGGTACGACGACACCGCGCGGGCGATTGCCGACGCTGCGCGCCTCGGATAAAACGACCCTCCACCGTGCGCGTCCTCGTCGTCACCAAGATCTTCCCGAATCGCAAGGAGCCGCTCTCCTCGCCCTTCAACCGCCAGCAGTTCGCGGCGCTGCAGCGCCTGCCGGGCGTCGAGGTCGAGGTGGTGGCGAGCATCCCGTGGTTCCCTGGCATCCGTCTGCTCGACGGCAAGAGCAGCGCGGCGGCGCTCACCGATCTGCCGGCCACGGACGAGATCGACGGCCTCCCCGTCCGCCACCCGCGCGTCCTCTACCTGCCGCGCTACGGCCACGCCCTCTCGGCAGGGCTCTACGCCGCCTCGCTCCTCCCGGATCTGCTGCGCCACCGCGAGCGCTACGACGTCCTGCTCGGGGCGTGGGCCTATCCGGACGCCGCGGCCGTGGTCGCGCTCGGCCGCCTGCTCGGCCTGCCGACCGTCGTCAAGTGCCACGGCTCGGACATCAACGTCGTCGCGCAGCGCGCGTCGCTCGGCTGGCAGCTCCGTCGACTCTTGCCGCGCGCCAACCGCGTCGTCGTCGTCAGCCGTGCGCTCGGACGCCGCGTCGAGGCGCTCGGCGTCGAACCCGGGCGCATCGACGTGGTCTACAACGGCGTCGACGACAAGCTGTTCCATCCGCGCGATCGCCAGGCGGCGCGCCAGAAGCTCGGCCTCCCCGCCGACCGGCGCATCCTCCTCTACGTCGGACGCCTCGAGCGCGAGAAGGGTGTCGTCGATCTGCTCGACGCCTGGGAGCAGGTCGCGCCGGCGCATCCCAGCTTCGAGCTCGTGCTCCTCGGCAACGGCAAGGCCAAGGCCGAGGCGGAGCGACGGGCCGCGCGGCACGGGGGCCGGCTGCGCGTCGTCGGAGCGCGACCGCTCGCCGAGATCCCCGAGTGGCTCGCGGCCTCTGACGTGCTCACCTTGCCGAGCTGGAACGAGGGCACGCCCAACGTCGTGCTCGAGGCGCTCGCCGCCGGACGACGCGTCGTCGCCAGCGACGTCGGCGGCATCCCCGATCTGCTCGATCCCGACGGCAAGGCTGCCACCGGACAGACCGACACCCGCCTCGGACGGCTCGTCCCGGCGCACGACATCGGCGCGCTCGCCGCAGCGCTCGTCCGTACCGCCGAAGAATGGTACGATCCCGGCGTCGTGTCGTCCCTCGGTAGCCATGGCGATTGGAACCAGAGCGCGCAGCGGCTGCTCGCCACGCTGCGCGCCGCCTGCGACGAGGGTCCGCGATGACACTTCGTCGAGTCCTCAAGCGACTCTCGGCCAGCGTCATGCCGAGCTCGGTCCTGGTCGTACACGGTCCGAGAGACAAGCGGCAGATCGCGCTCACCTTCGACGACGGGCCCGACCAGCGAACGCCGGAGTACATCGCGACGCTCGATCGCCTCGGTGCGCGCGCGACGTTCTTCGTGATCGGGCAGAACGCGGCGCGCTACCCCCAGCACACGCTCGATCTGCTCGCGGCCGGCCACGAGGTCCTGGGGCACGGCTATACCCACACCAAGCTCACCGAGCTGCCCCAGGAGCGGCTGCGACGGGAGATCGAGATGACCGCCGCGGTCGTTCCCCCGCACCCCCACCCCGCGCTGCGTCCGCCGGGGGGAGCCATCTCGGCCGGCTCGCTCGTGCGCACGGCCGCCTGCGGCTACACGACGGTGTTGTGGTCGTACGACTCGAAGGACGCGTCGGTCAAGGAGCCCGATCGGATCTGCGAGATCCTGTCCCCGGAGAACCTGAATGGTGGCGACATCGTGCTGCTGCACGAGAATCAACCGTGGACGCTGGCGGCGCTGCCGCGTGCCGTCTCCGCGCTGCAGGCTGCGGGTTTCGCCCTCGTCACCGTCGGTGAGATGCTGGGATGGTGAGACGGATCTCGGAGCGCACTACGGACGAGGGGCTGCCGATCGAGCTCGGCCTCAGGGAGACCCTGACCGAGCTGTTCTATCTGCTGCGCCGCGCTCGTCACGTCTGGGTGCGCGTCCTCGTGATCAGCGTGGTCCTCACCGGGCTGCTCGTGGCGCGGATGATGTCCAAGCCGCTCGTCTTCGAGTCACGCGTCGTGCTGCGCGTCACCGAGGGGGAGGGCGAGATCGGCACCCGCCCGAAGCCAGCGCGCAAGCTGCAGAACCACGTCTACGAGGTCATCTTCAACAAGCAGCGCCTGCGCGAGCTTGCCGATCGCTTTCATCTCGAGCAGTCGGCCTTCAAGCGCAGCGTCGAGGCGGGCCTCGAGAACGTGCGCGAGTCGATCGAGATCGAGGTCTGGCAGAACTACTTCCTCGAGCAGTCGGACGTCTCGGAGCGCTCGGCCCGCATCGCGATCACCTTCGCTGCCAGCGATCCGCAGCTCGCGCTCGAGTGCGCACGCGCGCTCGCGACGATGTACATCCAGGCCGAGCAGCAAGCGCGCCTGTCGATCAGCGAGGAGGCACTCGGAGCAAACGAGCAGCTGATCGACGAAGCGCGCGACGACCTCGAGATCGCTGAGCGGCGCGTGGCAGAGGCGCGCGACGCCTTGACCCGCCGGGCCGACGCGGCCCGCGCGATGCTCGATCTATCGTCGTGGGAGGCGCAGCGCACCGCGATGGCGGACCAGCTCCGCGTGCTCGAACAGCGACGCACCGATCTGCAGGTCCAGCTCGGCTACGAGCGCAACCAGCTCGGCCTCCACATCGAAGTCGTCGATAACGGCAGCGCCCAGGTCCCAACGCTGACCAAGCCGATGCGTGTCCTCTTGCGTGGCTCGATGATGTTCGTCGTGCTGCTGTTCGCCTTCTCGATCCTGATGGCGGCGTTCGACGATCATCTGCGCGATCGTCGCGACCTGCGCCTGCTCGGCATGCCGCTTCTCGGCGTGGTGCCGAGCCCACCCGATCCTCAATCGCTATCGCTGGCGCAGCGGCTCAAGCGCGCCGCTGGCGGGAAGAGTTGACCTGACCATGCAGCCTGAGCACGACAAGGTCCTGACGTTTCGCGAGCAGCTCACGCAGCTCGGCGGCTTGTGGGCGCGCGCCAAGCGTCGCGCAATCCTGGCGGGAGTGCTGTTCTCCCTCGGCAGCGTGATCGCGGTCGCCGTCGCGATCCTGAAGCCACGAAAGTACATGTCCGAGACCCAGATCCTCTACCGCGAGGGCATCAAGTCGACCGATGTCACCGCCGGTGAGGCCTTCGGCGATCCGACCCGCAAGCTGGCGATGCGCCTGCAGGAGATGGTGCGCTCGCGCTCGCGGCTCAAGAAGATCATCGATGAGTTCAAGCTCTATCCGGACATCGTCGACAAGCGTGGCTACGTCGACGCCGAGGACGAGCTACGCAAGGCGACCACCTTCCGCGTCAAGGACGGTGACAACTTCTACCTGACGTTCACGGACACCGATCCCGACCGTGTCCAGCGGGTCACCGCGCGCCTCGCCGACGCGCTCATCGAGGAGAACACGCGCACCAAGTCGCAGCAGGCTGAGCTGACCCGCGAGTTCCTCGACACCGAGAAGCGGCGCGCCGAGGACGAGCTGCGGCAGCACGAGTCCAACCTCGCCAAGTTCCTGTCCAAGCACCCTGAGTTCGCGCGCGACGCGCAGAACGCCGCCTCGCGCTTCACACCCACCAAGCCCAGCAAGACCTCCGATCCGACGCTGCAGGCTCTCGAGCGCGAGGCGCAGCGCCTGCAAGAGCGCCTCGGCCTTTCGGTGCCCAAGCAGCGCAACGAGGCAGCCGCAGATCCGAAGTTGCTGGCAGCCAAGACCGAGGCGGAGTCGGAGCTCAACGCCGCGCAGCGCGAGCTCAACGCCAGCCTGGCGCGCTACACCGAGCAGCATCCCGACGTCGTGTCCGCCAAGGCCAAGCTCAAGGGCGCCGAGGCGCGCTACAAGCGGGCGCTCGATGCCCTTGCGGCGGGCGAGAACAACCGGGCGAGCAAGGAGCAGGATGCAGGCGTCATCGATCGCGCCACCCTCGAGAGCCAGCTATCCAAAATAAACGAGGAAATCGCAGCTTACAAACAACGCAAAAAGAGACAGGGCGCGGCCGAAGAGGCGCCGATCGTCGGCGGTGCCGCGTCGGCTGTGGTGGCCCTGGAGACCGAGTGGTCGCGCATCAACCGTGAGCTGGCCGAGGCGCGCGAGCGCTTCCAGAAGATCCAGGAGAAGCAGTTCCGCGCCACCATGCTCGAGAGCGTCGTGCAGAGCGGGCGCGCCGCGCAGATGATCATCGTCGACCCCGCCTACCGCCCCACCCACCCGGCGCCCCCTGGTCGATCGGTGGTCGCGATGATCGGAATCGTGGCGGCGCTGCTCGTCGCCGCGCTGGTCACCTTCCTCCTCGCGATACTCGACGATCGTATGTACTATCCAGGGGAGCTGCAGCGCCTGGACCTCGGGCCTGTGTTGGGGAGCGTGCCGCACACGCGGCGTGAGAAGAGGATGAACCGTGGCTGATCCGAAGGGCAAAGTGCCGCCGCGTACGACGCTCCGTATGGGCACCGCACAGGCCAACACTCCGTCGGACGGAACGCTGCTCGGCGACGACAGCCTCGACGTCATCGAGTCGATGGCGCTGCCGCGCGACACGGCGCCCCGCGAGGCGGTCGGAGCGTCCTCGGGCTCGAGCCGCTTCCTCGACCCGAAAGATCCGCGCCTCGCGACCAAGATCCTGCCCAAGGTGCAGCAGGCGCCCGAGCCCGATCCGGTGCGCAACCATGTCTGGGTGGCGACGCACGAGCGGCCGCCGAGCCCCGATCCGCGCCTCATCCTGCTGCGCGATCCCGACTCGAACCAGGCAGCCGCGTTCCGCGTCCTCCGCCATCGACTCGCCTCGGCGGGCGATCCGCGCGTCATCGTCGTCTCCTCGCCGAACCGCGGCGATGGCAAGACGACGACGGCGGTCAACCTCGCCATGGCACTCGGCGAGTGCAATCGCGCACGCGTCCTGCTCATCGAGGCGAACCTCCGCACGCCCTCGCTCGCCAAGCTGTTTGGCTTCCAGCCGCCGATCTGCTTCTCGGAGCAGCTCGCGGTGCATCGCGAGCGGCCGCTCGAGCAGTGGTCAATCGTCGAGGTCTACTCGCCTGCGCTGCACGTCCTCGCCGTCGATCCGGTGCGCGGTGGCCGGCCGCTGCTCGACGTCCCCGCCTACGTGGTCGCGATGGATACGCTCCGTCGCTCTGGCTATGACTACATCGTCATCGACACGCCGCCCATCCTCGGCTCCGCCGACGTCAACCTCATCGAGGAGCAGGGAGATGGGTTGTTGATGGTGGTGCGGGCAGGAGAGACGCGCGCGCGCTCGATCCGCACGGCGCTCGATCAGGTGGGTACGTCGCGCTTCCTCGGCTTCGCGATGCTCGACGTCTGAGACCTAGCTGGTGATCGACTGGAAGGTGGCGCTGGCGCCAAGCTCCTCCTCGATGCGGAGCAGACGGTTGTACTTGGCGACGCGCTCGCTGCGTGCCGGTGCACCGGTCTTAATCTGACCGCAGCCGGTCGCCACCGCGAGATCGGCGATGAACGTGTCCTCGGTCTCGCCCGACCGGTGTGACACGATCGCGCGCCAGCCAGCGGAGCGCGCCATGCTGATCGTCTGCAGCGTCTCGGAGAGCGTGCCGATCTGGTTGACCTTGACCAGCACCGCGTTGGCGGCGCGCTCCTTGATCGCGCGCTCGACGAACTTCGGG
>CAZPEY010000165.1:9985-12088 GCA_964585665.1 uncultured Polyangiaceae bacterium | reverse complement strand
GATCGTCCACCGCGATCTCAAGCCCGACAACCTCTTCCTCGTCGAGATCGCGCCGGGCGAGCAGTCCGCGCGCGTCCTCGACTTCGGCATCGCCAAGCTGCTCGACGAGCCGAGCCGGGCTGCGGCCCCGAGCGGCGCCCTCCCCGACTCCGAAGCCGCCAGCCCGTCGACGTTGACCGAGACTGGCGAGGTCGTCGGCACGCCGCCCTACATGGCGCCCGAGCAGCTCCGCGGCGAGGCGGTCGATCGGCGGGTCGACGTCTGGGCCTTCGGCGTGATCCTCTACGAGTGCCTCGCCGGGCAGCGGCCGTTCCGCGAGCGGCGTCTCGGCCAGTACTTCGAGCGCATCACGCGCGGCGAGCGCGCCCCGCTCGGCCAGCTCGTTCCGAACCTGCCTGGAGAGCTGGTGGAGCTGGTCGAGCGCATGCTCACCGTCGAGCTCGCGGCGCGGAGCAACGACCTCGGCGAGGCGATCCGCGTGCTCGGGCGGCTCGCCAGCCTCGACGAGCGCGGGGGCTCGGAGGCGTCGGCGCCGCCACAGCCTGCGGCCCCCGTTGAGGCGTCGGCCCTGCCCTCGACCGCCCCGCCTGGCAGTGAGCTCGGCCCGGCGGCCCGAGGGCGTCGCCGACGCTATCTCGGCGCGGCCCTGCTGCTCCTGCTCGGCGCGATCGGCCTCGCGATCGAGCTGCCTCGCCTGCTCGCGGTCCGGCAAGCGGCGCCCCGCCTCGGGCAGCCTCCCGTCGGCGCTGCGGGTGCAACGGCGCCGCCCTCCCAGCCCATCGCGATGGTCGACTGCGCCGTCTACTGGGGGCGCGCCGCGAGCCCGACCCTGTGCGACTCACCGACGGTGACGATGCGACAGGCCGCGGTTCGCGCCTTCGCGGCGCTGCGCGGCTCGGAGCGCCCCGACGGCGAGCTGCAGACGGCGCTCCTCGCCTGCCGCGGCGACGAGCGCTGCCTCCTCGAGCGCTTGACGGATCGGGGGACGACGGGCCAGCCGCGGATCGCGGTTGTCGACTGCAACAAGGCGGTCTCCCCCGACGCCAAGGCGATCTGCCGCAGCCCAGCTCTCGCCAGCGCGGCCGGCGCGCTCGCCGCCCACTACCAGGCGGTGCTCGAGGATCTCGCTGCGGCGCAGCCGCGTCTTCGCCGCCTGCCCGACGGGCGCACGGGCCTCGTCGACGAGGCCGGGCGCAACCGCGTCGTGCCGAGCGCCGCGACGCTGTCGAGCGAGCAGACCGCGTGGCTCGGCGAGCGCCACCGCTGCGGCGAGGACAGCGCCTGCCTCACCGCGCGGATGGCCGAGCGCACCGCCACGCTCGCCGCCCTGCACCGCCTCATTCGCGACGGCGGCGAATAATTCTTTCGATTCTCGCGCGACAATTTTTTCGGCGTCCGTCTCCTCTCCAGAAGCAGGGAACCAAGCCCCCTCACTGGAACAGGAGACCACGATCATGAAGACCATCCTCGCCTACACCGCCGCCGCCCTCGCGCTCTCGGTTGCTCCGTTCGCTGTCGCCGAGGAGGCGCCCGCCACCAGCGCCGTCGTCAAGGCCGCGACCTCGATCGAGGCCAGAGAGCCCGTCGGGGAGGCCAAGCAGTTCAAGGCCGGCGAGCGCATCTACGTCTGGTCGAAGATCGAGGGCGCCGAGGGCCAGCAGATCGATCACGTCTGGAAGAAGGACGGCAAGGAGATCTTCCGCGCCAAGCTCGACGTCCAGTCGAAGCGCTGGCGCACCAACTCGCGGATGCAGAGCCCCAAGGCAGGCAGCTACGTCGTCGACGTGCTGCAGGGCGAGCAGCAGCTCGGGTCGGTGCAGTTCACCGTCGAGTAGGTTCGCCCTCGACGTCGCGCTCGACGACCGGCGGCAAGCGCCCGCCGGCGTCGGCGGGCACCGCGATCGCCCAGATCTCGAAGCCGCCGTCGCTGCCCGTCGCCGCTTCCAGCACTCGCACCCGCGCGCGCGCCAGGCGCGGCAGCTTCGCGTCGATGAACAGATCGGAGAGCAGGCGCCGGTGGCGACGCAGCAGGATGCGATCGCCGCGCTGCCACGGGCGCCAGCGCTGCGCGACCGCCGCGACGCGCGCCTGCAGCGACGGGGA
>CAZPEY010000165.1:0-9885 GCA_964585665.1 uncultured Polyangiaceae bacterium | reverse complement strand
AGGTCGGCGCGCTCGCGGCGGAGCAGCGCGACGACCTCGTGGCGCAGGCGCGCCCTGCGATAGCCGAGATCGCGATTGCTCGGATCCTCGACGGGTTGCAGCCCGCGCGCGATCACGTAGGCGACGATCTCGCGGCGCTCGACGCCGAGGAGCGGCCGCAGCAGCGCGACGCCCTCCCCGAGCGAGCGGCTCGGCGCCATCCCGGCCAGGCCGCGCAGCCCGGCCCCTCGGATCAGGTGATCGAGCAGCGTCTCGAGCTGATCGTCCGCCGTGTGCGCGACCGCGACGCCGTCCGCCCCGATCCGACGCGCCTCGTCGAGCAGCGCCGCGTACCGCGCCTGCCGGGCGACGGCCGGCGTCGCCTTGCCGAGGTCGAGCGGCAGCAGCCGCGCCGGCACGTCGCGGGCCGCGCAGAACGCCAGCACGCCCTCGGACTCGTCGCGACTGGCCGGGCGCAGGCCGTGATCGACCGTCGCTGCGGCGACCTCGATCCCGAGCCGCGCGCGCAGCGAGATCAGCACATCGAGCAGCGCCAGCGAGTCCGGCCCGCCCGAGCACGCGACCAGCAATCGCTGCGCGGGCCGCGCGGCCAGAAAGTCAAGTACCTTGACTTCGAGCCGCCGGATCGATCGCGTCTTGGCCCTCGGGTCCGTCTGCATGCGCCGCCCGATCCTCTACCACGAACCAGCCGGCCAGGGCGGCAGCGACGAGCGCCAGCCCCGCCGCGACGGAGAACACCAGCCGGCCGCCGCCCAGCTCGAACAATCGCCCCGACATCACCATGCCGACCACCCCGCCCAGGCCGAAGGACGACGCGAGCAACCCCTGCGTCGCCGTCGGCAGCTCCGGCCCGAGGCCGCGCATCGCCCGCGCGCACACCACATAATAGAGGCCGAAGCTGATGCCGTGCAGCGGCTGCGCCACGTACAGCCACGGCAGGCTGGTCGCCGCTGCGGTCAAGGCCCAGCGCCCCGCCGCGACGACGAGCGCCAGCGCCAGCAGCCGCTCGGTGCCGACCCGCCGGATGATCCGATCGGAGGCGAGCAGCACGCCGATCTCGGCGCCGACGCCGATCGCCCACAGCAGCGCCGCGGTGCTGCGCGGGAAGCCGAGGCTGACGACGTGCATCGAGAACGTCGAGTCGTAGGAGGAGCCGGCGATGTGCGAGACGAAGATCGTCGCCACGAGGAGGCGCGTCCGCCGCTCGGCGAGCAGCAGCCGAAACAGCCGGAGCGTGCCCTGCCGGCGCTGGAGGTGCGGCGCCGGCAGGAGCCAGCTCGCCCCGGCGACGACGAAGAGCAGCGCCGCGCCGGTGACGAACAGCGGCGGCAGCCCGGTGTGATCGACGAGCCGCGCCCCACCCCACACCGCCAGCGCAAAGCCGATCGAGCCCCAGAGGCGCAGCCGCCCGTAGTGCGTGCCGAGCTTGTCGGCGATCTCGAAGGCGATCGCGTCGAGCAGCGAGGTCATCGGCGCGCGGCACGCGGCGAACAGGAGAAAGCCGGCGCCGACGATCAGCCACGCCGTCGAATCGAGCCGGCCGCGCCACGACAGGAAGGCGGCGAAGCCGATCGCCGAGGCCAGCGCGCAGCCGCGCAGCAGCCAGGCGCGGGCGCGCTCCGCGTCGGCGACGAGGCCGATCACCGGCGGCACCACCAATGTCATCGCCGGCATGAGCGCGAACCAGCTCGTCGCGGCGTGCGGCGAGAGCCCGAGCTCATTGGTCAAGTAGATTGACAAAAAGGGGAAGAACAGCCCGAGCGCACCGAAGTAGCCAAGCCAGCACAAGATCAGAGCGACAACCGGACGCATCGAGCGACCTACAGGATAGCACGCGGCTTGCCGCCCCGCCTGACGAGGCGGTGTGGTATCGGTCACCCCGATGGGGCGATCGTGTGTCCTCTTGGGCCTGCTGCCGGCGCTGGTGGCCTGCTCCGAGCCCGGCCTGGGCGCGCGGGGACAGGCGATCACCGCGGGGAGCGCCGCGCCTACCGACGCGGCCGTGGGCGAGCTCCGGCTGTGGAACCTCCGCGTCGGGCTCCTCGGCTACTGCTCGGTGGTGTTCGTGACGCCGCGGGCGGCGCTCACCGCCGCGCACTGCTTTCTCAGCTTCGGCGTGCCGGTCGAGTACGTCTCGCTGTCGCGGCGTGAGATCCCCGCCTCGGCGCCATCGGGAGAGCCGCCGATCAGCGCCGTGAGCTTCACGACCCACCCGGCGTTCGACACCCGGGTGACCGACACCGACGATCTGGCGGTCGTGCGCTTCGATCACGACGTGTCGAACGACCTCGTACCGCTGCCGACCCGCGCGCTCACAGCGACGGACGTCGGGCGCTCGCTGCGGCTGGTCGGCTATGGCACGACCGGCACCTCCGTCGACGACGGTGAGGTCCGCCGGCAGGCGACGACGACGCTCGGCGCCCTGTCCACGCGCAGCTTCGAGACGCCCGCCTCCCCGGGCACCTGCCACGGCGACTCGGGCGGCGCGGTGCTCGGCGATCTCGACGGCAGCGGTGAGCAGCTCCTCGGCATCGTCGCGCTGTCCAACAACGGCCCCGACGGCACGCCCTGTGGCGGCACCTCGGTGCATACGCGCGTCGATCAGAACCTCGCCTGGATCGCCGACGAGCTCGTCGCGCCGCGCCGCTCGCCGGACGGCTGCAGCATTGGGCCGGACGCGCCGTCCTCGACGACGCTGCTGCTCCTCGCCGCGCTCGCGCTGCGTCGCCGCCGGCGCGGGTAGCCGGCGCCCCGCGGTTCGTAGTATGTGGCGGGCATGATGCGTCTTGCCCCCTGTGCCCTCTTGTCGATCGCGCTCGTCGCTGGCTGTGCATCGCCGGCGCCCAAGCCCGCCCCGCAGGCCGCGCCCGCCGTCGCCGCGCCGCCTGCGAGGTCCGCCCCGCCGGTCGATCCGGCCCTCGCCGCCCGTCGCCAGTTCTCGAACCCGGGTGGGATGTGGATGCCGCAGCAAATGACGCTGCCCGAGCACGTCGCCGCCTTCTCGAAGCTCGGCGTCGCGCTCCCCGCGACGCAGCTGGCCGATCCGCTCGCGGCGCCGCTCGGCGCGGTGATCTTCCTCGGCGGCTGCACCGCCTCGTTCGTCTCGCCCGACGGCCTCGTCGTCACCAACCACCACTGCGTGCAGGGCGCGCTGCAGCTCAACTCGACGCCGACCGACAACCTCGTCGAGAACGGCTTCCTCGCCAAGACGCGCGCCGACGAGCGCTCCGCTGGCCCCGCCCAGCGGCTGCTCGTCGCCCAGGCGTTCACCGACGTCACCGCCAAGGTGCGCGACGGCCTCGCCAAGATCGCAGATCCGATCGAGCGCAAGAACGAGCTCGAGCGCCGCACCAAGCAGCTCATCGCCGACTGCGAGAAGGATCGACCCGGCCTGCGCTGCCAGGTGTCCGGCTTCTTCCGCGGCGAGCAGTACGTGCTCATCGAGAACCTCGAGATCCGCGACGTGCGCCTCGTCTACGTCCCGAAGCGCTCCGTCGGCAACTACGGCGGCGAGGTCGACAACTGGGCGTGGCCGCGCCACACCGGCGACTTCTCCTTCTATCGCGCCTACGTCGGCAAGGACGGCAAGCCCGCCGACTTCTCGAAGGACAACGTGCCGTATCGCCCCAAGCACTTTCTGCGCGTGTCGGCCGAGGGCGTCAAGGCGGGCGACTTCGTGATGATCACCGGCTACCCGGGCGCGACCCACCGCACCGAGACGGCGGCCGAGACGCATCACGACGTCGACTGGCGGTTGCCCTACTACATCGCCTATCTCAAGGAGCGGTACGCGCTGCTCGAGGGCTTCGTCAAAGGGGGCGGCGAGACCGCGATCAAGGCGGGGGTGCAGAAGCAGGGCGTGCAGAACGGCCTCGAGCTCAACGAGGGCGTCTTGAAGGGGCTGACGAGCGGCGATCTGCTCAAGCAGAAGGACGCGCTCGAGGCGCAGATCGACGCGTGGGCGGCGCAGCCCGAGCACAAAGAGCAGCAGGCGGCGATCGCACGCCTGCGGCAGATCGAGGCGGACCGGCGGCGCACCGCACGAACCGATCTCGATCGCAGCCTCGCGCTTCAGGGTTCGCGCCTGCTGTCGACCGCGCTGCAGCTCGTGCGCTGGGCCGAGGAGCGCGCCAAGCCGAACGCCGAGCGCCGCCCCGGCTATCAGGAGCGCGACCTGCCGCGCGCGATGGCGGCGCAAAAGCAGTTCGCCAAGCAGTACGATCGCGCGCTCGATCGCGCGACCCTGCGCCTGACGCTGCACCGGGCGCTGCAGCTCCCCGCCGCCGAGCGCGCCTGGCTGCCGGTGCTCCTCGGAGAGAAGCCCACCGCGAAGCTCGACGCCGCGGCGATCGACAAGATCCTTGACCGCTGGTACGCCGGCTCGCCGCTCGAGGACGAGAAGCTCCGCCTCCAGCTCCTCGAGAAGGGGACCAAGGCCGAGCTGGCCGCGCAGAAGGATCCGTTCGTGCAGGCAGCGCTGCGCGTCTGGCCGATCTTCCTCGCCGAGGAGAAGAAGCAGGACGCGCGGCAGGGCGAGCTCCTGCTGGTCGCGCCGCACTACGCAGCGGCCATGCGCGCGGTCCGAGGTGGCGTGCTCGCCCCCGACGCCAACGCGACGCTGCGCATCACCTACGGGACGGTGCGGTCGTGGAAGCCGGAGAGCCAGGCGGCCGCCGACCGGCCGTTCACCGCCGCCGCCGAGATCCCCGCCAAGAACACCGGCAAGGAGCCGTTCGACGCGCCCAAGGCCGTCCTCGACGCGATCGCGCAGCACCGCTACGGCCCGTACGCCGATCCAGCGCTCGGCGGCGAGCTGCCCGTCGACTTCCTCTCGGACCTCGACATCACCGGCGGCAACTCGGGCTCGCCGACGCTCAACGGCAAGGGCGAGCTGGTCGGCCTCGCGTTCGACGGCACCATCGAGGGGGTCGCCTCCGACGTGGTCTGGAACGCCCAGACGACGCGCACCATCTCGGTCGACGCGCGCTACATGCTGTGGATGATGGACGCGATCGACGGCGCCGATCACCTGCTCGTCGAGATGGGGATCCAGCCCAAGCTGTAGCTCGCCGCTCGTGCTCGGTGATCGGCGCGCCGGGAGAAGCTGTGGCCTCTCCCCTCGCTCCGTCACCCGACCACGGGTGTGCCACGGGCAGGGTCGATCGTGCTCCTGACAAAGTAACTCCGCGAGGGGAGAGGCCACAGCTCCACCCTCCGTGGGCACACAGTCTTGCCGCCGTGAAGACGAGCCGTGCGCGCGTGCAGAGTTCGCGAGCGGGCGTGGAGGGCGAGGCTAGGGCGTGGGGGGGACGGATTGTGCGGGGGGCGCCGCGTCGGGGACCGGGGGCGAGGTGGGGGGCGTGGTCGCGGCCGCGGCGGCGGGGGTCTTGCCGGTCAGATCGTCGGGCTCGGTGTCATCGACCGGCGGGAGCCCCTGGTCTTCCCGTCGCCACTCGTGCGCGATGCGCAGCGTGACGAACAGGAACGGGAAGCTGACGAAGAGGCCGATGAAGCCGAGGACGTGCTCCCAGCACAGCAACGAGACGATCAGCACGAAGCCGGGCAGCCGGACGTGGCGCGCGGCGAGGCGCGGGTTGAGATAGAACGACTCGAGCTTGTGCAGGATGAAGGTGAGCACGATGAACAGCACGACGCCGATCCAGCCCGAGGCTTGATAGGCGAGCACCGACAAGATCGCGCCGGAGACGAAGTTGCCGACGACGGGCACCATGCCGCTGACGAAGATCAGGACGGCCAGGCTGGGGACGTGCTTGACCCCGACCAGCAGCAGCACCGGGATCGTCAAGACGGCGTTGCAGGCCGCGACGACGAGCTGAAACTGCACCGTGACGAACATTGCGTCGGCGACGTGGCTCAGCCAGCGCAGGAGCGTGCCAAGGATCGATCGCTGGTCGATCTGGCGGCCGAAGTCGTGCAGCACCTCGCGATCGAGCAGGAACACCAGGGCGAGGATGAAGCCGATGAGGGCGTAGAGCGCGATGTGTCCCGCGGTCGAGACATAGCCGAGCAGGCCCGCTGCATAGTGGCGCGCGCCTTCGACGATCTTGTCGAGGTTGTCGACGTGCTCGCGCGCCTTCTCGTAGAGCGGGAGCTGCTGGATCGCCGCGATGCGCTCGGGGAGCGTCTCCTTGAGCTCGAGGGCGAGCCGGACCAGGCGTCCGATGCCGACGGTGGCGCCGCCGCCTACCAGCGACAAGAAGGTCAGGATGCAGATCGCCAGGGCGAGCTTGCGCTTCATCCGAAAGCGCTGGCGGAGCAGGCTGGAGAGCCACTCGAAGCCGCGCTCGAAGATGACGAAGAACACGAGCAGGATGAGCAGGCCGCGAAACAGCACCAGGCCGCCGAGGAAGAGGGACAGGAGCAGCAGGCGCCGCGGCGTCTTCTCGGCGAAGAAGCCGGCGATGCGATCGCGAGGCGGTTCGGTCATGGCTGGGGCCTTCCTTGCGCTGGCTGGGCGGCGGGCTCGGCGTCGATGATGGCGTGGAAGAGCATGGTGCCACCGATGGCGACGACCGGCGTGGCGAAGAGGTTGAGGATCGGAATGGCGAGGAACAGCGCGGCCGCAAGTCCGAAGCCCACGCAGTAGCCGAAGTGCGCGCGGAGGAAGCGCCACTTGTCGGCGAAGCGGCGGCCGCCGCGCGACAGCGTCGGATCGAGCCCGTCGTAGGCCAAGAACAGCGCGGTCTGGATCGCGACCAGCGGCGCCAGCAGCGGCACCAGCCAGTTGAGGACGACGAGCGGCACGAGCGTCAGGACGAAGAGCGCCGCGGCGAGCAGGGTGTGGGCGAGGCCGAGCAGCGCCTCCTTGATCGTCTGCGAGAGCGGCACGGCTGGCGGTGCGGGGCGGCCGAGCTCGGCCTCGGTGCGCTCGGCGAGCGTGCCACCGAGCGGCGCGAGCAGCAGCGCGGTGCCGATGATGAAGACGAGGTAGAGCAGCACCATCGCCAGCAAGAAGACACCGACCGAGAGGAGCGCGCCCAGCCAGCCGGCGTGGACGTGGAGACGATCGTGGGCGACGCGGTCGAGCGCGTGGTAGAGCGGTCGCGCGCCGCCGAGCGTGCCGAGGACGACGAGCAGGGTCGGGGCGAGGATCAGGTTGCGCAGGCGGGCGCGGCCCCAGGCCAGGCCGAGCGCTCGGGCGAAGATTGCTGCACCGCGAAAGAAATCCCCCACGCGGGGAAACTATAGCATGCGGCGCCGGACGTCGGAGATCGTCTCGTCGAGCGTCTCCTGCGGGTCGCGCGGTGAGAAGCCGAGGCGCTCCGCGGCGCGGGCGCTGTTCGTGTACCAGTAGAGGTCGCTCATCGCGACCGAGACCGAGTCGAACGGCGCGGTGCGGCCGGCGAAGTCGTAGGCGTGCTCGAGGAGGCGCGTCGCGCGCGACACGAGCTTGGTCGGCAGCTGGAGGCGCGGCGGCTCGACCTTGGCGAGGCGTGCCGTACGCCCGAGGAACTCTTCGAAGGTCCAGTTGACCGCGCCGACCAGGTAGCGCTGGCCGTCCTCGCCGTCCGCGAGCGCGCGCATCACCACGGCCGCAGCGTCGCGCGCGTCGACGAACGACAGGCCGCCCTTTGGCACCACCGGGATCTTGCCGCGCAGGATGTTGAAGATGTCGGTCGTCGACGAGTTGCGGTCGTCGCCAGGCCCGAGGAGCAGCGACGGGTTGACGATGACGGTGCGGCGCCCGGCGCGCTTGGCCCAGCTCTGGAAGAGCCGCTCTTCGTAGATCTTCGAGAGGTAGTAGGGCCAGGCGCCGACCAGCTCGATCGGCGCCGGCGCGCTCTCATCGAGCAGCGGCGTCGGCGTGCGGCTGACCGCGATCGTGCCGGAGGTCGAGACCAGCACGACGTTGCGGACGGCGCTGCGATCGACCGCTGCCAGGAGCTGGCGGGTGCCATCGACGTGCAGGCGCATCATGCGCGGGCCGTCGGCGGGGGCGCGCGACACGAAGCCGGCGGCGTGGATGAGATCGGTCGCGCCATCGAGCGCCCGCTCGAGGTCGTCGATCGAGGCCTTGGACAGATCGAGCTCGTGGCGCTCGAGCGGGAGCTTGCCGAGCGTGCGCGGCAGGGCGCCGCGCGCGACCACCCGCACGGTGTGGCCGGCGGCGACGAGCGCCTGGCAGAGGTGCTGGCCGAGAAACCCGGTGCCGCCGGTGACGACGATTCGCGAGGGGGCAGCCACGTCTACGACTCCGTCTGCATGATGGTCTCGGCGCCGAACCGCTGCCGGACGCTCGGTTGCGCGGCGCGACGATTCGGGCTGCCAACGGGTGCGAGCTGCCGCACCGCATCCTCGGAGAGGCGCGCCACCTCACGGTACGCCTCCGAGCGCGACAGTCCACGCGTCGCCTCGATCATTGCCGCATAGCGCAGCGGCGGACCAATGTGCGCGGTGATCTTGCGCTGCTGTGGCCACAGCCCGCCCTTGGGCAGCGCCTCGTACGTGCCGTCGAGGTAGAGCGGCAAGATGTCGCGCTTGTGGTGCAGCGCCAGGTAGCCGATCGACGGCTTGAAGTCGGTCATGACGCCGTCCGTCGAGCGCGTGCCCTCCGGGAAGATGAGCAGGATGTGCCCATCCTCGATCACCTGCCCGGCGAGGCGCAGCGACTCGCGGAGCGAGCCGTGCCGATCCATCGGCACCAGGTTGGTGAAGTTCTCGAACCAGGCGCGCTTGAGCGGGTTGTCGAAGAAGTAGTCCTTGGCCGCGACGGAGACGAGGCGCGGCCCCCACTCGCCGAGCGCGTGCTTGATGAGGCCCATGTCGAGGTGGCTGGCGTGGTTCGAGACGACGAGGAACGAGCGATCGTGCGGGATGTTGGACGCGCCGAGCACCTCGCTGTGGAAGAGCTCGCCGAAGGTCAGGCTCTGGAAGCCGTCGATGAGGCGGCGCCCCAGCGAGGCGACCGGCCCGGGCACCGCGATCTCGCCCGAGGCGACGCCGTTGGCGTGGACCACCGTCGGGCGCGGCGCGGCGGCGCGCGGCTTGTGCCCCCACCTGGCCACGGCGCGCTCGAGATCGTCGAGCGTCCCGAGATCGTTGACGTCGGTGGCCTCGGGGACGTTGACGCCAGCGGCGGACAGCGCCGAGCCGAGCTCGGCGTACATCAGCGAGTCGAAGCCGAGCTCGGAGAGGCGCGCCTTGCCCAGCACCTCGTCGACCTTCTTGTTCGAGACCACGGCCGCGAGCTCGGCGAGCCAGCGGCGGCGGCTGCCGCTGTCGTCGCTCTTGTGCGCGGCCGCGAGCGGCTCGTGCGCCTGCTTGGCGAGCCGCTCGAGGCGCTGGATCTCCTCGACGACGACCCGGCGCTTGACCTTGCGCGTCGTGGTGCGGGGCAGCTCCCGCTCGGTGAAGTGGACGATCTTGACGCGCTTCCACGCCGGCAGCTTGGCCGACACCTTGGCGAAGTGATCGTGGAGCAGCGCCTCCTGCTCGCCGCGGCTCTTGCCCTCGGCCTGCTGGACGGTGTCGTCGATGCGCACCAGCATCGCCACGGTCTCGCCGCCGCCGCTCGACGGCAGGCCAACGACCGACAGCTCCTTGACCAGCGTGTGGCCCTGGTAGAGCTCTTCGAGTTCGTCCGGGTAGATGTTCTCGCCCGACGCGCCGAGGATCATCTCCTTGCGTCGCCCGACGATGTAGAGGCGCCCGTCCTCGTCGAGGCGGCCGAGATCGCCGGTGTGCAGCCAGCCGTCCTTGATCGTCTCGGCCGTGGCCTCCGGGTTCTCGTAGTAGCCGCGCATCACGTTCGGGCCCTGCGCGATCACCTCGCCGACGCCGTTGGCGTCCGGATCCTTGATCTTGATCTCGACGCCGGGGATCGGCTCGCCGACCGAGCCGAGCGCCAGCCGCTTGCCGGGGCGC
>CAZPEY010000164.1:0-12219 GCA_964585665.1 uncultured Polyangiaceae bacterium | reverse complement strand
GCGACCAGCGAGCCGGCGCCCGAGCCGCGACCCGGCCCGACGGGGACGCCGATCTTCTTGGCCTGGTTGATGAAGTCCCAGACGATCAAGAAGTAGCCCGAGAAGCCCATCTTGACGATGACGTCGCCCTCGATGCGCAGCCGCTCGCGGTACTGATCGGGATCGAACTTCTTGCCGACTGCGGCGAACTCCGCGAAGCGCTGCTCGAGCCCGTCGGCGGCGACCTTCTTGACGAACGAGTCGAGGTCGTAGCCGTCCGGCACCTTGTAGGTCGGCAGGTACGTCTTGCCGAGGTCGAGCTTGACGTTGCACTGCTTGGCGATCTTGACGGTGTTCTCGAGCGCCTCGGGGATGTCGGCGAACTTGGCGTTGAACTCCGACGGCGGCTGGATGTAGTAGGCGTCGACCTCGTGCTCGAGCTTGCCCTTGTCGTGGATGGTCTTGCCCTGCTGGATGCACATCAGGATGTTGTGTGACTTCCAGTCGGCGCGATTGACGTAGTGGCAGTCGCCCGTCGCGACGAGCGGGATGCCCGTCTCGCGCGACAGCTTCTTCCACGTCTCGTTGACCTCCTCCTGCTCCTTGAGGCCATTGGGCTGGACCTCGAGGTAGAAGCTGTCGTCCTCGAAGAGGTGCTTGTACTCGAGCGCCTTGTCCTTGGCGCGCTCGTAGCCCTGCTTCATCAAGACCTGCGCGATCTCGCCGCCCAAGCACGCCGACAGCCCGATGAGGCCGTGGTTGTGATCGCGCAGGAGCTGCTTGTCGATGCGCGGGTTGTAGTAGAAGCCCTCCAAGAACCCCATCGAGTTGAGGTACTGCAGGTTGCGATAGCCCGCGTCGTTCTTGGCGAGCAGGATGAGGTGGAAGTTCTTGCGCTCGGTCTTGTCGTTGCGATCGTCGCAGATGTACGTCTCGCAGCCGAAGATCGGCTTGACGCCGTGCTCCTTGGCCTTCTTGTAGAAGTCGATGATGCCGTACATGTTGCCGTGGTCGGTGAGCGCCACGGTGTCCATGCCGTACTTCTTCACCGTCGGGAAGAGGTCGGACAGGCGGATCGCTCCGTCGAGCAGCGAGTACTGGGAGTGCAAGTGCAGATGCGTGAACTCGGCCATCGCCTGCGCTTGTACCACAGCGCCCCGCGCGTGATGCCCGCCCGTCTTGGTGGTATGCTCCGGGCGATGATCCGCCTGCGATCGTGTGGCGTCGCACGCCGAGCGCTCGTCGCGCTCGGTGCGCTCGGGGCGCTCGTCGCAGGCTGCGAGCCCCACGACGCGGTCGACATGGCGCCGCCCGCCGCCGCCTCGCTCAGCACGGTCGAGCCCGTCGACGGACAGGTCGGCCTGCGCTACGGCGAGCGCGTGACGCTCAAGGTGCGCCTCGGCCGCCCTGGCCAGACCTACGAGCCGGTGGCCGGCCAGGAGCTGCGCTTCTCGATCTTCGGCGATCCCAGGGGCTCGACGCTCGCCTCCGATCGCGCCCTCACCGACGAGCAGGGCTACGCCTCGGTCGACCTCGCCGCCGGCCAGCTCGAGGCGATCTTTCGCGTCGCCGTGACCAGCAACATCGCCGCGTCCATCGAGTTCGGCGTCAGCGTCTCGAAGAACCAGCTGCTCGCGTTCGACGTCGCCCTCGTCCCTCCGACCGGCGTCAGCGCGACGACGGCGCGCGCCCTGCTCTACATGGATCGGACCTGCGCGAGCCTGCGCCCGCAGCCCGTGCCCGATCAGGCGCTGCGACAGCTGCAAGCCGTGATCGGCGCCGCCGCGCCCGTGCTCGAGTTCCGCAACCTGCTCGCCCAGACCTACGCGCTCGTCGGGCGCGTCGATGGCGCCGCCGGCGAGATCCTCGGCTGGGGCTGCGTCGACCTGCCGATCCAGGTGTTCGCCGCGCAGCTCTCGGCGGGCGCCTCGGTGCCGTCGCTGTCTCTGCAGCTGACGCCGATCGTGCCGACGATCGCCGGTCGCTTCGCGCTGACCGGTGAGCTCGTCTCGTCGGACAGCCAGCTCGAGCGGCTGGCGCCCTACCGGGATCTGGTGCACTGCCCGCTCGATCCGGCCGAGCAGCTCCTCGACGAGCTGCTCGACGAGCTCGGCGGCGACGACGCGGCCCTGGCAGCGACGCTGGCCGCCGAGCGCCAAGCGCCCGTCGCCGGCTGCCGCCCCGACGTCGCCTCCCCGGACCAGTCGCTGGCGCAGCTTCTCGGCAGCGGCACGAGCGCCGCCCTGCGCGCCGTCGTCGCCGATCTCGAGAGCCTCGCCGAGCGCGCCCGGCTCACGACCGCGCTCGAGTGCGACCCGCTCGACGGCGACACGCTGGCGGGCAGCCACCGCGCCACCGCGATCAAGCTCGTCCTCGCGAGCGGCGATCCGGTCGAGCTGAACCTGCTTCAGAGCGGCTGGTTCGCTGGCGCCGTGCCGCTCTCGCTCGCGCGCCAGGGCGACGCGCTGACGTCGAGCGTGCACGACCTGCCGCTCGGGCTGCCCTTTCTGTGGGGCGTCGCGCTCGCCGCCTCGATGGGCGATCACTTCCCGTCGCTGGCTGGCGGCGGCGTGCCGGACGGACGGGCGCTCGTGGCGGTGCTGCTCGACGCGGCGCAGAGCAACGACGCCACCGGGTGCGCCGCGATCGCCGCGACGCTGTGCGAGATGGTCCCCGATTGTGCGACGGCGGTCGAGGCGGCCTGCGCGCGCCTCCCCGGGCGGCTCGCGCCCGCCCTCGACGGAGTGTTCGCCGCCGGCCCACCGCTTCGCCTGTCGATTACCGCCACACTGAAAGACAGCGACGGCGACCTGCGCATGGATGTAATCCCTACTGGAACCTTCCTGCTAAATGATGGTAAAGTTGTGCCGATTACAGGGAGCCTGTTACCGTGACTTTCCCGCCCGTGGTGTTCGAGCCCGAAGAGACGGCAGAGAGTGAGGGTCGCGAGGCCCCCGCTCCCGCCGAAGGCTCGGGCCCGAGTGGCACGCAGCGCCGACAGCACCCGCGGCACCTGACGACCGCGCGCTGCTGGATCTCCGACTCGGTCCACACCGCCTACCTGCGCATGCACGACATCTCTCTGGGCGGACTCTCCGTCGGCGCGCCGCTGCCGTTCGCCCCCAACAGCGAGATCGAGGTGCGCATCGAGCTGCCGTTCGGCCGCGAGGTGCGGGCGCGCGGCTGCGTCGTCTGGCGCAAGGAGATGCGGCTCGGCGCTCGCTTCGTCGAGATCCTCGCTGGCCAGAGTGAGCTCGACGCGCTGTGCAGCGAGACCAAGACTTGAGCGAAGCAGCCTCCGCCGTCGCGGCTGCCTACAAGACCACCCTGCTCCATCGCTGCGCGACCGCCGAGGCGGCGTGCGATCTGGTCATCGGCGGCCCGAGCAACGCGGCCGAGCTGGCCGACGAGGTGTGCGGCGCCATCGGCACCGCGGCCTCCACCACCGAGGCGATCGAGGGGCGAGCGCTGTGGAACCTGCTGTGGCTGGCCGCCGATCTGACGACGTCGGTGGACCTCTACCGCGCCGAGGCGCTGCTCGGTGAGGTCGCGCAGCTCTTCGAGCGTCGCTTCGCCCGCACCCTCGACGGAGCGCGCACCGTCGAGCTCGACGCGGCCGAGATGGCGTTCGACTTCTTCTTCAACCGCGCCGATCAGCCGCTGCAGCTCCTCCGGCTCGATCGCTGCTTGTCGACGATGGAGCGCCTGCTGCGCCTGCCCAACCGGCACTGCCAGCACGCCGCGCTGCACGGCCTCGGCCACCTGCGGCAGCAGGTCGCGGGACACGCGCGGCTCCACCTCATCGAGACGGCGATCGACTCCTTCCTCGCGCGCAACGTCGACGAGCGCCTGCGGGAGTTCGCGCAGCTCGCCCGTCGCGGCGCCATCGCCTGATCCGAGCGCGCCCGCCCTACCAGCCGGCGGCGCGGCGCGCTGCCAGGACCGCCTCGAGCCACCCGTTGCCGTGCTGCAGATCCGGCTCGAGGTAGTGCCCTTCGCTCCACTCGTTGAGCGACGCGACGAACACCGGACGGCTCGCGTCACCGACGAAGCGGAGGGCTGCTGCGAGCGCCTCGGCGAACGCCGCGGGCGACTCGCCGACGACGATCGGCCACCATGGGTACTTGTCGGGGCGCTTGTCGCCGAAGTCTGCGCCGCGCGGCGAGGCGTCCCAGCCGGGCGAAACCGACGGGAAGTAGGGCAGGCCCGTCGCCGGCGCGAAGGTCGACCACTCGGCGGCCCGCGCCGCGGCGGTCGCGCGGTAGTCCTGCAGGAAGGGGCCCTTCCAGTAGGGGAGCAGGACGTAGTGCGTGACGCTGTCAAAGCCGATGGCGGCGAGCTCGGCGAGCAGCGCCGCTTGCGGCTCGATCGCCGCCAGGTGCAGCGCCCCGAGACCGGCGGCGGCGACGACGTGGCGGGCGCGCTCGATCGCCTCGCGCGCGCCGTCCGGCCCCAGCTCCTTGAGGAAGTAGGTCGAGTCGAAGATCGAGAAGTAGACGCGGCCGTCGAGCCGGAGGTAGTTCGGGCGGGAGAAGTACCGGGCGCACAGCAGCTCGAACATCGCGCCGAAGTCCGCGATGTCCGTCGCCACGAGGCGGGTGGGATCGATCACCGGCAGGTCGGCGCGCCGCACCGGCAAGACCCGGCGCGGCATCCGGTTCGCCCACATCAGGGCGAAGGGCGCGGACGCCCCGAGCGGCCCCGCGAGGAAGCCCTCGTCGAGCGCCGCCTCGAAGACGCGCTTGCCGCGACACCAGAAGTGGCCGAACACGAAGCCATCGACGCCGTGGGCGAGCGCCAGCCCGAGCCGCTGCGCGACGGCGAGCGGATCGCGATCGTCGTAGCGTCCGAGCGCCGGCAGGCGGGGCTGCCGGTGGCCCGCGAAGCGCGGCCGGGTCGCCTCGACCAGATCCCACTCGGTGAAGCCTGGGTAGAAGCTCTCGTCCCGCTCGGCGAGCGGATGCCAGCCCGGATAGACGTAGGCGAGGATCGGCAAGCGCGCCGGAGTATACCTGCGACCGCCTCGCCAAGCCCTGACCAACCACCTGCCCAGGCGGGCCGCCCGCCCCCTCGCCATTGCTGCGCGCGCCAGCGCCGCGCGTGATATAGTGCCCGCCCGTGTCGGCGGTCGACTTCCATCTGCGATACCACGAAGGGCGGGCCCGGCTCGGGCTGCGCGAGCCCTCGCGCCTCGGGATGGTGGTCGTGCCGCGCCTCGATCTCGACGTGCCGCGGCTTCGCTTTCCGTTCGAGATGTCCGCCGATCCGCGCCAGTTCCAGTCGCGCTACTGCGATCTGGCGGGTCTCGACGTCGAGCTCGATCCGGCGGCGCTCGCGGCGTGGCTCGAGCGGCGCCCCAAGATGGCGCGCTTCGGGCTGCACGCACCGACGGTGCGCTTCGGTCGCAGCGCAATCCAGCTCGGGCTGCGGCTCGACGTTGGGGAGATCAGCATCTACGCCGCGCTGCGCCTGCTCGTCGGCCCGGGCGAGAGGAGCCCACGCCACATCGTCGTGCACGCCGACTCGGTGTGCCTGTTCGGCCCGAGCGCGCTGCCCGCGACCCTGCTGCCTGCGACGCTCGTCTCCGCCTGCTCCGGACCCGAGAGCCTGCTCCTCCAGGAGAGCGGCCGTCCGGGCTCGAGCGAGCGGATCATCGACCTCGCCGAGATCGAGATCGATGTCGTCGAGGCGCTGCTCTGGGAGATCTTGCCTCCCTCGGGGTTCCGCCTGCCGCGCTACCGCAAGGTCGCGCTCGATCGCGTCGACGTGAGCCCGCGCGCGCTGGCGCTGTCGTTCATCGAGCCGACCGTGGCCACGCCAGCGACCGCGACGCCGCCCCCGCCGCTTCATGCCGCCGATCGCCTCCTGCTCGCCGGGCAGACCGAGGCGGCGCTGCAGAGCTACCGCGAGCGAATCACCAGCGCGAGCGACGGCGCCGTGGCGCGGCTCGCCAGGGAGCGCCTGCTGGCCGTGCTGCTCACGCAGCCGCGCTGGTACGGCGACGCGGATCGGACCATCGACGAGCTGATCGCCGACGACCCGCAGCACCTGTCGGCACGCCTGGGCCGCGCTGCGCTGCTCTCGCTGCGTGGCTCCCCGCAGGCCGCGGCCGAGATCTACGAAGCGCTCGGCGACGAGCTGCAGGCGCGCATCGACCACGAGATGCTCGCCGAGCGCGCCTGGCTGCGTGCCGCCGAGCTCTATTCGCTCGTGGGCGGAGCGCGCGCCACCCAGCTGGCCGAGCGAGTGCTCGAGCAGAGCCCGGACGAGGGTCGCGCGTACGAGCTGCTCGCCGCGCGCTTCTCGCAGGAGCAGCGCTACGTCGATCTCGTCAAGATCGAGCGTCGCCGCCTGCAGCGCGCGCTGCCCCCGAGTGCCGAGGCTGCGAGCCAGCGGCGACTCGGGCTCGCCTACGTGCGCGCCCTCGAGGAGCCGCAGCTCGCAGAGCGGGCGCTGCTGCGGGCCACCGAGCTCGAGCCGGAGAACTCCAGCGGGTGGGAGCTGCTCGCCGAGGCGCACTACCGCAGCGGTCGGCTCGCCGAAGCGCACGCCGCGATCGAGCGCGCCATCGACCTGCAGCCGGGTCGCCCCGAGCAGCACGCGTTCGCCGCCGAGGTGTGCAAGGCGCTGGGCGACAGCCGCGGCGCGCTCGAGCACATCGAGGAGGCGCTCGCCGCCCCGCAGGTGTCGGCCGCCGCGCTCGAGCGCACCGGCGAGGTGCTGTCGGCGCTCGGCCGCAAGAGCGAGGCGATGGCGACGCTCGACCGCGCTCTGCAGCGCATCGAGCAGCCGGCGGGTCGCGCGCGCGTCCTCGTGCGGTTGGCCCAGCTGGCGTGGGAGGCGCTCGCCGATCCGCAGACGGCCCGCCGCTACGCCGAGCGCGCCGTCGAGTACGTCGACTCGGCCGAGGCCCTGTGGCTGCTCGAGCAGCTCGCCGAGAAAGAGGGGCGCAGCGATGATCGGCTGCGGCTCCTCGTGCGGCTGTCGGCGCTCGGCGAGACGCGCGCCGAGCCGCCCCGCATCCGGCTGCTCGCGGCGATGGGACGCCTCGACGAAGCGGAGCTCGCGGCCAACGCGCTCGCCGAGCGTGACGCCCCTGGCGGCCTGCCGGTCCTCGCCGAGGTCTGCGAGCGGCTGGGTGATCAAGCCAAGCTGCGCAGCGTGCTCGAACGACTGCTCGCGGTATCGCCGAGCGCGCGCCCACGCCTGCGCCTCGGCCAGCTCCTCCTCGAGAGCAACGAGCTCGATCAGGCGCAGCGGCGGCTCAACGAGGCGCTGCACGCGCTCTCGGCCGACGATCCCGACGAGCGCGCCCTGCGCCGTGAGATCCTGGCGACCCTGGCGGCGGTGCTCGGCCGCGTCTCCGATGACGTGTCGCTCGAGCGCGTCCTCGGGGAGCGGCTGCTGCTCGTCGAAGGTGGTGAGGAGCGCGGCCGGATCCTGCAGCAGCGGGGAGCGGCGCTCGCGCGGCTGGGCCTGCACCGGGAGGCGACCGTCTGCTTCCGGGAGGCGCTGGCGCTGCTGCCCGACGACGTCAGCACCCGCGTCGGGCTCTCCGAGGCGCTCGTCGCGCAGAGCGACTGGCAGGGAGCGCGGGAGGCGCTCGAGCCGCTGCACCACCGCGGGGAGCCGCCGCGCGTCGAGCGCGCCATGCGCCTGGCCGATCTGGCCGAGCGCTCCAACGATCACGCGGCCGCCATCGGCTTCTGCAGCACGGCGCTCGAGCTGGGCGCCAGCGGCGCGGACGCGATCCGCGCCTACGCGGCGCTCGCCCGCTTGTATCACCATCGGTCCGACTTCGCCGCCGAGGTCAAGGTCCTCCTCGAGTCGGCGGGCGACGACCGTCTCGGCGAGAGCGCCTCGGCGCGCGCCTCGCGCCTCGTCACCGCCGCCGACCTGCTGCGCCGGCGGCTCGACCGGCCGGAGGAGGCCGAGGCGACGTACGAGCGCGCCCTCGCGATCGACCCGCTCCAGATCGCCGCGCTCGACGCGCTCGAGACGATGGTCGACGAGCGTCAGCCGGAGCGGCTGGCGCAGATCCTGTCACGCAAGGTCGCCGCCACCCAGCGGCGGCCGGCGCAGCAGAAGGCGATCCTCGGGCGGCTCGCCGAGCTCTACGCGGGCGTCCTCGGCAGACCCGATGCGGCGCGCGAAGCCTACGTGCGCGCCACCGAGCTCGATCCGGGGTTCGCCCCCGCCCTGCTCTTCCTCGCCAACCAGGCCCGCGAGGCGGGCAACGCCGACGAGGAGCGGAGCTACCTCGAGCGCCTCTGTGCAGCGCCGGGCGCCGCCGCTGACCTCGAGACCTTCGCCGAGCGCCAGCTCCGCCTCGCCGAGCTCGAGCTCAAGCTGCGCAACCTCCCGGCCGCCGAGCAGGCGCTGCGACGTCTGCTCGAGCTCGGTCCGACCCAGACGCGCGCCCTGCAGCTCCTCGAGCCGGTGCTGCTCGGCCAGGGCAAGCGAGACGAGCTGCTCGACGTCTGGCGGCAGGCCACCGACATCGAGCGCGACGTCGGGCGCGCCGATGATCTCCGCATCAAGCGCGCGTCGCTCCTCGAGCAGCTCGGGCAGAAGGCCGAGGCCGCGGCGCTGCTCGAAGAGGCGGCGCGACGACGTCCGGCGCTCCTCGAGCGCATCGATCAGATCCTGCAGCAGCTCGCGGAAGACGGCGGCGGCGAGCGGCGACTCGCCCTGCGCGTGCAGCGCGCCGAGCAGCTCCTCGGCGACGGCGATCTGCCGGGCGCCGAGCAAGCGCTGATCGAAGCGTCGCACCTCTCCCACGATCGGCTGCGCGATCCGGCGACGACAAGACGCCTGCTCGAGCGAGTGCTGCAGATCAACCCACAGTCGCGGGTCGCGATCCTCGGGCTGCTGGCGCTGGCGCAGGGCGCCAACGATCCCGTCGAGCAGGATCGCCTGCTTGGCCGGCTGGTCGATCTCGAGCTCACCGAAGACGGCAAGCTGGCGCGGCTCGTCGAGCGCGTGCGCTTCCGCGAGTCGCTCGGCCAGCTCCGGGAGGCGCGCGCGCTCCTCGATGACCTGCCGATCGAGTCGGTGCCCGAGAGCCTGCTGCGGCTGCGCCTCGATCTGGTCGAGCGCGGTGAGCGCAGCGGCAATCCTCCCGACGAAGAGCTGACGCAGCGCCTGATCGAGGAGCTGCGGCGACGCGCGGTCGAGCGCAAGGACGAGGCGGGCGAGCGCCTGTGGCTGCAGCGGCTCTTTGCGCTGCTGTCGAAGAAGGGGATCAACCCCGCCGCCGAGCCGACGCTGGCGCGCCTGGCGGAGCTCGACCCCGACAACCGAGCCGTCGCCGAGGCGCTCGTGCAGTCGGTGCGCGCGCGCCACGCGGTGCTGCCCTGCAACGAGGAGCTGGCCGCGGCGCTCGAGCGCCTGATCGCCACCGAGCAGCGTCAGCTCGGCAGCCCGGAGCGCATCGCCGAGCTCACCTACGAGCTGGCCCGCACCTTCGCCGACAACTCGCCCGCCGCGGCGTCGGTGCGCCTGCGCGAGGCGCTGGCGCTCAGCCCGGGCTACGCCAAGGCGGCGATGCTGCTGGCGCGGCTCCTCCAGCGCGCCGGTCAGCTCGAGCGCGCGCTGCAGGCGATGGCCGGCGCGGTCGATCTCCCCGAAGAGGGCTATCAGCTCCTCGGGGAGCTGCACGAACAGCTCGGCGAGTTCGAGCCCGCGGCGCAGGCGATGATGATGGCGGGCGACGCCGTCCCGCGCGAGCGACTCGCCACGGTGCTCGAAAAGGCCGGCCGCCTCGAAGAGGCGCTGTCGGTGTGGCGCCTCGTCGACAACGAGGAGACGCGGCAGCAGCACCTGGTGCCGCTCTTCTTGCTGCTCGCCAACCGCGCGCTCCTGCTCGGACGCCCGGATGAAGCGCGCAACTACGCCACGCAGGCGTACCTGCAGCGCCCGACCGCAGCGAACGAGAAGGAGGCGCTCGGCCTCATGCTGACGTCGCTCGACGGGCCGACCGCCCTCGAGGCGGCGGCCGATCTCGAGGCGCTGTTGCCGCCCGGCGGCGCGGCGCGCCTCTACGCGGCGATCGCCGACCGCTTCGGGGGCGAGACGGAGCAGGTCGCGCTCGAGCGCGCCTCGGGCCTCGACCCGCAGCCCGCGGTGCTGGCGCGCCTCGGCGAGCTGCGCTCTGGCGAGGCGGCGGCGCGCAGCTATCGCCAGGCGCTCGAGCGGGCGCCGTACCTGGCCAACGCGATCGAGGGCGTCGTCTCGACGTCGAGCCGCAGCGCCGCGGTGCGCGCGCTCGAAGAGGCCCTCGGACGCCTCGGCAGCGACGTCGACGTTCCCGCCGAGCAGCGCCTCGGCCGAGCGCTCCTGCCGATCTGTCTGGCAGAGCTCTACCGCGACGATCAGCGCTTCCCCGAGGCCAAGGCGCTCCTCGAGCGCGCGCTGCGTGACACGGTGGCGCTGCCGGCCGAGGAGGCAGCCCGCCTGCAGGCCCGCGCCCGCCGCTGCCTCGTCGCCTGCGCGATCGGGCAGGGCGAGCGCACGCTCGCCGAGCAGCTCCTCCACGAGCAGCTCGAGCTCGGCCAGGCCAACGACAGCGACCGCCGCCTGCTCGCCGAGCTGTTCGTGCAGCGCGGCGACTACGCGCACGCGCTCTCCCTGCTGCGCGGGCAGCGCGGCGTCTATCCGCTGCTGCAGCGCTGTCTCGAGGCCGAGGGGCAGTGGCGCGAGCTGGTCAGCGTCACGCGCGAAGAGGCCGAGCGCGCTCCCCCCGATGAAGGACGCGGGCTCCTCGTGCGGGCCGCCGATCTCGCCGAGCAGAAGCTCGAGGACCCGCGCCTGGCGGCGCAGATCCTCGATCGCGCGATCGGGCTCGGGCCCGCCTCGGCCGAGATCGTCGAGCGCCTGGCGCGCCTCTACTTCGGGGCGCTCGCGGACCCGCATCGCGGCGCCTCCGCGGCGGCGCGCGCGCTCGCCGTCGATCCAGAGCGGCAGGCGCTGCTCCTCCTCCTCGGCGACTACCACTTCGACGAGCGCGAGGCAGAGCCGGCGCGCGACTACTACCAGCGCGCGCTCAAGGCAGGGACGCTGCCCGAAGCGACGGTGGGTCGGCTGCAGCTTCGCCTCGCCGAGCTGGCGCGCGCCGCCTCCGACTCGGCCGCCGAGGAGCGAGCGCTGGCGCGGGCCGCCGAGGCAGGCGCGCAGGGTGCCTGGTCCCGGCTCGTCGAGATCTACCGGCTCCGCGACGATCGGCCGCGGCTCGCCGATGCGCTCCGCCACGTCGTGCAGCAGGTCGACGGCCTGGTCCGCCTCGCCGCGCTGCGCGAGCTCCTCGCGCTCGCCGCGCCCGAGGAGGCGGCCCGCATCGACGAGGAGATCGCGCTGCTCGATCCGCGCGACACCGCGGTGCGCGATCGCATCCTGCAGCGGCTGCGCGCCTCGGGCAACCTGGCGGCGCTCGCCGATCAGCTCGACCGCTTCCTCGAGGCCGCGACCGGACAGCTGCGGGCATCGATGGCCGCCGAGCTCGGTCGCGTCAGCGTGCGCGCCGGCGACACGCCGCGCGCCCAGCGCGCCTTCCGCATCGCGCTCGAGACCGCGCCGTCGCTCGACGTCGCGCTCGGGCTGCTCTCGACGCTGGCCCCGCTCGGTCGCAGCCTCGAGGCCGCGCCGCTCCTCGCCGCGGCGGCACGCCGCCGCAGCGTCACCGCCGAGGTCCGCCGCGAGCTGGCGCGCCTCGTCTGCGAGGTCCAGCTCCTCCCCGGCGGCGAGCCCAACCAGGCGATCGAGCTGCTCAACGAGCTCGAGGGCGAGGGCATCCGCGCCGACCTCGATCCGGAGCTGCGGCGCGGCCTGCTGCGCGGCGCCAACCAGCACACGCTGCTCCTGGCCGAGATCGATCGCGCCGCGGCGCGCGCCGAGACCGACGAAGATCGGCTGCAGCTCACCCTGCAGGCGGTCGACCTGCTCGAGCAGAAGCTCGGCCAGCCCCTCGAGGGCGCTCGCCGGCTCGGCCCGCTCATCGAGCGCTTCCCCGAGCGGCGCGACCTGGTGAGCCGAGCGCGCCAGCTCTACACCGCCGCCAAGGAGCCGCTCCTCGCCCTGCAGCTCGTCGAGCGCGAGATGCGCCTCGCCCAGCCGCACGAGATGCCGCAGTTCCACGTCGCGCGCGGCGAGCTGCTGCTGCAGGCGGGCGCCGACAACGAGGCCGAGGCGGCGCTGCTGCGCGTGCTCGTCGGCAGCCCGCGCAGCGGCCGTGCCCACGCCGCG
>CAZPEY010000163.1:0-12238 GCA_964585665.1 uncultured Polyangiaceae bacterium | reverse complement strand
CCGCATCGCCCGCTACGCGCGCGGCCCCGACTACCACATGGTGATGAAGTCGGCGCTCAACGCCCTCGGGCGTGCCGTCGAGGCCCGCTTCGCCCGCCCCGTCGCGTGGCTGTCCTGCGTCGACAGCCAGCCGCTGCTCGAGCGCGAGTGGGGCAGTCAGGGCGGCCTCGGCTTCCTCGGCAAGAACACCTTGCTCATCACCCCAGGGCTCGGCTCGTTCGTGCTGCTCGGCGAGCTGCTCACCGATCTCGAGTGCGAGCCGGGCGAGCCGACGGCGCCGCGCTGCGGCCAGTGCCGCGCCTGCCTCGACGTGTGCCCGACGGGCGCGTTCGTCGACGCGTACACCCTCGACGCGCGGCGCTGCATCTCGTACCTGACGATCGAGAACCCCGGACCGATCCCGCGCGCGCTGCGCCCGGCGATCGGCGATTGGATCTTCGGCTGCGATCTGTGCCAGGACGTCTGCCCCTTCAACCATGGCGGCGCAGCGACGGGCGGTTCGACGCTGCTCGCGCCGCGCCCGGGCTACGGCAGGCCGCTGCTGCGCCGGCTGCTCGGCCTCGGCGCGGCGCAGTTTCGCAAGTGGAACAAGCAGACGGCGATGCGCCGCATCCACCGCGCCCAGCTCCTCCGCAACGTCGCGGTCGCGCTCGGCAACGTCGGCACGCGCGAGGATGTGCCGGCGCTCGTCGCGGCGCTCGACGAGAACAGCGCGCTCGTCCGCGAGCACGCCGTCTGGGCGCTCGGCCGACTCGCGGCGCGCTGCGACAGCGCCGAAGCCCGCGCCGCGCTCACCGCCCACGCCGCGCGCGAGCAAGACGAGACGGTGCGCGCCGAGCTCGCCGCCTGGGCGACCTCAGCCTAGCGGGGCGTCCTGCCGCTCCGCTTCGGGGCAGGATCACGCCGTCGAGTGGTGGGGGGAGATCGGCTACGAGACGAGGCGACGGGCGGGGGCGTTGCGCTGGGCGCGGGCCACGAGGGCGGACAGGGCGCCGCGCGGCGCGCCCGGCATCGGCGAGCTCAGCACCGGCGGCGGCATCGGCACCTTGGCGGCGACGACGGTCAGGCCGTTGTCCTCGACGACCATGTCGTCGGAGACCTCCTGGTCGGGGGCCGCAACGCGCACGGCCGGGACGGGCGGGATCGGCAGCTGCCCGGAGATGGCCTCGGCGGTGTAGATCGAGCGCGGGCTGCGCATCACGATCGGGGGCGGCGCCACCGGGCGCGGCACGTCGCTGACGACCACCTTGGGCGGGCTCGCGGGGCTGGCGGGCCGACGGGCGCGGAGCTTCTCGACGTCGTGGGTCGTCGCGACCACCTCGCAGTCGTCCACCAGCTTGACCAGCTGCTCCTCGAAGACGGTCGTCTCCGTGCTGGCGCGGCGGATCAGCTCCTCGACGGCGCGCACCTGCGCGAGCGCCCGGCGGAGCATCAGCTCGAGCTCCTCGTTCTGACGCTCGAGCGTCTCGATGCGCGCGACATACTGCTCGCGAATCTCCAGCACCTCGTCCTGCGAAAACGTCACGGTAGCGTCCATGGCGCCCAGCGAATGCACCGGTCGGGCCACGCTCGCACGCTGCCATTTCAAGCGCTTACCTCCTTGCGTGGATGGCGATCGGAGCTGACTGGGTGGCGGATGTCCTTGCCATTTGGCCACTGCGCTTTAACCTCGACCGCCTCTCATGCACGCGGTCAAAACCGAGTCTCTCGTCAAGACCTACGGCGCGCTGCGCGCCCTTGACGACGTTAGCTTCGACATCGAAGAGGGCGAGATCTTCGCGCTCCTCGGCCCCAACGGTGCTGGCAAGACCACCTGGATCTCGACGGTGTGTGGCCTGACGCGCCCGACCTCGGGCCGAGCGAGCGTCTTCGGCCACGACGTCGTCCGCGACGCGGTCCAGGCGCGCGCCTGCCTCGGCCTCGTGCCGCAGGAGATCAACTTCGATCCGTTCTTCACGGCGCGAGAGGCGCTGCGCTTTCAGCTCGGCTACTACGGCCTGCGCACCGACGAAGCGCGCATCGCGGAGGTGCTCGCGGCCCTCGCGCTCGACGACAAGGCCGACACCTCGGCGCGCGAGCTGTCGGGGGGGATGAAGCGGCGCCTGCTCATCGCCAAGGCGCTCGTCCACCGGCCCCGCGTCGCGTTTCTCGATGAGCCGACCGCCGGCGTCGACGTCGCGCTGCGCCGCGATCTGTGGGCCTACGTGCAGCAGCTCCGCAAGCAGGGCATGACGATCGTCCTGACCACGCACTATCTCGAAGAGGCGCAGCAGCTCGCCGACCGCGTCGCGGTGATCGACGGCGGCAAGCTGCGCGCGCTCGACACGACGGCGCGGCTCCTGGCGCGCTTCGGCCAGAAGTCCATCACCTTTACCATCGGCGGGAACATGACGACGACCCACCTGCCCGACGGGCTGCGTGAGCGCGGGGCGAGGCTCATCCCGGTCGTCGAGGCCGCCGATCCGCTGATGTCGATCGGCTCGGCCGTCGCGCGGTCGCAGCGCATGCAGCTCACGGTCCCGGCGCCGCCCGCGGCGGACGCGGGCGCGCTCGCGGCGCTGATCGCCGAGGTGACCGCGCTCGGTCCGATCCACGACCTGTCGACCGCGCAGCCGACGCTCGAGCAGGTGTTCCTGTCGCTGACCGGCGACGGTGCGAGCGGCAGCGCTGGCGGAGGCGCGTCGTGATCGGCTTCCGCACCCTGCTCTACAAGGAGATCCGTCGCTTCCTCCGTGTGCCCGGACAGACCGTCGCGCAGCCCGTCGTGATGACCTCGCTCTACTTCCTCGTCTTCGGCTTCGCGCTCGGCGGCCGAGTGCGCGAGCTCGACGGCGTGCCCTACGGCCACTTCATCGTGCCCGGCCTGGTGGCGCTCTCGGTCATCCAGAACGCGTTCCTCAACACCTCGTCCTCGATGTTCGTCATGAAGCTGCAAGGCACGATCATCGATCTGCTCGTTGCGCCGCTGTCGCCTGGTGAGATCCTGGCGGCCTTCGTGCTCGGCGGGATGGCGCGCGGCATCCTGGTCGGTGGCATCGTCTGGCTGTGCGCCAGCGCCTTCGTCGGCTTCCACCTCGCGCACGCGCTGTGGGCGCTCGCGTTCCTGCTGCTCGTGTCGGCGACCTTCTCCTTCCTCGGGCTGGTGGTCGCGATCTGGAGCGAGAAGTTCGAGCAGCTCAACATCGTGCCGGCGTTCGTGCTCGTGCCGCTGACCTTCCTGGGCGGCGTCTTCTACTCGGTGGCGCTCTTGCCGGCGCCGTGGTCCACCATCACGCGCTGGAACCCGATCCTCTACATGGTCGAGGGGCTGCGCTTCGGCCTCCTCGGCGCGGGCAGCGAGGCACCGGCCTTCGGGCTCGGGCTCACCGCCGGGCTCTGTGCAGCCGTCGGCGGGCTGTGCTACTGGATGCTCGCCTCGGGCTATCGCCTGCGAAAGTAAACCCGCTTGACCATCGACGACCTCGTCTCCGACCTCGCCGACCGCGATCCGCAGCGACGGCGCGCCGCGCTCACTGAGCTGCAGGCGCGCGCCACGGGCTTTCTCCCGCCCAGCGCGATCGGCGCGCTGCACCGCGCGGCTACGGACCCGGACGCCGAGCCGGACGCCGAGCTGCGCCCGCTCGCCGAGCTGGCGCTGCTGACGCAGCTCTGGCGCTTCTCGGATTTTCGCAAGGCCCTACCGCTCGTCGCGCAGGCGAGCGGAGAGGAGCGCGCGGCGATCGTGGCCGAGCCGCGCCCCGCCGAGGCGGTGGCACCGCGCCTCGCGCCGATCGTGCTGCGGGCGCTCGACGACCCGGCGACGCGCGCGGTGGCGCTGCGTCTGCTCGAGCCGCTCCGGCGCTTCGGGGGCGCGGTCGACGCCGCCATCGTCAAGGTTCTTGACTATCTCGACGACGTGGTGTGGCGCGCTGCGGCGGCCGAGGTGCTGCGTCGCCTCACGGTGCCGCTGCAAGAGCACCGGGCGCGCTGGCAGCGCCTGGTCGACAGCACCGATCCGGGCGCGCGCGCCATCGGCGCGGCCTTCCTGGCGCGGCTCGGGCTGGTCGAGCGCGACGGAGGCGCCCTCCTGCGCCTCGTCCGCCACGAGGATCCGACGGTGCGCGAGTTCGCGGTCGGAGAGCTCCACGCTGCAGCGCGCGCCAACGTCGACGTCTCGGCCGCGGTGCCCGCCCTCGGCGTCGCGCTCTCGGATCCGCAGGGCGGGGTCGTCTACCACGCGCTGCGTGCGCTGCTGGCGGCGTCGAGTCAGGGCATCACGCTCGATGGAGCGGTCGCCGACCTGGCGCGCCACCTGCGCCGGGCTCGCTACTCGCTCGACGGCTGGTGCTCGGTGCTGGGCCCGCTCGAGCGCGCCCAGGTCGAGCGCGAGTCGCCGGCGATCGACGCGGTGACCGCGCTGCTCCACCACCACCTGGCGTGCGGGGACGCCGAGGCGATCGAGGCGCTGCTGTCGAGAGACGATCTGGAAGAGTCGACGCTGCTGGCGGCGCAGGAGACTCTCGCGGCGCTCAGTGAGATCAAGCTGCGCGAGGGCTGAAGGCGCGTCCTAGCGCGCGCTGGCCTGGAGGATCATGTAGGCGAGGTTGGTGCAGCTCGTCGCAACGCCGCTCTGGCAGGCGCGCTTGAACAGATCGGTCGCAGCCGCCTCGTTCTGCGGCGTGGCGCGGCCCGTCGCCATCATGAAGCCGAGGTTGGTGCAGCCGTCCGCATTGCCCGCATCGCACGCGCGCTGGTAGAGGGCAACCGCCTTGGCGTCGTCCTTCTCGCCGGCCCGACCCTCGGAGATCAGGAAGCCGAGGTTGGTGCACGAGGACGCGACGCCGTCGTTGCAAGCGGCGGTGAAGAGGGCGCGAGCGCGGGCGTCGTCGCGAGGCACGCCGCGCCCCGCCGAGTACAGCGCGCCCAGGTTGTGGCACGCGGGCGCGTACATCGCGTCACACGCCTGCCCGAACAGATCCGCGGCGCGGCGCTCGGAGCGCGGCACGCCGAGCCCTTCCGCATAGAGCCCGCCCAGCTCGGAGCAGCTCTTCTCGTCTCCTTGGCGGCAGAAGCGATCGAGGAGATACGCGGCGCGCGTGTACGCGATCTTGAGCTCGTGCCCACCGGCTCGATAGCCCGCGATCTGCAGGCAGCCGCCGACGGAGCCGCGCTCGCAGGCGAGCAGGAAGAGCTGCAGCGCGCCCTGGCCATCCTTGCGCACGCCGCGGCCGCCCGAGTACATGAGGCCCGCCTGCAGACACCCTTCGCCGTTGCCTTCGAGGCAGGCACGCTTGAGCGAGGCCGCGAGGCCGGCGCCCTTGTCCGCCAGCTCCCCCTGGCTCATCGCGAGCACGTTGATGCCCTTGATGTCCATCGTCGGGGCCGAGGCGGCGCAGCCACCTCCGACCGCAGCCAGCACCAGTAGCATCGCGCTTCCCACACGGTTCATGCGGCCTCCTCGACACGAGAGTGGATGGAATCCCCCTGACACGATAGCACTCACAGCCACGGGGCGTCTATTGCACGCCGCTCGATTGCAGGAACATGTAGGCCAGGTTGGTGCAGCCCGTGGACACGCCGCTCTGGCAGGCGCGCTTGAAGAGATCCGTCGCCGCGACCCCGTTCTGCTGCGTCGCGCGGCCGGTCGCCATCATGAAGCCGAGGTTGGCGCAGCCGTCCGCGTTCCCCGCGTCGCAAGCGCGCTTGTAGAGCGCCACGGCCTTGGCGTCGTCCTTGGTGGTCGCGCGCCCCTCGGAGGTCATGTAGCCGAGGTTGGTGCAGGCCGCGGGCACGTCGTGCTCACACGCATCGGTGTACAGCTGCAGCGCGCGGCCGTCGTCGTGCTCGACGCCGCGCCCCGCCGAGTACATCACGCCGAGGTTGTAGCACCCGGTCGGGTACTCGCCGTCGCAGGCCTGGCCGAAGAGCTCGGCGGCGCGGCGGTCCGAGCGCGGCACGCCCTTGCCCTCGGCGTAGAGGCTGCCGAGGTCGGAGCAACCCTTGAGGCTGCCGCCCTGGCAGATGTGATCGAGGATGCGCGCCGCCCTCCCGAAGTTCTTCTCGACGCCGCGCCCGCTCATGTAGAAGCTCGCGATCTGCAGGCAGCCGCCGACGGAGCCGCGATCGCACGAGAGCTGGAAGAGCACCGCCGCGCCCTGATCGTTCTTGGCCACGCCGCGGCCGCCCGAGTACATGAGGCCCGCCTGCAGACACGCGTTGCCGTCGCCGTCGAGGCAGCCGTGCTTGAGCCGCTCCATCAGCGCCGGCCCCTGCCGTCGCAGATCGTCGTGCGTCATCGCGAGCACGTTGAGGCCCTTGAGATCGACCGTCGACGTCGTCTCGGCACACCCCGCCGCTGCAACCAGGGCGACCAGCGCAAAGCGGATCCGCATGTCCATCGTGACCTCCTCGGGACAGGGGCTCCCGACGTTAGAGTAGCATCCGGTAGTGCAGGACACGCGCTCTTCTCTTCACAAAAAAAGTTAGTTTCTCGACGGTAAACAGCGCAACGACGCTTCGCCACATCAGCCCACCTCGGCCCCTGATGCGCGCCGACCTTGCCTCGGTGCGACGCCTGGGGTAGATGGCCAGCCGATGTCGCTGCCCCAGCTCGGCCCCTTGTCCCCCGTCGAGGCCCCCTCGGGGCCGCGCGCCCGCACCCGCGCCGAGGCGACCGACGCCGAGTGGAACGACTGGCAGTGGCAGCTCCGCCATCGCCTCCAGACCGTCGAAGATCTGGCGCGCTTCCTCGATCTCACCGACGAGGAGCGCCGCGGCATCGCGCTCGCGCCGAAGCTGTTTCGCATCGGCATCACGCCCTACTACGCGAGCCTGATGGACCGCGAGCGGGCCGACTGCCCGGTGCGCATGCAGGTGGTGCCACATCCGCAGGAGGCCCACACCAGCGCCGGCGAGTACGTCGACCCGCTCGGAGAGGATGCGCGCTCGCCGACCGACGCGGTGGTGCACAAGTATCCTGATCGCGCGCTCCTGCTCGCGCTCGATCGCTGCGCGGTCTACTGCCGCCACTGCAACCGTCGACGGATGGTCGGGCAGGACGACGGCGTCATCAGCCGACCGGCGCTCGAGGCCGCGCTCGACTACATCCGACGCACGCCTGCGATCAAGGACGTCATCGTCTCGGGCGGCGATCCCTTGACCCTCGGCAACGACAAGCTCGAGTGGATCTTGTCGTCGCTGCGCAGCATCGATCACGTCGAGATCGTGCGCCTGGGCACGCGTGTGCCGGTGGCGCTGCCGATGCGCATCGATGACGAGCTGTGCCGGTTGCTCCGGCGCTTCCACCCGCTCTACATCAACACGCACTTCAACCACCCCAAGGAGCTCACCGCCGAGGCGAAGGCGGCGTGCGAGCGGCTGGCGGACGCCGGCATCCCGCTGGGCAACCAGTGCGTGCTGCTGCGCGGCGTGAACTCGCAGCCGCGCACGATCGAGGTGCTCAACCGCGCGCTGCTCCGCGCCCGCGTCCGGCCCTACTATCTGTTCCAGGGCGACCCGGTCGCGGGCACGGATCATCTGCGCACGCCCGTCGCGGCGGGCATCGAGATCATGGATCACCTGCGCGGACGCATGAGCGGCCTCGGCATCCCGACGCTGGTCATCGATGGTCCCGGCGGCGCAGGGAAGATCCCGATCGGACCGAACTACGTCGTCGCGCAGACGCCCGACAAGTGGCTGCTGCGCAACTGGCAGATGCGCCCGGTCGAGTACCACGAGCCCAAGGAGCGCGACTGCCGCTGCACCTACGACGACCGCTACTTCGGCGACTGAGCTCTAGAGCGGCTTGCTGAGGAAGTCGCGCGGCGGCGCGACGTAGCCGGCCTCCCGATAGAGGTGCTGCGCGACCACGTTGTCTTTGCGGACCAGCAGGTGGAGAGCGCGCGCCTCGCTCTGCCGCGCCACCTCCTCGACGGCCTCGAGCGCGGCCCCGCCGTAGCCCTGGCCACGCCGCTCGGGCACCACGTAGAGCTCGGTGAGGAACGCGTCGCGCCCCCGCCACTCGAGGTCAAAGCCCCAGGTGACGACGAAGTAGCCGAACAGGCTCTGGCTGTCCTCGAGGAGGCCGACCAACCCGAGCTGCGGGCTGCCGAGGAGCTTGGCGAGCGCTCGCTCGCCCGCTTGGGGCTCCCAGGCGATCGCCTCCTCGCGGTTGAACTCCACCATCATGGGGAGGATCTTCGGCAGGTCGGGGAGCCGGGCGATGCGCACCATGCCCGTCAGAATACCCCATCTGGCCGCTGCCAGTTGGCCACAGGAGCCGGCGCCTCGCGTCGCCGCGCGCCCCCTAACCCGTTGATCCTGTTGCTGCGCGCCCCGTCGAGAAGCGCCAGAGGGAGGGTGGCCCGCGGCTTGAAGTACCGAGAGTCATGTTGGCGCTGTTGCTTTCGATTCCAATCGACGATCCCGCGACGGGGCGAGCGCTGCTCGTGCTGCTCGTGGGCCTGGCGGGGATCTGCCTCCGTCGGTAGGCCTACTCCTGACGCGGTCGACGCAGGAGCGCGATCGTGTAGAGGCCGAGCAGCAGCACCACGATCCCGATCACGATGCCGAGCGCAGCCTGGTTCCTCTCGGTGAACGGCCGCTCATCGGCCCGAGGCGGCGCCTTGCCGAACTCCGGGTTGGCGACGAGCGGGCCGAGCGTCGCAGCTGCGATCGTCGGCTTTCGCATCGCGAGCACGCTGGCGATGTCGTACTCGCCCGCGCCGAGCTCCGTGGCTCCCACGTAGAGCGTGTGCGCGCCGTTGCCGCGCGCGGCGAAGACGATCTCCTCGGGCGAGTAGCGCAAGGTCGCGCTCTTCAGCGTCAGCGGGGGCGAGTCGCCGTCGTAGATCTCGACCTTGAGCGTCTTCTTCTCCGTGGGTGAGAAGCGCAGCGCGAGCTGCGACTCGCGGCCGATCCGGTAGAGGCTCGTCTCGGCCAGGCGCGTCCAGTAGGCCTGGTGATTGGCAGCCGAGAGCGTGACCCGGCGATCGAAGTCGGTGCCCTCGATCGACAGCTCGAGCTCGTCGTATGGCACGCCTCCCTCGGGGAGGTCGATCAAGTAGGCGGACGTCTTGGGCGGCAGCTTCTCGGCCGGGGCAGGCCTCACCGCGACCTCGACGCTGCGGCGCTCGGGTTTCCACTCGGCCGGTCGGAGGCGCAGGGTGCCACCGCGGATCTCCACCGGCGCCTCGCCGGGCTTGCCCTCGAGCGTGATCCGCACGTAGCGCTCCTGCGCCAGCGGATAGCGCAGCCGCGTCTCTGACGAGCCCCCGCTGACGCGGTAGACGCGGTTGTGCTGGGTCAACAACGCGAAGCGCTTGCCGTCGGCGGAGACCTCGACCCTGGCGCGGCGCAGGAAGTTGTCTCCCGTCAGCTCGAGATCGAGCTCGTTGTGGCGCTCGGTGGGCTCCCCGAGATCGAAGGTCGCCTGCGTCGCCCCATCGGCGAGCACGACGGGGCTGAGGAGCTGCGCCGGGCGCCGGCCAGGCGGCTCGACCGGCTGGGTGATCGCGCGGCGGAGCAGCGGCGCCTCGGCCGACAGCCCGGCCGGGCCGACGATACGCAGGTCGCACAGGTGGCAGCGGGTGCTCTTGCTCGCCGCCAGCAGCGCGCGATCGATCTCGAACGAGTAGTAGGTGCCGTCGACGATCTCGCCTTGCGCCGCGGTCACGCCCCGCTGCTGCGCCAAGGCGGGCAGCGGCACCTCGGCGTTCGCGACGCCCCCGATCGAGCTCGCCAGCGCGAGCACCAACAGCGTCGGTCCGGTTCCCTGTTTCAAGATCTCCACCAGGCGCTTGCCGTAGCGCGCGTAAAGGAAGGACGCAGCGAGCAGGAGGCCGCCGACGCCCATCAGGACGAGGATCTGAAAGACGCGCGGCAGGCGCCACACGTCGTAGAGGCCGAGCTTGACCAGCGCCAGCGCGAACACGCCCAGGCCGATGAAGCGCGACGGTGCGTTGCGCAAGCCAAACCCGACCGCGACCAGCACCGCGGCGTACAGGCCCATCACCAGCGTCGTCAGCATGTCGTTGCGCAGGCGCGCCGCCGACTGGATCTCGTTGATCGTCGCGCGGAAGGCCTGCCACTCGTCGGGGCCGAGGCCGGTCGGCAGCGGCGGCAGCGACAGGAACAGCTGGTGGGATTCCTTGATGAGGCCGAGCAGCAAGAGGCCGTGACCGATCACGAACAGCGCGATCGACCAGCGGCGGAAGAGGAGCGCCTCGATGCGCGCGCGGTTGACCCGCTGCGCCGCCACCAGGAGCGCGATCGCGCTGCCGACGAGGCCGAAGGCCCGCTGGTTGAGGAAGGCGAGGACGTGATACTTGCCATCCTTGCCGTCGCTGTACAGGAACGTGTCGAGCAGGCCATCGGTCGCCGGCAGATCGATCGTGAGGGCGCGCCAGGCCGCGCCGAGCAGGAGCAGGCTGCCGCCCCACAGCCACGAGCGATCCTGCTCGCGGATCGAGAGCACGACCACGGTGGCGCCGAGCACCGCCCAGACCAGCGTCACCGAAGCGCCCGACAGCAGCACCGCAGCCGTCGCTGCGAACAGGCCGAGCGCCAGACCGAGGTGGGTCGAGGCGAGCGCGCGCTCGTCGCCGCGCGCCGCCTTGCTCGCCTCGTCCGCGGTCGCGCTCTGCCCAGCGTGGACACGGCGGAGCAACGCCGCGCCGATGCCGAAGTTGCAGAGCGCCATGACGAGCAGCGACAGCGACCGAAAGATTCGATCGTCGCTGTCGAGGTGCTGGAAGGCGAGCAGCGGGAAGCCGAAGCTGGCCAGCACCACCATCGCGGTGCGCGGTCGCGTCGCGGGCTGGCGCTTCCAGAAGAGGTCGTAGGCGACGGCACCGATGTAGACGAGCGCCCACGCGAGCGCCTCGCCCAGGTAGACGAAGTTGGTCCGATCGTGGTGGCGATCGAAGCTGGCGAGGAACACGAGGAAGGTGCCGACCAGGGCGAGGGCGGGAAGGCCCGCCGTCTGCGCGAACACGCCGAGGGCCGCGGCCATCGAGGACAGCACGATCATGACCAGCAGCAGCGACTGCGGGTGGTGATCGGCGAGCAGGATGATCGAGCCGAGCGCGAACAGGGCGCCGGTCACCGAGAGCAACGCGAGCGTTCGGCGCGGCGGCGGCTCACCCGGCTTCCAGCTCCCGTGGGCAAACGCGCGCGCGTAGATCGCCGACCAGGCGATCAAGATCAGCACCATCCCGAGCGGGTGCTCGCGCTCGTGGCCGCGGACCAGCGACATCAAGACCGCGAACGACGCGACCATCGGCACGATCAGCAGCTCGGCGCGCTGCTCCTTGCCGAGGAGGTAGGCGAACACGAGCGCCAGGCCGACCAGCAGGATGCCGAGGCCCGGGCGCTGATCGGAGAGCAGCGAGGCGAAGCCGACGTGGCTGACGAGCGCCGCATAGACGAGGAGCCAGACCGGTCGCAGCTTGTCGAGCTTGCGCCGCGACGCGATGAAGTAGACGGCCAGCCACTCGATCGAGAACGCCGCCACCGCGGCCAGCGGCACAGCGCGATTGGCCAGCGCGTGGTACCGGCCGGTGAGCTGCTCGATCGGGACGTCGGCCGTGGGCTCGACGGGCGGCGGATGCGCGTCGAAGAACTTGCCGTACCAGCCGCCGTAGAGGACCGCGGTGCCGACCATGCCGATCCACAGCGCGATCGGAAAGCCGCTCTTGACCGCGACGGTGTAGTTGAGCGCGGTGAGGACGAGGAGGTACGTGAACAGGCCGAGGGGGTTGTCCTGGCCCGTCGAGAGCAGCACCGGCGTCGAGAAGCCGGCGACGAGCGACATCACGAGGATCGCTTCGGCGTGATAGCGGTACGCGAGCACCCCACCGAGCAGCACGATGAGCGAGAAGCCGCCGAACGCGATCGGCAGCGGCACGAGCTTGTAGAAGGCGAAGCTCGCGTAGGTCGAGAAGAGCAGCGTGCCGAGGCCGACGCCGCACAGGATGTTGAGGTAGATCGTGCGGGCCTTGCTGCGCTGCGCCTCGGCGAAGGCGAGCAGCGCCGCGCCGAACAGCATGCCCACCGCGACACGGCCGAGCGGCCCGATGTAGTCGTTGTCGACGGCGAACTTGAAGAAGTAGGCGATGCCGAGCAGCAGCGCCGCGGCGCCGGCGCGCGTGAACCACACCAGCGCGATCTTCTCTTCGAGCGAGGCGGGCGGTGGCGCGGCGGCCGGCGGCGGCGCCGAAGCCGCGGCGGCCGGGGCGGGCGGTGCGGCCATCGGGCCGGC
>CAZPEY010000162.1:0-12304 GCA_964585665.1 uncultured Polyangiaceae bacterium | reverse complement strand
CTCGACGCTCTCCTGCTGGTCGAAGCCGTTGTACGTGTACTTCTGCGCGCCGTCGTCGCTGACGCGCCCCAGCGTGTACGTGATCCCCTGTCGCTGGTAGCCGCTCCACTGCCCGACATCGAGCGCACCGTTGTTGTCGCGACCAAAGGTGGTCACGGCGCCGTTCGGCGAAGCCAACGTGGTCAGCCACCCAGCTCCCGCGTAGCTAGCCTTCCACTCGCGCTTGCCCCACGGGGCGTAGATCGTCTGGGTGTCGATGCGGCCTGCAGTGTCCGGGGTTCTCTTCTCCGCGAAGAACGTCTGCCCTCGACCGATGGCGGCGAGCGACTCTGGCTCCTCGAACGCCCCGGGCACCATCGTCCAGTCGTAGATCGACGTGACCTTCTGGTTCGTGACGTGCTCGCCGAGCCAGCCGAGCTGTGCGGAAAAGCCGTTCCAAGCGGCAAACGTCATCCGCCCATCCGCGTCGAAGTCACGCGCCGCGATCGTTCCGTTCGGGTACTTCACCTGGCGGGGGTTGCTGGCGCGGTCGAACGCCCAGCTCACCCGGCGCGGGGGGAGGTAGTCGCAGCTCGTAGTCCCCACGACGCACGGCACCGGGAGGGTCGGCGCGTTCGAAGGTGAGCGGCGAACGCTCGTCGACTCCTCGACCACGCGGTCGAGGCTGTCGAACTGCCGAGCCACGACCGACCAGAGCTCGCCCTGCCGCTCGATGCCCCGAGTGACGCGGCCCAGGCCGTCGCGCACGAAGCGCTGCTCCCGGTCGCCCATCGTGCGCCGCTCGAGGAATCCGTCGAGGTACGACTGTTCGACGATGACGCTGCCGCGCTCGTGCCGGGTCAGCCTTCCGGCGAGGTCGTAGCGGAACGTCTGCCCGCCGAGGTTACCCTGCTGGTACCGATCCACCAGCCCCGCTCCGTTGACTCGCTGGGTGCTGGTCACGCCAGCCGGATCGACGACCGAGATGGGGTTTTCTCGTCGATCGTAGTCGTACCTCGTAAAGAGCTGAGGCGGACCGCGCTCGCTACGCGGCGCCTCGGTGCGCACGAGGCGACCCGCGAGGTCATAGCGCCAGAAGCGCTCGTTCCCGACGGTGTCGATCGAGTGGCTGAGCGCGCCAAGCTCGTTGTAGTCGTAGTGGGCCTTGCGGGCCTTGCCCAAGGAGCGCCAGACCAGGTCGGTCAGCTCTCCTCGGCGGTTCATGCGCTGGGTCGTCTCGATGCTGCGCAGCTTCGTCGTGGCGCTGCCGATGGTGTCTTCTCGATAGAGGTACGACTCGTCGCCTGCCGGAGTCCTGGTGTAGATCCATCGGCCCAGCGTGTCGTAGGCGAACAGGGCGCTTTTGGCATCGGGCCCGCGCAGTCGAACGACCAAGCCTCGCCCATCGCGCTCGAGCACCGTGGTGAGGGTCTTGGTGTAGTCCACCTGTGGCAGCGTTGTGGCGGGTACGAGCCAGTCCTCGCTGCTCCTCCACAGGCGTCCACGCTCGTCGTAGGCGTGCTCGACCTTGCGCAGCAGGACGCCGCTCTTGTCGGTGGTCGTTTCGCTTTGGAGGGCGCCAGACTTGGTCGGCGTCAATGTCCGCACGGTCTGGTTGGGCAGCGTCACCGACGCGAGCTGCCAGAACGCGTCGTAGTCGTATCGAGTGGCTTCGAGCCCGCCGTGGTCGACGCGCGTCAGCAGCCCGTCGACGTCGTAGCCCAGATCGACGAAGCGTGGCTCGGTACTTCCCAGTCCGAAGGTGTGACGCGACAGTCTGCCCGAGGTGTCGTAGCTCAGCTGCTGCCGATACCCATCGCCATCGACGATTGCCGTCAAGCGGCTCTCCCCGTCGTACTCGAACGTCGTCAGCACCAGCTTGCCATTGGCCGCGCGCTTGGCCAGAAGGTCGCCCAGGGAACCATCGCAACCTGCGGCGACTGTCTCGATGCACCGACCAATGACGTTGCCGGCGCGATCGTAGAAGCTCCGGGTCACCCGCGGCGAGGTGCCTGACACCGATTGGCGAACCACGTGGTGCTCGCGATCGTAGGCAAGGTCGAGCACGGCGCCTTCCGGGTCGGTGCGGCGACCCAGGTCTCCGCGCCACGAAAAGCGCAGGCCCGTCGTGCCCCCTTGCGGATTGGTGATGACATCCGGAAGACCGACGGCGTCGTAGTGGTATGCGGTCTTCCGCTTGGACTCGGGCGGCCGACCAAGCGCGATCGCGCTCTTGTCCTGGCGCACCGTTTCGATTCGCTCTGCCAGATAGCCGCCCGTCGTCGTGCGCACCGCAAGCGCAGCGGGACGAAGTCGCACGATCGCATCCTGGACCTGCTGGGTAACAACGTCCTTGCCCGAGGGGGAGCGCTCCGGGTGGTAGACAAACTCGACGAAGCCTCCCTCGCTGTCCGCGACGCTTTGGACCTGCCCGAACGGCGTGTAGCGGTAGTCGACCTGGTACTTCTGCTTGGCCCCACTGGGCAGCGTCACCTCCGGCGGGAAGTAGTGAAGTAGGTTGCCGTGGTCGTCGTGCTCCCAGTGCGTGACGTGGCCTTCGGGGGTGGTGAGCCGACGCAGTCGCTGCGTGACCGGCTCGTACTCGTAGCGCCAGACGCGTTCGATGGCGCTCGGCCCTTGATGGACCTCGACCAGATTGCCGCGTGCGTACACGCTCGCCGCATTCTCGGAGTAGACCAGCTCGCGGCGCCGCGCCGCGGGACCGGACGGCGGTGCTTCACGGGTGACTTCGCCATTGGCGTTGCGCGACCAGAGCCAGCGCCCTCCGTTCTGGTATTCGACCAGTGGCGCGCCGAGCACGTTAGATCCGGTGAGGCTCATCTCGCCCGCCTGATTCGAGTAGCGCGTCCACGCGCAAATCAGAGACTGATCCTCGGCGGTGTAGGGCCACTTGAGCTTGAGCGCATCGCAGTCGCCCTTGGCCTTGGGCAGCCGGGCCCTGACCCAGTAGCTGCTCCCGGGATCGAGGTCCACCTTGGCGCCTAGCGGCACCGCATCGAGGGCCAGAGTCGAGAAGGTCGCAGCCGGAGCGCTCGGATCTTGCGCGGCCCGACCGCTTCGCTGGGTGATCACCTGATCGAAATCGTCTGCCTTGTCATCCAGCTGGTAGCTCGTGTCGACCAGCATCTGCTCGTCGCCGTCGAAGATCTTGCGGAGATTTCCAAGCAAGCGGTCTCGACGATTGTCGCGACGAACCTTGGCCCCAAGCTCTTCGCCCTCCTTGCCGCAGTACGGATCTGAGCGTCCGCTGCCACCGCCGCCGCCCAGCTTGAGGCTCTTACCAAGCGCAGCATCGATCTCGGCCAACGTCAGGTACTCGTAGCGCCGCCGCGGCTCGGCGGCAGCCGTGGGCGTCTGACTCAGGATGACGCGTCGGAGACGGGCCGTATCGGCCCATTGGCCGGGGAGCGCGTTGGCCTTGGACTGCACGGACAGTCGCTCGTACTCGTAGCGCACCATGCGGCCGGTGAAGTCGCGCACCAGGCGCAACAGCCCGTCGCTTTCGTATTCGAAGACGATCGCGCGCTCGAGAGGATCCACGACCATCGCCAGCGCACCGCGCCCGCCGTCACCGTAGAAGAAGTGCATCGTGCGCCCGTTACGATCGACTTTGCGCACGAGGCGCCCCCGCGGATCGAAGAGCGTGACGATGGCGTTGCGACTGCGCATGACCCAGCCGGCTCGGGTGCGAAAGATCGTCGAGTAGCCCCCCGCGCGTGGCAGGAAGAGCAGCGAGGCCTGGTCGAGCAGGTACAACATCCGCAGCCCAGGAGCGGCCTCGTGCGCCACGCAGCGCACGGTCGGCAGCGCCTCGGTGCAGTAGAGTGGGATCTGCTCGAGGTCGGGTGAGTTCTCGTCGATGGGAACGATCGATTCTTCGTAGTCGTGCATCCAGTTGCGGCCGAGCGCGCCCTGGAAGACACCGGCGGAGGTGTAGGATCGATGCAGCCGAAACCCAAGCTCGGAGCCAGGTGGCGGAGCGATCTCGAGGTCGGTCTCCTCGTGGAACAGCTCGCGACTGCCCATGGCGACAGGATCGCCCTTGCTGTTCGGCGCGGCCGCCGGACGACCGAGGCTGCCGGGGTTGCGATGGAGACGACTGTCAGCGCGCTTCTGCGTCTCGCTGGGGGGAGCCTTGGTCGGCTCCTTCGTTGGTTTGTCGACCGGAGGGGCGACGATGTCTTTGGGCTCGGCGAGTGCCGTAGGGGGCGGTGCGGGGTCGTTGCCATCACATCCACTCAAGCAGCCCGCCTCGTCGCAAACGGAACCGCACCACGACGAACCGCCGTGCTGAAACTCGTGGTAGCAGCGTCCTCCGTCATCGCAGACGAGGCAGTTGTCGACGGACGGCCCCGCCACGCAGTAGGCGCCCCCCGAGCACTTGAACCCCGTCATGGCGTTGCAGGCGCTCTGCGCGTTCAACTTTCCGGCGACGGCGAGTAACTCAAGCAGGCTGAACTGCGACTGTCCGCTGCACGCCGCTTCGAACGCGCCGCCGTCGAAGATCGCCTGCCTGCACTTGAGCGGGACGGCGGCCAGAGGCGACGGTCCGACAAGGCTTGCGTAGGGGTCCTTGTTCGGCCACGCGATGGGCGACGGATCGCAGACCTTCGGATCGCAGCCCGGTACGGGCGCCGCGGGCGTGTAGATGGTCGCGCACGGCGCGTCGATGTGCGAATCGCCTGGCTCGCTGCACAGGACGTCCGGCCCACCGCTCGGATCGCACTCCCAGTGGCAAACCTGGAGCGCTGGACCACGGCCTGGTCCAGCGCCGGCCCCCCCTTCCGGCGGGTCGATAGGGCTCGGGTTTCCTCCCCCGCGCCCCCCGGCCACCGAGGGGCCACCCAGCCCGCCGAGCCCACCGGCGCTGCCCTCGGGGCCAGCCGGCGGGTTGTCGCACTTCAGGACCGGCCGCTGACACCCGTTGCACAGGCCGATCGGAGGGGGACCGGTCTTCGATCCCTTCTGTGGTGGCGCACTCAGGCAGCTCGCCGCAACGAGCCAGATCGCCCAGCCGAGCCTTCCCCCACGTCGCATGCGCGAACAGTATCACCGACGGGCCGGCTGATGGGAACACCATCGCCGGCCTTTGTCTTTCGCTGCGTGATAAAGTGGCGGCATGGCGGTTCATCGCGCCGGGCTGGCGGAGGCCCGGCTGGGTGCGTGTATCCTTCTCGTCGGCTGGGTCGTGATGTCGACGGGTTGTCCGGACCCTGGTCAGGGGGGCCATGGCGACATGACCTCGGTGTCGAACGCCGCCCAGGATCTCTTCGGTGCCAAGCCGCCCGATCTGTTCGGCGTCGCCCCGCCCGACCTGTTCGGGGTTCCACCCGGCACTGATCTCGGCACGAGCGGCAGCGGGTGCCTCGCCGAGCCGCTGCTCACCAGCCTCGGCAAGACCAACATCCTCGTCGGTGCGTCGATGACCGCTGCGACCGCCAAGCTCGCACCGTTCGACGCCCGCTACCTGTATCTGTCCGGCGGACTCTTCGACAGCACGACGCCCTGCTCGAGCTGCCTTTCGTGCACCGCCTTCGCCGACGCCTGCTGCTCGTCGGGTGCGCCCGGCTGCCCCGATCCGCAGGGCTGTGCGTGGTGGGGCTGCTGGCAGGATGACGCCCAGCCACCCGGCGGCTACGTGCGCGACTTCATCACGTCGAACCAGAACAACCAGTACATGAGCGCGGCGCGTCCTCTCCTGCCGATGATCACCTACTACGAGGAGCTGCAAGCCAGCGAGGGCGACAAGCAGGGAAAAGAGGGGCCGGCGCAGCTCGCAGCGCTCGAAGGCTCGGCGCTGCTGACGCGCTACTTCAACGACTGGCGCTTCCTGCTCCAGCAGATCGGCGACGACGTCGTCCTCCTGCACATCGAGCCGGATCTGTGGGGCTACGTCGAGCAGGCCGATACGCAGAGCCTGCCCGCGACCAAGCCGCCCGTCGCGACGGCCAACCCCACCGACTGCAGCGGTGAGCCGAGCACGATGACGGGTTTTGCCCGCTGCCTCATCAAGATGGTGCGCAAGTACGCACCCAACGCGAAGGTCGGCCTGCACGCCTCGCCGTGGGGCACGAGCATGGACGTCGTGGCCAACGCCAACCTGAGCCTCGATGTGAAGGCGGAGGCCGAGCAGCTCGCGGACTTTCTCGCCGGGCTCGGCGCGCAGGACGGCGACTACATCGTCGCGGACGTCAGCGATCGCGACGCCGGCTGGGATCAGATGAACGGCGACGACACCTGGTGGGACAAGACCAACGCGACGCTGCCCAACTTCTCGCAGGCGTTCGCGTGGTCCAAGGCGCTCGCCGAGCGCCTCGGCATGCCCGTGCTGTGGTGGCAGATCCCCGTCGGTAACGAGGGCCTCAACGACACCTACCAGAAGTACCGCGACAACCGCGTCGACTACCTTCTGACCCACATGGACGAGGTGCAGGCGGCGCACATCACCGGCCTCTTCTTCGGCGGCGGCATGTCCGAGAACACCACTCCCGAGACCGACGGCGGCAACCTGGTCAACCGCGTCAAGGCGAGCGCAGCGGCGCACGCGGCGTGTCCATGAGCGCGACCTCGGTCGTCCCCGAGGTCGAGAAGATCCTCGATCGCGCGACGTACGAAGCGCGCAAGCTCAAGGCGCGCGCCGTCGAGCCGCTGCATCTCTTCGTGGCGCTTTGCAAGCTCGAGCCGCAGCAGGTCATCGAGGCGCTGCGTGCCGAGGGGCTCGATCCGGTGACGCTGCGTCGCTACGCGCGCGGCTACGTGCAGCAGCAGAACCGCGATGTCGGTGAGCTCGAGCGCGTCTCGGCGCGCGTGCGCAGCATCCTGTCGTGGGCCAAGCGCCACGCCGACGGCCGGCTGCGGCCGATCACGCCGGTCGATGTCGCGCTGGCGATGTTCGAGCGACCGGATGTTGCGCTGCACAATTACTTCGTCATGCAGCAGGTGCCCGTCGAGGCGCTGCGGCGGCGGCTGTCGGACGGCGAGCCGGGGCCGGCGCCCGAGGGCAAGCGCGACGGCGCAGCTGGCTTCGAGCGGCGCGGCACGCCGATCGTCGACAACCTCTGTCGCGACCTGACCGCGCTCGGGCGCGCCGGCAAGCTCGGTCCGTTCGTTGGACGCAAGGACGAGCTCGGACAGATGGTGCGCACCCTGCTGCGCCACGACAAGCGCAACGTCTTGCTCATCGGGGAGCCGGGCGTCGGCAAGACGGCGCTGGTCGAGGCGCTCGCCGTCGAGTGCGCCAAGCCCGACGCCCCGCCCGAGGTGGCGGGGTTCCGCTTCGTCGAGCTGTCGCTGACCAGCTTCTTCGCCGACGCGAAGTTCCGCGGCGAGGTCGAGGCCCGCCTGCAGCGCCTGCTGGCCGAGGTCGAGAGCGACCCGAACATGGTGCTCTTCGTCGACGAGCTGCACGCGATGGTCGAGCGGCGCGGCTCGGATCTGGCGACGCTGTGGAAGCCGGTGCTGACGCGCTCGAGCTTCCGCATCATCGGCGCGACGACTCGTCGCGAGTACGAAGAGCACCTCGAGAAGGACGCGGCGCTGGTGCGGCGCTTCCAGCCGCTCCACGTCGAGGAGCCGAGCCATGAGGAGACGCGCGCGATCCTCGCGGCGGCGCGGCCGGTGCTCGAGGAGCATCACGGCGTCGCGATTGGCGATGGGGCGATCGAGGCGGCGATCGATCTCTCCGTCCGCTATCTGCCAGCGCGGCGGCTGCCCGACAAGGCGCGCGACGTGCTCGATCAGGCGGCGGCCGACTTGCGCTTCCGCTCCTTCTCCGGCGCGGCCAAGCCCGAGGCGCGACCGACGGTCACGCCCGATGGCATCGCCGCGGTCGTGGCGGCGTGGGCCAAGCTGCCGCTCGAGAAGGTCGCTGGCGACGATGGGCGCCGGCTGCTCGAGCTCGAGCAGCGGCTCGCGGAGCGGGTCATCGGCCAGCCCGAGGCAATCACCCGCGTGGCGCGGGTCGTACGCACGGGCCTCGCTGGCTTGTCGCGCCCGCATCGTCCCTACGGGGTGTTTCTCTTCGTTGGGCCGACCGGCGTCGGCAAGACCGAGCTGGCCAAGGCGCTCGCGGCGGTGCTGTTCGGCAGCGATCGAGCGCTCGTGCGCTTCGACATGTCCGAGTACCACGACGAGCACACGATGCAGAAGCTCATCGGCGCACCGCCGGGCTACGTCGGGCACGACGACGGCGGCCAGCTCACCAACGCGATCCGACAGAAGCCGCACGCGGTCGTGCTGTTCGACGAGGTCGAGAAGGCGCACCCGCGGGTCGCCGACATCTTCCTGCAGATCTTCGACGACGGCCGCCTCACCGACGGGCACGGGCGCACGGTCGACTTCTCGCACACGGTGATCGTGCTGACCTCGAACCTCGTCACGTCGCTGCGACCCAAGCGCGCGATTGGTCTGCTCGAGAGCAAGGCGCTGTCGTCGGACGATCTGCGCACCCAGCTGGCGCGCTGGTTTCGCATCGAGCTGCTCAACCGGATGAGCGACATCGTCGTCTTCCAGCCGCTGGGCAGCGACGAGATCCGGCGCATCATCGACAAGACGCTCGGCAACGTGCGGACCCGGCTGCAGCCGCGCGGCATCACGCTCACCATCGCTGCAGAGGCCTACGAGGTGCTCACCGAGGAGGGCTTCGACGATCAGTTCGGGGCGCGCGAGCTCGAGCGCGTCGTCGAGCGGCGCGTCGTGCAGCCGATCGCCGATCTGCTGCTGGCGGGATCCGTCCCTGACGGCGCCACCCTTCACCTCGGGCTGCGCCCCGCGGATGCGGCTGGCCAGGCCGGGCGCGAGCTCCTCGTTTCCGTCGCCACCCCAGCCGCTTCGTAGTATCGTCGCTCACCCTTTGGACTGAGGAGAGCGATGATGAAGAGCTGGATCCTGGGCGGTACGTTGTTCATGGCTGGTGCATTGGTGGGTTCGATCGGTCTCGGCGCGGCGCAGGCCGACAAGCAGCCGATGATGAAGAAGGCGCTCGGCCACCTCGAGCAGGCGCGCAACTCGCTGCAGAACGCGACGGAGGACAAGGGCGGCCACCGCGTCCGCGCCAAGCAGCTCGTCGATCAGGCGATCGAAGAGGTCCAGAAGGGCATCGCCTTCGACAACCACCACTAGGCCTTCGTCCCTTCCTTTTTTGCTCTTCGGTCCGGTGGCGCGCGGTGACAGAGTAGCGCGCATGGACTTTCAGCCCACCGCACGATCCCAAGACTACACGGCGCGCGTCGCGGACTTTCTGCGCGAGCAGATCTCTCCCGTCGAGGCGGACTACTGGCGCGGCATCGCCGCCGAGCGCCACGGAGCGGACTGGCGGGCCTGGCGGGTGCCGCCGCTCCTCGAGGAGCTCAAGGACAAGGCGCGCGCCGCCGGGCTGTGGAACCTGTTTCTTCCCGACGCAGAGCTCGCTCCGGGCCTGTCGACGATCGAGTACGCGCCCATCGCTGAGCAGATGGGCCGCAGCCTGCTCGCCCCCGAGGTCTTCAACTGCAACGCCCCCGACACTGGCAACATGGAGGTGCTGTGGAAGTACGGCAGCGCGGCGCAGAAGGACGCGTGGCTGAGGCCGCTCCTCGACGGAAAGATTCGCAGCGTCTTCGCGATGACCGAGCCCGAGGTCGCCTCTTCGGACGCGACCAACATGGCGGCGACCGCGATCCTCGACGGGGACGAGGTCGTGATCAACGGCTGCAAGTGGTGGTCGAGCAACCTCGGTCACCCGAACGCGAAGATCGCGATCGTCATGGCCAAGACGCCGAACCCGAGCGCGGGTCGTCATCACCAGCACTCGATGGTGCTGGTGCCCCTCGACACGCCGGGCGTCGAGATCGTCCGCATGCTGCCGGTGTTCGGCGAGTACGACGAACCGAGCGGGCATGGCGAGCTCCGGTTCTCGGACGTGCGGGTGCCGCGCAGCAACGTCATCGCCGATCTCGGGATGGGCTTTACGATCGCCCAGGGGCGCCTCGGGCCGGGGCGCATCCACCACTCGATGCGCTGCATCGGCGCGGCCGAGCTGGCGCTCGAGCTGATGATCGAGCGCGCCAGCAAGCGCGTCGCGTTCGGCAAGCCGCTGCTCAACCTCGGCGGCAATCGCCAGAAGATCGCGGAGGCACGCGTCGCCATCGACCAGGCGCGACTGCTGACGCTGTTCGCGGCGTGGAAGCTGGATCAGGTGGGCCCGATCGCGGCGCTCACCGAGATCTCGGCGATCAAGCTCGTCGCCCCGCGCATGCTCCAGCAGATCGTCGATGATGCGATTCAGATCCACGGTGGCGGCGGACTGTCGCGGGACTTCCCGCTCACGGCGCTGTTCGCGCAGGCGCGCGCGCTGCGGCTCGCCGACGGACCGGACGAGGTGCATCAGGGGCTGATCGCCAAGATCGAGCTCCAGAAGCGCGGCGTGCGGGCGCCCACATGAGTGGCGGAGAGGGCGTCCTCGTCGACGTCGCCGGCCGCGTTCGACCCGGCGAAGAGCTCGATCTGGGGGCGGTCGAGGCGTGGCTGCGGCCGATCTTGCCGTCGCTGCAAGGCAAGGCCGAGGTCACCCAGTACGCCGGCGGCGCGTCCAACTGGACCTATCGCCTCGCCTACTCCTCGCACGATCTCGTGCTGCGGCGCGCGCCCGCGGGCACCAAGGCCAAGGGCGCCCACGACATGGCGCGCGAGTACCGCATCCAGGCGGCGCTGCGACCCGCCTATCCCTACGTGCCCAAGCTCGTCGGCCTCTGTGAAGATCCGGCGGTGATCGGCACGCCGTTCTACGTGATGGAGCGGATCGTCGGCATCATCCCGCGCCGCAACTTGCCGCGCGGCCTTCTGCTCGACGCGACGCAGACCCGCGCGCTGTGCACGTCGGTGATCGATCGCCTGGTCGAGCTGCACGCCGTCGACGTGACCCAGGCCGGCCTGGCGTCGCTCGGCAAGGGGCCGGGGTATCCGACGCGGCAGATCGAGGGGTGGAGCGAGCGCTTCGACAAGGCCAGGACCTGGAACGTGCCGCGCTTCGGTCGGGTGAGGGACTGGCTGCGCGAGCGCACGCCGAAGGACAGCGGCGCGGTGATGATCCACAACGACTATCGGTTCGACAACGTCGTCCTCGACGAGCGCGAGCCGACGCGCGTCATCGGCGTGCTCGACTGGGAGCTCGCGACCGTCGGCGATCCGTTGATGGATCTGGGGGCGGCCCTGGCCTACTGGGTCGACGCCAACGATGACTTCGTCGCGATGCGGGTGCGGCGCCAGCCGACGCACCTGCCGGGCATGCTGAGCCGCCGGGAGGTCGTCGAGTACTACGCGGCGAAGAGCGGTCGTTCCATCGAGAACTGGCCATTCTACGAGGTGTACGGCCTGTTCCGCGTCGCGGTCATCCTGCAGCAGATCTACTACCGCTACTACCATCGCCAGACCCGCAACCCTGCGTTCCGCTACTTCTGGGTGCTCGGCAACTACTTCCACTGGCGCTGTCAGCGCGTCATCGCAGCGGCGAAAGGATAGGACGAACGTGGGCGTGCTCTATCTCATCCGACATGGCCAGGCGTCGTTCGGCAGCGACGACTACGATCGGCTCTCCGCGCTCGGGGTCGAGCAGGCGCGGATCCTCGGCGCGAGCCTCGCCTCGCGCGCCATTCGGCCGACGCACGTCGTCTCGGGCGACATGCTGCGCCATCGGCAGACCGCCGAGGCGTGCCTGGCGGCGCTCGGGGCCGGAGAGCCGGTCGTCGATGCGGGCTGGAACGAGTTCGATCACGAGGAGCTGCTGCAGCGCTTCGAGCCGCGCTACAAGGACCGCGCCGAGATCGGTGCCGACATGGCCAAGGCGGCGCACGCCGGCACCGCCCTGCGCGACATCTTCGGCCGCGCCATTGATCGCTGGATCGACGGCGAATACGACGCCGAGTATCGCGAGACCTGGGCGCAGTTTCGCGCTCGCAGCACCGCTGCGCTCGAGCGCGCCGTCGCCGCCAGCCGCGCTCGCGACGCGACCACGCTGGTGTTCTCCTCAGGCGGAGTGGTCGGCTCGCTCGTCGGTGGTCTGCTCGGACTCGACGACAAGCGCGCCTTTGGGTTGCAGTGGAGCATCGTCAACGCCAGCATCACGCGAGTGCGCGTCGGCGGCAGCAGCGTCGCGGTGACGACCTTCAACGAACATCAACACCTCGAGCACGATCGACGGCTCGTGACCTCGCGCTGAGCCCGCCAGGTGGGCTCAGCGCGGCGGGATCTGCAGCAGCGCGTGGTCGACCCCGATGCACCGATCCATCACCACCGTCAGCCCGCCCGCCGCCGCGATCTCCGCCGCCTC
>CAZPEY010000161.1:0-12349 GCA_964585665.1 uncultured Polyangiaceae bacterium | reverse complement strand
AAGGTTGAGTTCGTCGGCGATGTAGCCGAGGTAGCGCCCGCAGCCAGCGGCGCAGCGATCGTTCATCTGGAAGGTCGACACCAGCCCGCTGCCGTCGATCTGGATCGCCTTGGTGTCCTGCCCACCGATGTCGAGCACCGTCGCGGTGCGCGGGAACACGTGGTGGGCACCGCGACCGTGACACAGGATCTCGCTGCGCACGACCTCCTTGGGGAACGGCAGGGTCTGCCGGCCGTACCCGGTGCCCGAGAAGGCCACGTCCTCGAGCTCCTCGGCGCCAACGCGCGCGATCTGCGCCTGCCACGTGTCGCGCATCGCGGCCGGCATGTCGGCCAGCTCCGGATCGCCCATCACGCGCTCGGTGGCGCGCGCGAGCAGAGCGGCAAAGTCGTGAGGCTTCTGCTGTGTCTCGACGCGCAGGATGGCGCGATCGTACAGGCCCACCACCTGCTCGAAGGGCACCTGGCGCCGGGGCGCCAGCCGCTCGGCGGCCGACATGAAGGCCTCGCCCGCGATGTCGCGGAAGAAGTCACTGCGCCGCGCCGCCCCACGCGCGAACAGCGACGGTGCGCCATCGTGGATCGCGGCGAACACGTCGCCGACGACCTGCTCGAGCGCGTCCTGCCCGGCCATGCGCAGCGGCGACCGCAGGAAGCCGTCGATCACGCTCGACAGCTCCTGCAGCTCGGCGAGATACAGCTCGAGCCGGAACGCGCCGTGCAGCCCATCGAGCAGCTGCTGCAGCTCGCGCTCGTCCATCCCGACGCTCGCCTCGAGCGCCCGCCGCAAGAGATGGAAGCGCGCCGAGATGTGCGCCTCCTCGAGCGCCACGGCACAGGCCACACCGTAGTTCGACCGACTGTTGGTGATCCCACGCCCGATGATCTTGCCGTCCGGGTCGAGCAGGACGGCCTTGGTCGTGGTGGAGCCGAGATCGATACCAGCAACGCACCTCATGCGTACCCCTTGTTCCGCCGCGCCTCGAGCATCTGCAGATAGCTCTGGATGCGGTTCTCGATGTTGGCCTTGCCGAAGTAGCGCGGGTCGACGAGATCCGACTCGATGAACGCACCAGGCACGCCGGTGCGCTTCTCGAGCTCGCGCAGCATCAGGAGCTGACCGGCGGAGAACGAGTTGCAGGACTTGACGCTGTTGATCAGAAAGCCGTCGGCCTGGTAGTCGCGGATGTAGCGCTCGAGGAGCTCGACGCGCTTGGGCAGGCCGAGGTTCGTGTAGCAGCCCATGCAGTACTCGGCGAGGCTCTCGAGCGGGCGTGACGGATCGTGCCGAAAGCCCGTGTCGTAGAGGCCGCCGACGCGCGTGTACGTGCTCGCCACCGGCACCGCGCCCTCGCGGCTGAACATCCGCCAGAAGTCATAGAAGCTCGTCCAGTTGGGAGGCCCTTCGAGGACGAGGCGATAGCGCTCCTTGCCCATCGGTCCATCGGGCGTCTGCGGCCCCTGCCCAAGGGCGACGCGCTCCTCGACCTCGGCGCGCAGCTCGCGATAGTACGCGGCCGCGTCCTCGCCTCCGCGGAACGAGGAGAAGATCGGCCCGACGTAGTAGACGCCGCCGAAGTAGCCGTCGATCGGCGAAGGGCGGTGACGGGCCGACTCCCAGACCGCGACCAGATCGTCCTCGGTCTGGGCCGAGACGCCGAGGCGCCGCGCCAGCTCGTCCATGTCGAGCTTCTTGCCGGCGACCTTCTCGAGCGCCGGGATGATCTCGTCGCGCAGCTGATCGACGACATACTTCTTCATCTCGGGTGTCGCGATCCCGTCAGGCATGTAGGGGACGTGCAGCATCGCGACCGGGCACTGATACGCCTCGCGCAGCAGCTCGAACCACTTCATGAAGGTGAAGCAGCCGGTGTACGACAGCAGGAGCAGATCGGGCGGCGGCAGCTTGGTTCCCGTCGGACCGACGTTGCCGGAGAGCATCATGCCGATGTCGCACTTGACGTACGTGCACACGTCCTCGGAGTGACCCGCGCGCTCGGCCTCCGCGATGTAGGCTGCCGACTTGCCGCGCATGCCCGATTGCAGAGCGTTGATCTCGGGCAGGATCGGCAGGATGTCGAGCGCGCCCAGCAGCTCGGTCAGGTTCCCTGGCACGAACGTGTAGACGACCTTGCGACCGTCCTCCTTGGCGCGAGCCAGCTTGTCGAAGTGCTCGCCGATCATCTGCTTCTGACGGCGCTGGCTGTCGTCCTTCTGCGCAGCAGCCGTGGTTGCGGTCGCGGTCGCGCTCATGCGGCACCTCCCCAGAGCTTGACCGAGTCGGAGAACGCTCCGGCCTGCTCGCGAATCGTCTGGTACTGACCGTTGTTCTCGGCGAACTTGAACGACGTGAACGGGATCTTGGCCTTCTCGAGCGCGCGCTCCTGCATCGGCTGATCGAGCAGCGCCGGATCGCAGAACGACGCAGCCGCGAACACGACGCCGTCGGCGCGCGCCGCGTGCACCTTCTCGATCAGCGCATCGCCCTTCTTCTCTTCGCCGATGTAGCGACAGGCCGTGGGCGTGCCGCGCAGCAGGTAGGCGCGCGCCAGCGCCTCGACCGGATCTCCCTCGGTGTCGATCGCGCCGTCGACGAAGCGCAGGCCGAGCTGCAGATCGTCCTCGACGATGTCGCAGCCCGACTTCTCGAGAGTGCGCAAGAGGCCGAGCGGCGGCTGCTCACAGAAGGATCCGATCAGCACGACCCGCACGTTGTCGTAGGCACGCGTCGCGCGCGCCCGCGCCGCGACGAGGAGCTCGCGCAGCAGCTCGCTGTGCGCCTCGGCCGGCAGCACCGTGCCAGCGCGCGAAGCCACATAGGCTTCCGACGCGCGCAGCCGCCACGGCTCGGCGCGCCGCAGCGCATCGACCTCGGCGAGCAACGCCCGACGCGTGTTCTCGACGGCGATCGCCGCGCGTAGCGCCCCGTCGTCGAGCGGCCGCGCCCCGAGCGCCACGAGCTCTCCAGCGATGCGTCGCAGATCGGCCGCATAGAACTTGCCGCCCAGCGAAGGCGTCAGGTTCTGCGGCAAGTCGAGGTATGCCCCGTAGCGGTTGGGGAAGAGCATCTTCCACATGCCGCCGAGGTTCCGGATGACGTCGCACGTCGACGGGAAGATCATCCCGTCGAGCGGATCGAGCGCGCCGGACATGGCGAGCTCGAGCGTGCTGCGCGGGATGTGGCAGATGTACGATTGGAAGTACGAGTCACCGCGGATGATGTCGACGTGGTCGCCGCCGCCGAAGACACCGACGGGCAGGCAGCCGATCGACTCGAACAGCGGCCGCGGGATGTAGATCGGCATGTAGCCGATCGCCAGGCCACCCGGGTGGCTCGCCTTCCAGCGGGTGACCTGCTCGAAGGTCAGATCCTCGACGAGTGAAGTGGCGCGCTCCAGAACGGCGCTGGCCGGATCCGTGCTCGTGATCATCGATTCGCTCCCCCCGTGTCGCGACGGCGTATCAGGTCAGGCAGCACGAGGCTCTCGAGGTGCTCGTCCATCTCTTCCTGCACAGGACGATGGGGACAGCGAGCGACCATGCCGCACAGCGCGATGCGGTGGATCGTCCGCGCCACGTCCTGCGGCTGGCCGTGCCGTCGCGAGTCGTACCAGCCGTAGGTCCAGTTCAGCATGCCGAAGATGGCGTAGGTCGTGCGCTCGACCTCGCTCGGATCCGCCTTGCCGCTCGACCGGGCGCGCGGGTTCTCGCACCCCTCGACGAGGATGTCCTCGACGAGCTGCTTGGCGATGCCGAAGTAGCGCTCCTTCAAGGCGCGCACCGTCCGGCGGCGCGTCGGAGGCAACGCCGCCGCCTCGTGCACGAGGACATGCATGACGTCCCGATGCCCCGCGACGTAGCGCACGTGATTGAGGATGAAGCAGTAGAGGCGTGCCACCGGCGCAGCGACGTCCGCGAGCGCCGACTCCGCGCTGGCGATCAGCGTCTCGAACGCGTCGGTCTGCAGCGCGAAGAGGACGTCCTCCTTCGAGGCGTAGTGGCTGTAGAAGGACGCGAGCGCACGCCCGGTGCCGCGCGCCAGCTCGCGCATCGACATCCCGTGGTAGCCCTGCTCAGCGATGATGCGCGCCGCGGCAGCGAGGATCTCCGCCTTCGCGTCGCCGGATCCCTTCGCCGCAGAGACCGCCGCGCGACGCTTGGCGATGACACGACGCTTGACGGAAGCGGCGGCTGACAGCGCGCTCTTCATCGATCCTCCCAGACGGGCTGGCGGCGCTCGCTGAACGCGGCCAACCCCTCGTTGCCGTCGTGGCTCGTCACGATCCGATCGAGGTACAGGCGCTCGAGGCGATCGAGCGGCGCGCCCAGCGCCTCCAGCAAGCCGGTACCCGAGGGGCGCAGCGCCTGGACGGCCTGCCGCAGCGCCCATGCCGACTTGCCCGCCAGGTGGGTGCTGAACCAGTTGCGGAGCGCGTCGCCAAAGTCCCCTTCGACGAAGACTTGCGCCACCAGGCCACAGCGCCGCGCCGTCTCGGCGTCGATGCTCTCCCCGGTCAGCAGCAGGCGCTCGGCGAGCGCGCCACCGAGCCGCAGCGCGCCGATCGCCGCGAGCACCGGCGGGAAGACGCCGAGCTTGAGCTCTGGGCAGCCGAAGGCCGCCTTCGGTCCTGCGAACACGAGGTGACAACAGATCGCCAGCTCGAAGGCACCGCCGAGGCACTGCCCGTCGACCAGCGCCGCGACCGGCACCGGGTAGGCGGCGACCTGGCGACACAGCGCATGGAAGGTCGCGAGCATCTGTGCGGCGCGCGTGGCGTGGTGCTCTTCGACCGAGGCGCCGAACGAGAAGTGCCCGCCCGCCCCGCGCAGCACGACGAGGCGCAGGTGCGCATCGGCGGTGTGCTCCGCGAGCGCGGCTTGGAGCTCGCCCATCATCGCCATATCGAGGATGTTTCCCTTGGGTCGATCGAGCACGAGCTCGAGCAGCCGCCCCTCCTCGCGGATCGTCGATCGCACGCAGCTCATCGCTTGCCCTCGGCCTCCCGCGCGCGGCGCGCCGACGGAGGAAGCACCCGATTGATCAGCGCCTCGTCGAAGCGCGCCCCTTCTGCGAGCGCGCGGCGCAGCCCGACGAAGTCGATCTCGCGCTCCTCGCGATCACCGAAGTGGAACGCGGGGAAGCCCGCCGCCGCCTCGGTGTTCATGTTGAGTGCCAGCCACGACCGGCTGGTCTCGGCGTTCTGGAACCAGTGCTCGAGCTTCTTCTTGCGCAGACTCTCGAGCGTCTTGCGCGTGCAGTCCGGGAAGGTGTGGAGCAGCTTGGTCACCATCCGCTCGCAGGCCTCGTCGAGCAGCGACAGATCGATGGTGCACCGCTTGGCGAGCGCCTTGGCTTCCTCCGCTGCGACGCCGGTCTTCGGCTCGCCGAGGACGATCTGGCCCATCGCATCGCAGTAGCGATCGGTGACGACTGTCGGGTTCGGCAGGAACGTCCCTTCGGGCGTCTTGTGCACCGGCACGATCTCGTTGATCAAGCCGAGGCGCAGCGCCTTGTGCGCCGACCACGGCTCGCACATCACCAGCGACTCGGCCGCCTTGGCGTAGCCGACATAGAGGTGGAGGAAGTCTGTCGCGCCCCCGTCTGGCGCCGAGCCGTGGACGGGGCCCGCCTGGCCGAACCGCGCGTGATCGCCGGCGACGGTAAAATCGCAGGCCATGCCGATCTCCTGCCCGCCTCCGATGCGCATACCGTTGACGCGGCAGATGACCGGCTTGTCGCAGAGCAGGATGCCCGTCACCATGTCGTTGAACAGGCGCATGTACTGCGCGTACTCGAGCGGGCGCTTGGCGTAGTACGTCGCGTACTCGGCGGTGTTGCCGCCGGTGCAGAACGAACGGTTGCCCACCGCGGTGAAGATCACCGCGACCGCGCGCCGATCGACCGAGGCGCGACGGAACGCCAGGATCACCTCTTTGACGGCCTCGGTGGTGTACGAGTTGAGCTGCTTCTCGTTGTCGAGCGTGATCCAGACCTGGTGCAGCCCCTCGGCGACCTGGCCCTTCTTGTCCTTGACGGCGCGCGTCTCGTAGCGAATGTGGGTGAAGCGGTGGTCGGCGACGAGCTCGTGGCTGATCAGATCTTCCATGGGATTCCTCACTACGCCTTGGGGTCCAGGATCATGCGCTTGTCGAGGCGGTGCTCCTGCATCGCCTGCAACAGATCGTTGAGCTCCGACATCGGCGCGAAGTCGACGAACGGATCGATGACGATGCGCCCCTCGATGAGCAGGCCGAGCACGGCCGGGTACGCGTCCGGCGGGCAGCCCCACGTGCCGAACAGCTCGGCGTCGAACGCCATCAGGTTCGACAGGCGCACCGCGATCTTCTCTGGCGTGTAGCCGACCACCGCCAGCTTCGCGGCACGCTCGACGAGACCGAAGGCGAGGAGCTGGCCAGCAGCGGTGCCGCTGCTCTCGAAGATCGCCAGCCGCTCGGAGCCGAGGCCCCACTGCTTGGCCAGGCCGCGCAGCTCCTTGCGGACCGCGCTCGGATCCTTGCTGCTCACGTCGATGGTGTGATCGGCGCCGTGCCGCGCGACCATCGCGAGCCGATCCGCCTTGACGTCGCAGGCGACGACGCGGGCGCCGAGCGCCTTGGCGATCTGGGCGATGAAGCCGCCGACCCCGCCCGCGCCTACCGTCGCCACCAAGCTCCCCGGGCCGACGCTGGCGCGGCGCACCGCTTGGTAGGCCGTCGAGACCGCGTCGGCGACCACCGACAGGAGGCGGAGGTCGAAGTCCTTGGGCAGCGCGGCGAGCGAGACGAGCGGCGCAGCGGGAAGGAGGACGTGCGAAGCGAAGCCGCCGTCGATGTCGTTGCCCGGCATCTTCTGATCGGCGCAGGCGTTGCCACGCCCCATGCGGCACAGCGCGCACGCGCCGCAGGGCAGGACCGCCGGTACGAGGACGGGCGTCCCGAGCGCCAAACGGACGCCCTCGCCGACCGCAGTCACGTGACCGACGATCTCGTGCCCGAGCACGAGGGGCAGCGCGTGCTTGGGCGCCACCGCGCCGCTGGCGTAGCTCAGGTCGGTGTGGCAGAGGCCGCACGCCAGCACCTCGACGATCGCTTCCCCCGGCCCCGGATCGGGCAGCGGAAGCGCGCGCCGCTCGAGCGGTGCGCCGCCTTGTCTCAATGAGTAGGCCTGCGCGGCAATCCCCATGACGCTCTCCTGTTGGTGATCCGATGGTAGGCGAACGAACGTTCGTTCGTCAACGAGCCAATCGACGAAATCTCATCGGCCTTCCGAACGAACGTTCGCCGCAGATCACAACCTTGGTGACAACGCGGGGCCGCGACGGGTAGCCTGGGCTCGCCGCATGACGACGTATGACGAACGGTCGGAAGCGCAGTTGATCCCCATCAACCTCACGGTCAACGGGGATCGCGTGCGCGGCGCCGTCCCGAGTCAGCGGACGCTGCTCGAGTGGCTGCGCTACGACGTCGGTCTGACCGGCAGCAAGCAGGGCTGCGACAAGGGAGACTGCGGCGCGTGCACGGTCCTCCTCGACGGCAAGCCCGTCAACGCGTGCCTCGTGCTGGCGGTGGAGGCGGACGGCGCCGTCGTGCAGACCGTCGAGGGGCTGCAGCGCGGCGCCGAGCTGTCGCCGCTTCAGCAGGCCTTCATCAAGCACGGCGCCACGCAGTGCGGCTTCTGCATCCCCGGCGTCTTGATGAGCGCCACGGCGCTGCTCGACCGAGGCGGCGTGCCGAGCCGCGACGAGATCCGTCAGGCGCTGTCGGGCAACCTCTGTCGGTGCACCGGCTACACCAAGATCCTCGACGCCGTCGAGGACGCGGCCCAGAGCACCGCGGCGCGCAGGGATGGAGGCGAGCCGTGAGCGACCCGCTGTCGATCATCGGCCGGCGCCTGCCCAAGATCGACGCGGCCGATCGGGTCACGGGGCGCGCCCGCTATACGGACGACTACGCGCTCCCCGGCATGCTCACCGCCAAGATCGTGCGCAGTCCGCACCCACACGCGCGCATCCGGGCGATCGACACCAGCGCGGCGCTCGCCGTGCCCGGCGTGCACGCCGTGATCACCGGCAAGGACATGCCGGTGCGCTTCGGCATCATCCCCTGGACCCAGGACGAGTATCCGCTCGCGGTCGAGCGCGCGCTCTACATCGGCGACGGCGTCGCGGCCGTCGCCGCGATCGACGAGGCGACCGCCGAGCGCGCCGCGCGCCTGGTCAAGATCGACTGGGAGATCTTGCCGTTTGTGCTCGATCCCGAGGCGGCGCTGCGGCCCGACGCGCCCAAGGTCAACGAGACGGCCAAGGACGGCAACATCACCAAGCACGTCAAGCTCGAGTTCGGCGACGTCGACGCCGCGCTCGCGGGCAGCGACGTCGTCATCGAGGGCGACTACTTCTTCGAGGGCACGACGCACGCCGCGATCGAGCCGCACTGCGCGATCGGCGTCTGGGAGCCGGCGGGCGTGCTCACCGTGATCTCCGCGACCCAGGTGCCGCACTACCTGCACCGCGAGATGTCGCGCGTGCTGGGCGTTCCGCAAGATCGAATCCGAGTCATCCAGCCTCCCGTGGGTGGCGCCTTCGGCGGCAAGAGCGAGCCCTTCGAGGAGGTCTTCTACGCGCACCGCGGTCGGCACCCGATGCGACTGCGCTGGAGGCTCGGCGCCTCGAGCGACGGCACGCTGCGCGCCTGCGACTCGCACGTCTTGGTCGACGGCGGCGCCTACGCGTCGTTCGGTCTGGTGACCACGTACTACTCGGGCCAGCTCGTCACCGCGCCGCTACGCCTGCCGACCTATCGCTTCGAGTCGACCCGCGTGTACACGAACAAGCCTGCCTGCGGGCCCAAGCGCGGTCACGGCAGCGTTCAGCCGCGCTTCGCCTTCGAGGTCACGCTCGACAAGCTCGCCTGCAAGCTCGGGCTCGATCCGATCGAGCTGCGCCGCCGCAACCTGATGGCGGCCGGCGAGCGCACGATCAATGAGCTGCTCGTCAGCTCGATCGGCTTCGCGGAGTGTCTCGATCGCGTCGAGGCGGCGAGCGGCTGGAAGGAGCGGCGCGGCAAGCTGCCGTTCGGGCGCGGCCTCGGCGTCGCGGGCTCGTTCTACATCAGTGGCACCAACTACCCGATCTATCCGAACGAGCTGCCGCAGAGCGCCGTGCAGCTCAAGGTCGATCGCTCAGGGCGCGTCGCCGTCTTCGCCGGGACGAGCGAGATCGGTCAGGGCTCGGACTCGATGCTCGCCTACGTCGTCGCCGAGGAGCTTGGGGTCGAGGTCGGGGCGATCCGCGTGCTGACGGCGGACACCGATCTGACGCCCGTCGACCTCGGCGCCTACTCGAGCCGGATCACCATGATGGCGGGCAACGCCTGCATCTCGGCGGCGCGCCAGATCGCCGCCAAGGTCAAGCAGGCGGTCGCCAAGCGCTGGGAGTGCACCGAGCGTGAGGTCGTCCTCGCCGCGGGGCTTGCGATGCTGCGCTCGGACACCGGCAAGAAGGTCTCGATCGCCGAGGCGTTCGGCTGGGCGGAGGCCGACTTCGGTACGCTGGGCTCCGTCGGACACTACCAGACGCCCAAGGACGTGCACGGCGAGTATCGCGGCGGCACGATCGGTGCGTCGCCCGCGTATTCCTTCACCGCGCACGTCGCCGAGGTCGTCGTCGATCCCACGAGCGGCAGCACCAAAGTCGAGAAGATCTGGATCGCGCACGACTGCGGCAAGGCGCTCAACCCGATCATCGTCGAAGGGCAGATCGAGGGCGGCGCCTACATGGGCTTTGGCGAGGCGATCATGGAGGCGCACGTCTTTCATCCGAGCGGCCTCCACACCGGCCCGTCGCTGCTCGACTATCGGATCCCGACTTCGCTCGACACCCCCGAGCTGGAGGCCTTCATCGTCGAGGCCGCCGATCCGCACGGCCCGTACGGCGCCAAGGAGGCCGGCGAGGGTCCGCTGCACCCCTCGATCCCCGCCATCGCCAACGCCATCTTCGACGCGGTCGGCGTGCGCATCGACACGATGCCCTTCTCGCCCGACAAGATCTTGCACGCCCTGGCCTCTTCGGACGGGCGGAGGGGCTGAGATGCTGATCCTGCCGACGCTCGAGTTGATCCGCCCGAGCACGATCGAAGAGGCGGTCGCGGCGCTCGCCAGCGCCCCCGGTGAGACCCGCCTGCTCGGCGGTGGAACGGATCTGATCCCGAACCTGAAGCAAGGGCTGCTCGCGCCACGCCGCCTGGTGAGCCTGCGTCGCATCCGCGCGCTCGGCACGATGATCGAGGAGGCCGATGGGAGCCTGGTGATCGGTGCGGGCACGACGCTCGCCACGATCGCGGCCGAGCCGCGCATCCTCGCGCGCTACCCGGCCCTGGCCGAGGCCGCCGGCCTGGTGGCGAGCCCGCAGATCCGAAACCTCGCGACGCTCGGCGGCAACCTCCTGCTCGACACGCGCTGCCGCTGGTACAACCAGAGCTACTTCTGGCGGTCGGCGCTCGGCTTCTGCTTGAAGAAGGACGGTGACGTCTGCCACGTCGTGCCCAAGGGACGGAACTGCGTCGCCACGATCTCGGCCGACACGCCCGGTCCGCTGCTGATCTACCGCGCTGCCGTCCGGCTGCAGTCGGCTCGGGGCGAGCGTACGGTGCCCATCGACGAGCTCTTCGTCCAAGACGGCCTGCGCAACACTGTGCTCGCGGACGACGAGCTGCTCACCGCGGTCGTGCTGCCGCCACCTGCCGCGCGGCTTCGATCCGCGTACGCCAAGGTCGCGGTGCGGCAGTCGATCGACTTCCCGATCCTGTCCGCCGCCGTGGGGTTGACCCAGGCCGACGACGGGAGGGTCGACTCGCTGAAGGTAGTCATCGGCGCCGTCGCCTCGCGCCCCCGCGTCGTCACCGGGCTCGAGCCGCTTCTCGGCGCCCCGCTCGACGACGCGCTCTGCGTCGCGGTGGCCGACCGCGCCTTCGCCTTCTGCCGGCCTCTGTCGACTATGTCGATCGACGCAGCCTGGCGCCGCGAGCGGATCCGCACCGAGGTCAGGCGCTGCTTCGCCACGCTGCAGCTGAGCGCCTGATCGGCGCGGCGCGCCCAGTTCCGACGAGCGCTGCGGACGCGATCCCTTCGGTGCGCTCACCTCTCCCCGCGGTGGGGTAGGATGGATGTACGGTGCGCGGCGTCCTGCTCTTGCTTCTCGGTCCTTGGTTGCTCGCCTGCGAGCGACCGTTCGACCCCAACCCCTTCTCAGTCGATGACGTCTTCTCGAGTCGCGACGGCACTCGCCTCTACACGACGGGCACCTTCACGGCCAATGACGAGCATCGCGCGACTCAGTCGGGCGCCGCAGCGGCACTCTTCCTCGTCAACCCAGCGACAGGGAAACCGACACTCGATCGCGCGTACGAGCTCGGAGAGCTGCGCCTGCGCGCAGTGCTCGGCGAAGTGATTGTCGCGAGCGGCGGCGCCAACCTCGTCCTTTTGGAGCGCGACTCGTTCCTGCCCGATCGGAAAACAGTCGCGACGCTGCCGCTCGGGGACTCCGAGCTTGCGCTCGCAGGGCTCGCTCTCGCAGTCGTCAAGCCGCTTGACGATCGGCAGGCGCTGGTCAGCCTGGTCCGCACCGGAACGGATGACGCGGTCAAGGGGCGAACCCTCCTGCTGTCGATTCCCTCGTCAGGTCCGCCAGTTCTCGCGCCAGCGCCGTCACCGCTCGATGAGACGGGTTGCACGACCATCGTCCAGCACCCACCCTTCCTGAGCTGCTTCGCCAGCGCGTCTGTGCCTCTCGCCGAAGGGGGCACCCAGCTGATGGGCAAGCTCGTCGTGATGAAGGATGGCGGTGGCAGCTTCTCGCAGATGACCCATGCACACACCGAGGTCGGGGATCCGGCGGCGCCGTTCGATGGACCCCGCGCGACGGCCCATTTCCTCTTCCCGTGGGGCGGGGTTGCGACCGACGATGGGCGGGTTCGGGTCATCGAGAACAGCGGCGGGATCGTGACGTTCACGGTGGGAGCGGATGGGCAGCTGACCTATCAGCGATCGGATCTCGCGACGCAAGGCACGCAGGCCCTTCTCTCGCTGAGCGGCGGTCGCAGCCTCGTGCTCTCGGGCTCCGGTGTCGGGCTCTTCGACGACCAGCCCGGCCCCGCGATGACCGAGGTTGCGCGACGCACGAGCGCCGCGTCCACCAACGAGACCAAGACGGTGACCTGCGCTCCGCTCAGCGGGATCGCGATGCGCTCGATCGACGGGGGCCGCGTCGCCGTCGCCGCGGGAAGCGCCGGCCTGCTGCTCCTCGAAGTGGGGAAGGCCGTCGAGGTGCGCGGCGGCTCCTTCCGGAGGTGGC
>CAZPEY010000160.1:0-12404 GCA_964585665.1 uncultured Polyangiaceae bacterium | reverse complement strand
GAGCTCGGTCGTCAACCCTGGCTCATCTACGGCCTCTTCCGCACCGCGGACGGGTCGAGCGCGACGGTGCACTCGGGCGACGCGCTGTTCACGCTGATCGGCACCGCGGGGCTCTACTTCGTGCTCGGCCTCCTGTACCTCTTTCTGATGGCGCGCGAGATCGCGCACGGTCCGGTCGCCTCCGAGGGCGAGCATCAAGGAGCAGCAAGCCATGGCTGAGCTCTGGTACGCGCTGGTCGCGCTCTTGTTGACCGGCTACGCGATCCTCGACGGGTTCGACCTCGGGGCGGGCGCGCTCCACCTGTCGCTCGCTCGCACCAACGTCGAGCGGCGCACGATCCTGCAGGCGATCGGCCCGCTGTGGGACGGCAACGAGGTGTGGCTGCTCGCGGCGGGCGGCAGCCTGATGCTGTCGTTCCCGTCGGTGCTGGCCGTCGGCTTCTCGGGGTTCTACCTGCCGCTGTTCATGGTGCTGTGGTTGCTCTTGCTGCGCGGCATCGCGATCGAGTTTCGCAGCCACCTCGGGGACTCGATGTGGCGGTCCGTCTGGGACGCGGTCTTCTCGCTGTCGAGCGGCGGCCTCGCCCTCGTGCTCGGCGTGGCGCTCGGCAACGTGCTGCGCGGCGTGCCGCTCGATCGGAGCAGCGGAGCCTTTCGCCTGCCGCTGTTCGCGAGCTGGTCACCGACGGGGGAGCTCGGGCTGTTCGACTGGTACACCCTGTCCGTCGGCCTCTTCGTACTGGTGGCGCTCTGCCGCCACGGCGCGCTGTTCCTCCGCCTGCGCACCGGCGGGATCGTCGCCGAGCGCGCCGCTGCGACGGCGCAGCAGCTGCGGCTGCCGACGCTGGCGCTGTGGCTCGGCGTCGCCTCCCTGACCTTGGTGCTGGCGCCGCGCCTGGTGACCACGCTGATCAGCCGACCGCTCGCCTGGGGGCTGCTCGCGACGACGGCCCTCGGCTTTGCGCTGTCGCTGCGTGATCGGCAGGACTCGTTCTACTACTCGCTGCTCCACCTCGGCAGCCTCATGGCGCTGGCGGCGACGTGTCACTTTCCGGTGTTCTTGCGATCGCCCGACTCTGGCTTCGCGCTCGACGTGGCGCTCACCAAGAGCCCGGACAGCAGCCTGCGCACCGCGCTGCACTGGTGGGGCGTCGGCTTCCCGCTCGCGGTGCTGTACTTCGTCGCCCTGTGGCGGATGCATCGCCGTCCCGTCGTCGCCGACGACACGCGGCCGGGCTACTGACCGGTCCGGTGCCGGATCAGGACGCCGCGACGACGAGCTGCGCGACCACCGAGCGCAGCTCCTGGGTGTTGAACGGCTTGGCCATGCGCGGGTTCGGTACCCGATCGAGGAAGCTCGCCGCCGCCTGGGTGAACGCGCCGCCGGTCAGCAGCAGCATGCGCTCCGCCTGCTCGGGATGGGTTGCCGCCAGCTCGTCGTGGAGCTCCATGCCGGTCATCTCCGGCATGATGAGATCGCTCACGATCACGTCGAATCGCTCGCCGCCGCGGATGCGCGCCAGCGCTTGCCGCGCGTCCGTCAGCGCGACCACCTCGTGATCGCGTCCGAGGACGCGCTCCAGCGCAGCGACGATCGCCGGCTCATCGTCGATCAGCAGGATGCGCCCCCGCCCTGAGGGCACCGGTGCAGGCGGGGCCCTCTCGACGATGGTGTCGGCCTCTCGCGGCGGCGCGGGCGGCAGCGTGACCCGCACCGTGGTGCCGCGGCCCGGCGTGCTGTCGAGCTCGATGCGCCCGCCGAGCGCCGTCACCGTGTTGCGGCAGATCGCGAGCCCGAGGCCTGTCCCGATCCCGACCGGCTTGGTGGTGAAGAAGGGATCGAAGACGCGCGCCACGAGCTCGGGGGGGATGCCCTGCCCGGTGTCGCTCACCTCGAGGATCGCCTCGCCGCTTGGGGACGTCATCGTGGTGAGGCGGATCTGGTGCTCGCGCGGGCGACCCTCGGGGATCGCGTGCACGGCGTTGATGATGAGGTTGAGGCAGACCTGGCCGATGCTGGCCTCGCTCGCCATCACCTCGGGGCAAGGGCCGTAGTCGCGCAGCAGGCGGGCGCGGGCGCGGAGCTCGTTCATCGCCATCTGCACCGTCGAGTCGAGCACCGCCTGCGGATCGACGCGCTGGGTTTGCCTCTCGGTGCGCGAGAAGGTCCTGAGGTCTCGGACGATGGCGCGCACGCGCTCGGCGCCGTTCTGTGCCTCGTGGACGGCCCGCACCAGTCGGTCGCGCTTCTCCACCTCGTCTTGGTCGGTCACCTGCAGCATGGGCAGCGAGTCGGCGAGCTGCTCGAGCGCGGCGATCACGAAGGTCAGCGGGTTGTTGACCTCGTGGGCGACACCGGCGGCGAGCAGCCCGACCGAGGCGAGACGGTCGGCCTGGACGAGCTGTGCCTGCATGTTGCGGAAGGCGGTGACGTCGATGACCGTCCACAGGATCGCCCGCTCGCCCTGGAACTCGATCTCCTGAGTGACCTCCGTCTCGACGGTGAGGAGCGAACCGTCACGCCGCTTGAGGATCCAGTCGCGGCGCTGCACCGGGCGGAAGGGGGCGTCGCGCTGCACGACGATCGCGCGGCCGTCCGCTTGATCACTCGGCGCCAGCATCTGCTCCGGCCCGAAGCCCAGGAGCTCCTCGCCGCGTTCATAGCCGAGGTAGCGCGCCAGCATCGGGTTCGCGTAGACAATCTTGCCTTGCCGGCTGACGAAGACACCGATGGGGAGTCGCTCGATGACGACCCAAAGATCCTCGTGGCGCGCCCCCTGCCCATCCGTTGGCATGCGACTAACTTCCTACCCAACGACGGATCTGCGCAAGCGGTCCGAAGTCGCCCTCCGAGACGAGGGCGTCGAGCTCCGCCTGCATCGTGCTGCGAACGTGATCGGCGAGCCGACGTACATGCTGCGGATCGTCGGCGGATGCGGGACCGCCGGGCAGCTCCATCGGAGGCAGCAGGCGGAGGCGCAGCCGGGAGGGCACCGGGAGGTGCGCCTCGACGGGACCGAAGCCAAGCCCATACGGTAGAGCGAGAAAGATCGGGAAGGTCTCGAGGCGGAACAGCCGCTTGAGGCCGCTGCGGATGGCGAACTCGCGCCCATCGCTGAGCACCATCCAGGTCTGGTGCGCACCGACGGAGATGCACGGTACGATCGGCACTCCGGCGCGCAGCGCGAGCTTGATGAAGCCGGTGCGCTCGCCGAAGCGGACGACGTGGCGATCGCGATACGGCTTGAACGCGTCGACGTCGCCGCCCGGGTAGACGAGCACCGTCGCGCCGCGATCGAGGAGCGCGGCGGCGTTGCGAGGGTTGGCAGGCACCGCGCCGAGACGCGCGATGGTGTCACCGACCAGAGGCATGCGCATGACCTGATCGTGCGCCAGCCCGTACGCAGGGAACTCGGCGCCGAAGCGGCGCCAGCAGGCGATCATCAGCGCGAACATGTCGGGCGCCATGTTGCCGCCGTTGTGCGTGCCGACGACGAGCGCCTGGCGACCCTCGAGGTGCTCGTAGCCGACGATCTCCGGCGAGAACCAGCGGTCGTAGAGCGGGCCGAGCAGCTCGAGCGCGACCTTGATCGCCTCGGGGCTGCGGCGCGCCAGCGGATCGGCGGGCAACGACTCCAAGAAGGGCGTCATGGCAGCGCGGAGCTGCGAGAGCACGGCGTCGAGGCGCACGGAGGCCATTGCCTTTGCAGGATAGGCACGGTTAGCGTCTGTCGACATGGCAAAAGTGACGGTCTTCTGCGGCTCGGCGACGCCGCGCGATCCGCGCCTCCTCGAGGAGAGCCGCGCGCTCGGACGCCTCCTCGCAGCGACCGGCCTCGAGCTCGTCTACGGCGGTTCGCGCATCGGGTTGATGGGCGCGTGCGCGGACGCCGCTCTCGACGCGGGCGGGGTGGTGCACGGAGTGCTGCCGCGCCGACTGCAGGATCGCGAGCTGGCGCACCAGCGCCTTTCGTCGCTGCGCCTGACGGACACGATGGCCGAGCGCAAGGACCTGCTGCTCAGCGACGGCGATGCCTACGTGACGCTGCCGGGCGGGTACGGCACGCTCGATGAGCTGTTCGAGGTGCTGACGATGGCGCAGCTCGGCTATCACGAGCGGCCCTGCTACCTGGTCAACAGCCTCGGGTACTACGACGGGCTGGTGATGTTCCTCGATCGCGCGTACCAGGAGGGGCTCGTGCGCGCCGAGCATCGACCGCTCTGCCGCGTCGTTCCGTCCGTGGCGGCGCTCGGCGAAGAGCTCCGCGGGCTCGCGGGCTGAGCGTCAGCGCCGAAAACGCACCGCCGCGGCCGCGACCTCGTCGCCGAGGATGCGCAGCTGGCGCAGCGTGCGCTCGTCGTTCTGCTGCAGCGTCGCGCTGGCCCGCTCGATCGGCACGACCATCGGGATCGTCCAGCCGCGCAACGCGCGCACGACGTGCTCCATCGCCACGATCGCCTGGAGCGCGTGGCCGCCGCCCGACGTGGCGACGAGCCCAACCGGGCGGCCGGTCAGGTACGCCGGCGTGCGCTTGCTCAGCAGCTCCAGCCAGTCGAGCGCGTTCTTGAACGCACCCGACATCGAGCCGTGATAGAGCGGCGTCGCCCAGACGAGCGCGTCGGCGGCGTAGAGCTTCTCGGCGAAGGCCTCGGCCTCCGCGCTCTGCACCGCTGGGTTGAAGATGGGCAGCGTCACCTCGGCGAGCGAGACGAGCTCGGTGCGCACCCCATGGGTGGCGACCTGACGGAGCACGTGGTCGAGGGCGATCCTCGTCGAGGATCCGTCGTTGAGGCTCCCCGAAAATCCCACTACCGAAAGAGTCCGTTCCGCCGTACTCATCTCCGGACAGGAGTAGCACGATGTCCGAACATCACGCGAGCATTGCTTGGCGCCGGACCACCGAGGCGTTCACGTATCCGACCTACAATCGCGACCACGAGTGGCAGTTCGGCTCGGGCCAGTCGATCGCCGCCTCGTCGGCCAAGGAGTATCTGGGCACCCCGAGCAAGGTCAACCCCGAGGAGGCGCTCGTGGCGGCGTTGTCGAGCTGCCACATGCTGACCTTCCTGGCGATCGCCGCCAAGCGTGGCTTCGTCGTCGACAGCTACTACGACGAGGCGATCGGCACGCTGGCCAAGAACGCCGAGCGCAAGCTGGCGATCACCGAGTGTCTGCTGCGGCCCAACGTGGTGTTCGCCGGAAGGCAGCCGACCAACGAGGAGCTGGCCGCGCTGCACCACGAGGCGCACGAGCACTGCTTCATCGCAAGCTCGGTCAAGACCGAGGTCAAGGTCGAGCCGCGCTAGGGGCTGTCCCTAGTTCCACTCCCGTCGTCGGAGCAATTCTCGCTCCCATCCGCTGCGTCGACTCCTCGGTCGGTTGCCACCAGCAGCCTCCCTCGTCGCTCCTTGCGGCTGGGGCTGCGAAGTTGCTCCGACTCGGTCCGGAAACTAGGGACAGCCCCTAGTCCCCGTGCCGAACCGCGCGCGTCAATTGGCGAGGCAGCTCGCGGCCTCCGATGCGCAGCTCCCCATCACGCACGCCTTGCAACCGAAGTCCGTCGGCGTCTTGCACGCCGCCTCGCAGTGGCCGATCGAGCACGCGCGCAGCGCCCGATAGAGCGGCCGGCCCTGGTCGTCGAGCTTGAGCTCGCACGCCGCGACGCAGGCGGCCAGCCCGGGGGGCTGACACGCCTGCGCGCACTCGGCGACGGCGCCGCAGTTGCCGCGCCGCGCCGGTGCGGCAGCCGCCGGCGCGAGCTGACCGAGCGGCGCGGAGAAGCCAGCGTTGGGGGATTCGCCGCGAGAGCATCCGGCAAGCAGCAGCGCGAGGACGAGGCAGCGACGCATGAGAGGCTTCATTATACCTTGAACCCAAAGGCTGGCCCGCCTCGGCAGAAAAGGGTAAGTTCCTCTTATGAAGTACCGTATTGCACTTGCACTTTCGTTGTCTTTGCTCGCCGGCGGGCTGATCGCTGGCTGTGGTCGTTCCGGCATCGAGCCGCCGTACGGCGAGGAGAACCCCGACCTCGTCTCGACGGGAATTGACCTGACCGTCATCAAGGATCTGACGCCCGCAGATCGGCCCAAGGACATGGCCATCCCCGATGCGTCGGACATGACCTTGGTCGATCTCAAGAAGACGCCCGATCTGACCGAGGTCAAGGATCTCTTCGGCGCCGACTTCAGCCCGTTCTGCGGCGACGACGTCTGCGGCAGCGACGAGAACTGCACCACCTGCCCGCGCGACTGCGGCCAGTGCAAGACCTGCGGCGACAAGACCTGCGGCACCGACGAGACGTGCTCGAACTGTCCGGAGGACTGCGGCCTCTGCAAGACGTGCGGCAACGGCATGTGCGACAGCGGCGAGGACTGCCAGAACTGCCCGAACGACTGCGGCCTGTGCCCGTTCTGCGGCGACGGCAAGTGCGGCGCGAACGAGACCTGCTCGTCGTGCACGCAGGACTGCGGCGCCTGCCAGACCTGCGGCGACGGGACGTGCAACGGGGCCGAGACCTGCTCGTCGTGCCCGAAGGACTGCGGCCTGTGCCAGACGTGCGGCGACGGCAAGTGCCAGCCGAGCGAGTCGTGCTCGACCTGCGCCAAGGACTGCGGCCTGTGCCCGACCTGCCCGAACGGCACCTGCGACGCGACCGAGACCTGCAACTCGTGCCCGCAGGACTGCGGCGCTTGCCCGACCTGCGGCGACGGCTTCTGCCGCGCCGATCAGGGCGAGGACTGCCTGACCTGCGCGCCGGACTGCGGCAAGTGCGACACCTGCGGCGACAAGAAGTGCGACAAGACGACGGAGACCTGCTTCACCTGCCCGCAGGACTGCGGCAAGTGCATGGGCTGCGGCGACGGCCTCTGCCTCGGCACCGAGACCTGCGCCTCCTGCTCGGCCGATTGCGGTGTCTGCTCGGTGTGCGGCAACAACAAGTGCGAGTCGGCCGGCGGCTTCGAGTCGTGCGTCAACTGCCCGCAGGACTGCGGCAAGTGCCCGGTGCGCAACTGCATCGACGTCGTGACCTGCATCCTGTCGGACTGCGTCGATCCGAACGGCGGCATCATCCCCGGCTTCCCGGGCATCAACTTCGGCTGCACCTCGACCTGCTACGCGACCGCGTGCGCCGATGCGCAGTCGCAGGCGATGAACGTCACGCAGTGCGCGATCCTCGCCTTCCTGCCGCCGTTCATCCCGGGTGGCGGCGGCTGCACCGACCTCACCTGCGTGCAGCAGGTCTGCGCGTCGGAGATCACCGCCTGCCTCGCGACCACCTGCCCGATGCCCTGAGGGTACTCGGTCAAGCTGCTTGACCATCTACGCCTGCCACTCCAACGAGACCCCCAATGAGTGATCGCATCGCCCTCATCACGGGCGCGACCCAGGGCATCGGGCGCGTCGCCGCCTCCGCCATCGCGCCGTCGTTCGGCACGGTCGTGCTCGTGGCGCGCGACGAGAAGCGCGGCCAGGAGACCGTCGCGGAGGTCGCGCGCGCCGCGCCCAAGGCCAAGGTCGAGCTGCTGCTCGGCGACCTGTCGCTGCAGGCCGACGTGCGCCGGATCGCCGCCGAGTTCCGGGCGCGCCACCAACAGCTCCACCTGCTGGTCAACAACGCCGGCGCGATCTTCGAGGAGCGGCAGCTCACCAGCGAAGGGATCGAGCGGACGCTCGCGCTCAATCACCTGGCGTATTTTCTCCTGACCCACGAGCTCCTCGACGTGCTCAAGGCGAGCGCGCCGGCGCGCGTCGTCTCGGTCGCCTCGGGCGCGCACAGGTACGCGCGCGGCGGCGTGCAGTGGGACGATCTGCAATCGCAGCGCTACCAGTCGCTCATCACGTACGGCCACAGCAAGCTGTGCAACATCCTCTTCTCGAACGAGCTGGCCCGTCGGCTCGAAGGCACGGGCGTGACGTCGAACAGCCTTCACCCGGGCGCGGTCTCGACGGGCTTTGGTCGCAACAACCGCGGCCTCTTCGGCTACGCGATTCGCTTCGCGCAGCTCTTCATGCTCACGTCAGAAGAGGGCGCCGACACGATCGTCTACCTGGCGACGTCGCCCGAGGTCGAGGGCATGACGGGCAAGTACTTCTACAAGCGCAAGGTGCGCACGCCAACGAAGTGGGGCCGCGATCCCGACGCCGCGGCCCGACTGTGGAAGGTCTCTGCAGAGCTGTGCAAGGTGTCGCCGTGACCATCGCCGAGGCGAGCCCGCGGGTCATGGCGCAGGACTTCCTGGCGACGCTCGTCTGCTGGGACGCGGCGATGAGCGGCACCCTGGCCAAGCGCGAGCTCTACGCGGCGCGCGAGCTGTACGCGACGTTCGATCCGCGCAATCGGCGTGAGGAGGTGCAGGCCGGGCTCCTCAAGTTCGCCCAGCAGCGCCTGCAGATGCTGCCGCTGCCCGACGCCGACGCCGCGACGGTCAAGCGCGTCTTTGCGGCGCTGCCGTTCGGGCCGATGGACGACGTGTGCCGCCAGCTGGTGTTCGTGCTGTGGCTGTGGAGCCGCTTCGATCGCGAGCGGATCATCGTGCAGGCGGCGCTGCGCGCGACGCGCGGCGCCCTGCTCGGCGAGGTCAAGCGTCTGACGGAGCTGCATCGACCGATCGCCGAGCAGGCCGCGCCGCTCGCCGCCGAGGCGCTGTCGGTCGACGACGCGCTCGAGCGCTTCCTGTCGTTCCTCGGGCAGGCCGAGCACCCGCCGGCCTGGGGGCTGCGCTTGTCGATGGGCCTGGCCCAGGCGGCGCTCGCGGAGCTGCCTTCGCCGAGCGGCGCCGCCGTCGCGCCCGAGGAGCTCGTCGCGGCCGTGTGGTGCTCCTATCGGATCGACGGCCAGCCGTTCGCTGCGATCGCGACCTCAGCGCGCCAGTCTCTTTAGGATCCAGAGCTCCTCGTCGCCGATCGGCAGCGCCTTGATCTCGGTGCTCTGGGTCCGATCGAGCAGGCGATCGAACAGCTCGAAGAGCGGCAGCGGCCCGCGATCGTGGACGACCTCGCCCATGCCAGTGAACAGGAAGGTGCTTGGCTGCGGGCGCTGGCGCGCGGCGTCGACCAGATCTTCCCCAAAGTACATGTACGAGTAGCAGCTGATGAAGGCGACGAGCAGCATCGGCGCGCGCTCGAGCGCCTGCTGGATCTCGACCGCGGTCTTGCCGAGGTGACGGCCGATCTGCGCGAGCCGGAAGTTCTCGCCGATGCCGGAGTGTCCCCAGTAGAGCACCACGTCGTCCTCGACGAGCCCGCGCCACAGGTACTGCCAGTGCGCCGGCGGCTTGGGCCCGAACACGTCGGTCATGCCGAGCACGAAGCGCAGCTGCACCGGCGCGCCGCTCTTGCGGAAGCGCCCCTTCACCTCGGTGACGAGGTAGGGCAGCTCTGCGGTCCCCTCGACGGTCGTGCGGTGCTCGATGTCGTCAAGTAGCTTGACCAGCTCGTCGAGCGTCAGCAGCAGCATCGCCATGCCGCGCTCGTGCACCCGGCTGTCCGTGAACGAGGTGCGCGCCGCCCGCGCTCGCTCGTCGAGGATGCCCCGCCCCTGCCCGAGCTTGGTCTGCCACGCGGCGTAGTCGAGCGAGGTCACCGTGTGATCGAGGACGCCGATCACGATTGTGGCGCGCAGCGGCCGCGTCGCGACGATGCGACGCGCCTCGTCCGCGAGCGCGGCGAGCTGGTTGCTGGCCAGTCGCGTCGGCTGGAGCGTCATCGTGTAGAAGCGGTAGTCGCGTCCCGGCCGCAGCAGCTTCGTGCAGTCGAACCGTCGCCCCTTGATGTCGCGTCCGCGACGGGTCGGATACCAGTCGTACCAGTAGTAGTACGGCGCTGGCAGATCGGCGAAGTCGTCGTCGGCGCAGGGCGTCGTCGTGTCGACGGTGTTGTAGTAGCGCAGGGTGCGGAACTCGCGACGCGGCACGAGCCAGTGCAGGAGCCACGGATCGTCGGGCAGCGGCGTCTTGAGGGCGGCCCCCGGTTGCTCGGCGTGTGCGCACAGCGCGACCTCGAACTGCATCTCGACGGTCGCAGCAAGCGCCGGATCGTCTCGGCCGACACGGCCCCTCGCGACGGCGCGGGCGATGTAGCCCGGTTCGATCTTGAGGCGCTCCTCGGTGCGCGGCCAGTCGAGGACCAGGTCACGACCGTACGGGACCTCGCGCTTGGCGACGATCGTGAAGGTCGGATCCTTGCGTGACAGCACGACCTGCATGCGGGCGCGCCACTTCGGATCGGCGCGCGTGATGCCCCAGAAGTAGCGGAGCTGGTGCTGAGCCGCGAGGCGCAGGTTCTCGTCGTCGGAGAGCTGCGGATCGAGGAAGGCCCGCGCCACCTTGAGCTCGGTCGTCATCTTGGCGGTGTACTCGCCACCGCCGTTCCGGCAGTGAAAGTACAGCAGCTCCTCCCGGCTGCTCGGCGCGGCGCTCGCGATCGCTGGCACAGCGACGAGCGCGAGGAGGGCGAGCGCGCGGCGCATCAGCTCACCACCCGCAGCGAGCCGCGCACGACCCCGTAGCCCTGCTCCGTCTTGAGCCGCTGCCACAGGGCCTGCGGCGTCGTCTGGCCGGCCAGCAGCGCGCGATAGCCCGCGACGATCTCCTGCACCTCGGCGGGCGTCTCGCGCACCAGCTCGATGCGGAAGCGGCCGACGCCGCGCGCCTGCAGCCGCGCGGCGAGCTCGGCGGCCGACTGGGCGCTGGCGTGAAAGACGGTGTTGCGGCAGCCGACGTCGGCCTCGACCGGATGGACGTGGCCGGCCCGATCGCGCAGCGACACCTGGTGGCGCTCGCATGGCCGCCCGCACGACTTGTGGTCTCGGCCCTCGGAGAGCAGGGCGGCGATCACACAGTGCTCCATGTGAAAGAGCGGCATCGGGTGGTGGAGCACCAGCTCGGCGCGCTCGGCGAGCGCGCGATCGTCGAGGAGGGCGAGGAGCTGGCGCGCGTCGAGATCGAAGGACGGCGTGAAGGCGTCGAGGCCGAAGGACAGCACCAGCGCGGCGGTCAGGCGGTTGGTGACGTTGAGCGAGAAGTCGCCGATCTGCAGGCCGCCGGTGGCGTGTGCCTGACGCGCCTCGCCGAGCGCGCCGAGGCCGCGCACCAGCGTCGCGTCGGGGGCGAGCGACTGCAGGTAGCGATCGATCTTGTCCTCCCCGGGCTTGCGGATGCGCGGGGGCGCGAGGCCGAGCGCTGTCGTGCCCCCGCTGCTGCGCAGGCTGCGGAAGGCCTCGCCGGTGCCGACCAGCTCGAGGAAGTCGAGGTACACCCCGTCGGCGCCCGCGGCGCGCGCGGCCTCGGCCTGCGCCAGGTTGCGACACAGCACGAAGAGCCCAGGCGGTGGCGGTGGAAGGTCAGGTCGCTTGACCAAATCGGTCAAGGTGCTTGACGGAAGCGCCTCGATCCGATGCGGCGGTCGGCGCGCCGCCAGCGCCGCGCTGAGCTCGGAGGCGAGCGCTTGTCGGGCCCGGTTGAGCGACGACAGCGGCAGGATCGACTGGGGGGGCAGGTCGAGCGTCAGCGCCTCGAGGTAGAAGGGGGTGCCGCCCCAGCGCCCGAGCTTGTCGGCGAGGGTCGCCGCGTCGAGCGGGCGGTTGCGCGCCGCCTCGAGCGGCGCGTCGAGGGTGACGGCGACGGTGAGCTCGTCGAGTCGCGCCGACAGCTGCGGCGGCGCGCCGAGCTCGCCCGCGAGCTGGAGCCGGAGCGGCAGGCGGTGCGGCTCGCGCTCGAGCGTCTGGGTGATGGCGCGCTCGACGGCGTGCGACTTGTTGCGAAAGACGCGCCGCCCGGCGGGCGGCAGCACCGCGGGGCGGGCCTTGTGGGGGCCGAGCCAGATGCGGACCCGCGCGCCGGCGGGCGCGGCCTCGCGATCCTCGTCGAGGCGCCAGATCTGGCCGCCGAGCTCGTGCTCGCCGCCGAGCCCGCCCTCGACGAGCAGGCCGTCGCCGCGCGTCACCTCTGCGGTGAGCGCCACCTCGAGCTCGAAGCCACCATCGGAGCGGAGGTGCACGCCGGTGAGCGCACCGATCTCGACGCCGCGGTGGTCGCAGGAGCGCCCCTCGACGAGGCGCTGATGATCGACGCCGCGGAGGAAGCCCGCACCCGATCCCCGCGAGAACGTCTGCAGCGCCTGCGCGCGCAGCGCAGCCGCGGCGTCCGGCGAGCTGGCAGCGCCCTGCACGGCTTCCGCCGCGGCCCGGTAGAGGCGCGTCGTCGCGGCGACGTACTCGGGGCCCTTGAGGCGTCCTTCGATCTTGAGCGACCGCACGCCCGCGGCGACGAGCTCGGGCACCAGGGTCGACGCCTCTAGATCCTGCGGCGAGAGCAGGAACGCCCGCTCGCCGGTCGGATGCACCTGCCCATCGACGAGCAGCTCGTAGGGCAGGCGGCAGGCCTGGGCGCAGGCGCCGCGGTTG
>CAZPEY010000159.1:0-12452 GCA_964585665.1 uncultured Polyangiaceae bacterium | reverse complement strand
CGACTACGTCAACTCGAACGTTGGCTTCCGCTGCTGCTCGAACGCCGCGCCCTAGCTCGCCGCCGATCCCGCCCGCCTCTTCTGCTATTGTCGCCCCATGATCAAGGAAGGAACGAAGGCGCCCGCCTTCACGCTCCCGTCGGACAGCGGCAAGGACGTCTCTCTGTCCGACTTCGCGGGCAAGAAGGTCGTGCTCTATTTCTACCCGCGCGACGCGACGCCCGGCTGTACGCGGGAGGCCGAGGCCTTCCGCGACATCGCGCCGCAGCTCAGGCGGCTCAAGGCGGTGGTGCTCGGCGTCAGCAAGGACTCGGTCGCCTCGCACTGCAAGTTCCGCGACAAGTACTCCCTCAACTTCCCGCTGCTCAGCGACGCCGACGGTGGCGTCCTCGAGAAGTACGGCGCGTGGGGCGAGAAGAAGCTCTACGGCAAGACCTCGATGGGCATCATCCGCTCGACGGTGATCATCGGAGCCGACGGCAAGATCGCCAAGCACTTCCCCAAGGTGAAGGTCGACGGCCACGCCGACGAAGTGCTGGCCGCGCTCAGCGAGCTGTAATCACGTAGCTGCGGTGGAAGGTCGGATCGCGCCGCGCGTAGTCCGGTGACATCGTGAGGTGCGTGATCTCCTTGGCGGCGAGACCTGCCGTGGCGAGCGCCGCCTCGTCGAGCTTGAAGCGCTCGCGGTGGGTCGAGAAGTAGATCGTGCCAGCGGGCGCGAGGCGGCGCTGCACGGCTGCGAGCAGCGCGCCGTGATCGCGCTGCACGTCGAACGATCCGTCCATGCTCTTCGAGTTGGAGAACGTCGGGGGAGAGACGAAGACGAGGTCGTACTGCCCGCGATCCTCGGCGAGAAAGCGCGCGACGTCGGCGCGCTCGAAGCGGTGGGTGCCGCCGATCCGGTTGTGGCGGAAGTTCTCCCGACCCCAGTCGAGGTAGGTGTTCGAGAGGTCCACCGAGGTCGTGGTCGCCGCGCCGCCGCGCGCCGCGTAGAGCGACGCGGTGCAGGTGTACGCAAAGAGGTTGAGGAAGCGCCGGTCTCGCGCCTCGGCCTCGAGCCGGGCGCGTAGCCGCCGCTGGTCGAGGTAGATGCCCGTGTCGAGATAGTCAACCAGGTTGACCAAGAACTCGAAGCCGCCCTCGTGGATCCACTGCTCGTGGCCGCTTCGCTCCTGGCGCTGGTACTGCTCGCCGCGCGCGTGGCGCCGCCGCTCCTTGACGTAGACGCGATCGGCCGGGATCTCAAAGATCCGCGCGCACTCGCTCCGCGCCGCCCGCAGGCGCGCCTGGGCGCGCCCCTCGTCCACCGTCGACGGGTACGCATACTCGGAGAGCACGACGGAGCCCTCGTAGACGTCGACCGCGAGGCCGAACTCCGGGATGTCCGCGTCGTAGACTCGGAAGCACGAGACGCTCTCCTTGCGGAGCCACTTGGCGAGGTGCTTCCAGTTCTTGCTGACGCGATTGCCGAAGGCCTCGCCCTCCTCGTTGCGCTTCGCCTGCCAGGCGGGAGCCGCCACCGCGACGGGCTTGTCGGAGATCGGGAGCTCGAGGAAGCGGCACTCGATCGGGCCGTTGAAGACGACGTGGCGCCGCGCCGGCTTGAGCCCGAGCGCCGCGCCAAAGTGGCTGTCACCGACGAGGACGAAGGCGCGCCAGCCGAGGAAGCGCCGGCGGAGCTGGTTGCCGAGCTGCTCCTGCAGGAGCTCGAGATCGGCGGCACCGATGCGCTCGCCGTAGGGCGGGTTGGTGACGACGAGACCAGGCGCGCCCTCGGGGGGCTCGCGGGTCAGCGCGTCGGCGCGCTCGCACGCCACCCAGCCGGCGAGCCCGACCCGATGCACCGCTGCCTCGCAGAGCGCGACCTGCTCGGGGTCGAGATCGGAGGCCCAGATCCTTGGCTCGGAGGGCCGGGCGCGTCGACGCGCCCGCGCCGCTGTGAGCTGCGCCTCGAGCTTGCCGGCGTGGTGGCCGCGCCAGCCGACGTTGGGAGCAGGTCGCAGGACGCCCGGGGGAACGTCCGCGGCGAGGAGCGCCGCCTCGAGGACGAGCGTGCCCGAGCCGCAGAAGGGATCGACGAGCGGCTGCGTGCCGTCGTAGCCGGCGATCCCGAGCAGCCCGGCCGCCAGGGTCTCGCGCAGGGGCGCGGGCGCGGCCGGATCGCGGTAGCCGCGCTCGTGCAGCGGCCCCGCGAGATCGACCGACAGCGTCGCGTCTGCCTCGAGGTGCAGCATCAGGCGCAGCCCGGGGTTCTGCGTGTCGACCGACGGGCGCTCGAGGCCCGCATCGCGGAAGGCGTCGACGATCGCGTCTTTTGTGTGCAGCGCAACAAAGTGCGTGTGGTGCAGGCTCTCCGACGCGCCGCGCGCTCGCGTGACGTGCACGGCCAGCGTCGTCGTCGGCGTCAGCTGCGCCGGCCAGTCGACGCTGCGCACGCCCTCGTACAGCGCCTTGGCGTCCGGACACGGAAAGCGCACCAGCTCGAGCAGGATGCGGCTGGCGATGCGGCTCTCGATCATCGCGCGGTAGCCATCGTCGAGGGTGCCGGCGAACGCGACGCCGCCCGGGCGCTCGATGAGCGAGGCGGGTTGCGTCAAGGGCAGCCGTTGCAGCTCGCGGAGGAGCGGCGCTTCGAGCCCGCGCGCCGCCGTAGCAAAGAAGGAAAACGTCGTCATTTGTAGTAAAACGCGCTCATGGAATACCGCAATCTGGGTGGCAGCGGCGTCAAAGTTTCGACCTTGTGTCTCGGCGCCATGACCTTCGGCGAAGCGGACGACAAGTCCTTCATGCACAAGGTCGGCTCGGATGAACCGACGGTGTTTCGCATCCTCGACCGCGCCGTCGAGCAGGGCATCAACTTCATCGACACCGCCGACGTCTATGGCCAGGACGGCCTGTCCGAGCGCGTCCTCGGGCGCTGGCTGCAGTCCTCCGGCCGGCGCGACGACCTCGTGCTCGCGACGAAGTTTCGCTTTCGCATGAAGGACGGCCCGAACGGTACGGGGGCCGCGCGCTATCGCATCTTGCGCGCCGTCGAAGACAGCCTGCGGCGGCTCGGCACCGACCGCATCGACCTCTACCAGATCCACATGCAGGACTGGGACACCCCCGAGGAAGAGACGCTGCGGGCGCTGACCGATCTGCAGCGCGCCGGCAAGATCCTCTACCTGGGCTGCTCGAACTACGCGGCCTACCGCGTCGCGGACAGCCAGTGGATCTCGCGCACCCAGAACCTCGAGCGCTTCGTGACGATGCAGATGCAGTACAGCCTCGTTGTGCGGGACATCGAGCGCGAGCATGTCCCGGTCTGTCGACGCTTCGGCATGGGGATCCTCCCCTGGTCGCCGCTCGGCGCCGGCTTCCTCTCCGGCAAGTATCGGGAGAATCAGCTGCCGCCGTTCGGAGCGCGCCTGACCGAGTGGAAGGAGCGCTTCGGGCGGATGGCGACACCGCGCAACTGGCAGATCGTCGAGAAGCTCGTCGAGCTGGCCGCCAAGCACGGCGCGACGCCCTCGCAGGTGGCGATCGCGTGGCTGCTGTCGCGGCCCTTCGTCTCGTCGGTGATCTTCGGGGCGCGCACCGTCGAGCAGCTCGATGACAACCTGGGCGCCACGAACGTCAGGCTGAGCAGCGAGGAGACCGAGGCGCTCGACGCGGTCTCGCGGCCCGAGCTCGGCTATCCGTACGACTTCATCCAGCGGGTCCAACCGCTGTGGTAGCCCAAGGGGGACCCGTGAATACTCTGGTTGATCGGCGCGTCTCCTGGGGGATGCGCAACCTCCTCGTCGCGATCACCTTGCTCTCGGGCGCGCTGGCGCGCGCCGATGGCGATCAGATCCTGCTCGATCGCGACAGCTTGAAGTCCCAGCTCGAGGCGATCCGCGCCCACGCCGAGCTGGCCGAGGCGTCGCTCCTCGGTGACAAGCCCGATCCCAAGAAGGCATCGGCCGAGATCGCCACCTTCAAGGAGGAGCTCTCGGATCTGATCCGCAAGGTCGTCGCCGCCAAGTCGGTCGACTCGGTGGGACAGGTCGGTGCCAAGGCGGGCAACGCGATCGTGACCTCCGCGGTGTACGTCTCCCCGATCGGCGAGGCGAGCCTGCGCATCGTGCTCGAGCGCATCGCCAAGGAGCAGCTCCCCGACGGCAAGCTCCGCGTGCTCAAGGACGCGGCGGCCAACACCTTCTTCGTCGCGGATCAGTGCATCAAGGTGCTCGGCGCCTTCTCCGCCGTCGACGATCGGCTCAAGGCGCTCGAGCTGGTGATGCCGCGCCTGCTCGATCGCCAGAACGCCCAGCGCGTGCTCGTCGCCTTCCCCTTCGCCGCCGAGCGCGAGCGGGCGCGGGCCACGATCGCGCGCGTCTTCGCCGCGGCGCCCGCGCCGGTGCCGACGAGCACGCCGTGACATCCCACCGCCGCTCGGCTATTCTACTCGCGTAGTGACATCGTCGCTTCCGCGCTTTCTGGAATCGAGCCAGGACGCGCGCTTCGCCTACCATCGACGGCTCGGGTCGGGCGGGATGGGCGTCGTCTACGAGGTCGATGATCGCGAGCGCGGCGGCCGAGTTGCGCTCAAGACGCTGCGCCAGGTGCAGGACGGCGACGCCGTCCTGCGCTTCAAGCAGGAGTTCCGCGCGCTGCAGGATGTGCAGCATCCCAACCTGGTGAGCCTCTACGAGCTCGGCCAGGCGGAGGGGCAGCTCTACTTCACGATGGAGCTCATCGACGGGCAGAACCTGCTGTCGTTCGTACGTCCGAACGATCCGCACGTCGCCAACATGGCGATCAGCTCGACGATGACGGGTGGGGCGCTCGACGAGATGACGCTCGATCTCAAGACGCCAGCAGGGCCGACGTCCGACACCCACCGCGTCGTGCCCAGCGTGACCAGCGAGGTGGGCTTCGACGAGCAGCGCTTGCGCATCGTGCTGCCGCAGCTCCTCCACGGGCTCGAGGCGCTGCATGGCGCGCAGAAGGTGCATCGCGATCTCAAGCCATCCAACGTGCTGGTGACGCGCGAGGGGCGGGTCGTCGTGCTCGACTTTGGCGTGATCTCCGACGCTGGCTTCGACGAGGTCGCGGGCGAGGGCTCGATCGTCGGCACCGCCGCGTACATGGCGCCCGAGCAGGGCGAGGGCAAGCGCGTCGGCCCGGAGGCCGATCTCTACTCGGTCGGGGTCATCCTCTACCAGGCGTTGTGCGGCCGCCTGCCGTTTTCCGGCAACCACAAGGACGTGATCGCCGACAAGCTGCGGCTCGATCCACCGGCGCCGCACCTGTTCTCGGCCGACGTGCCCCCGGATCTCGAGGCGCTCTGCCTGGCGCTGCTCCGTCGCGATCCGACCGAGCGGCCGTCGGCGGGCGCGGCGCTCGCGGCGCTCGGCGTCGCGGCGAGCGCGGTCCGGCATGAGACGCCGGTCGATCAGAACCTGTTCGTCGGCCGGCGCGCCGAGCTCGACCTCATGCTGCGCGCCCTCGACGAGGTCAAGCACGGCGCCGCGGTCACCGTGATCATCGAGGGCGAGTCGGGGGTCGGCAAGAGCGCGCTGGCGCGACAGCTGCTGACGCGCGTGGGCAAGCCGGCGATCGTCCTGGCCGGGCGGTGCTACGAGCGCGAGAGCGTGCCGTACAAGGCGATCGACGGCGTAGTGGACGCGCTGTCGCGCCACCTGTCGTCGCTGCCCGGCGAGCGGCTGGCTGCCGTTCTGCCCGACAACGCGCCGATCTTGGCGTCGGTGTTTCCCGTGTTGCGTCGGGTCGAGGGGCTCGCCCACGAGGGGGAGCAGCGCTTCGTGCTCGATCCGCAGCAGCAGCGGCAGCTGCTCTTCTCGACGCTGCGGCAGCTCTTCTTCAACCTCGCGCAGGCTCAGCTGCTCGTGCTCTGCATCGACGATCTCCAGTGGGCGGACGCCGACAGTCGCCTGCTGCTGGAGGCGCTGGTGCGTCCGCCCGAAGCGCCCTCGCTGCTGCTGGTCGGGACGACGCGCCCGATGACGGAGGGGCGGAGCGCGCTGCAGCTCCCAGGCGAGGTGCGCAAGATCGCGCTGCAGCCCCTCGAGGCGCACGACGCCGCCGAGCTGGCGCAGCAGCTCATGCCGCGCGTCGACGTCGCGCTGGCGCAGCGCATCGCGCAGGAGGCGGCCGGGCATCCGCTGTTCATCGACGAGCTGGTGCGGCAGAAGCAGAGCCAGAGCGAGGCGGGGCCGGTTCGCCTCGAGGACGCGCTCTGGCAGCGTATCAATCGTCTGCCGCCCGAGGCGCGGGCGCTCCTCGAGATGGTCGCGATCGCCGGCATGCCGGTGCGGTACGAAGTGGCGAGCCTCGCAGCGGTCGCCGATCTGCCGGAGATCGGGCGGCGCGTCCGCCTGCTGGTCATCGAGCGCTTGATTCGCTCGTCCGGGCTCGACAAGGAGGACGTGCTCGAGCCGTACCACGATCGTGTGCGCGAGTCGCTGCAGAGCAAGCTGCCTGCGGCCGAGCAGCAGAGCTGGCATGCGCGGCTCGCGGTGGCGCTCGAGCAGTCGGGGCACTACGAGTTCGAGGCGCTCGGCGTGCACTGGCAGAACGCCGGGGAGCCGACCCGCGCGTTCGACTACTTCGTGCGCGCCGCCGAGGAGGCGGATCGCGCGCTCGCGTTCGATCGCGCGGCGCGCCTCTACCGCCTGGCCCTCGAGGTGCGGCAGATCGACGTCGACACCGCGGAGGGGGCGCGCCTCTCCGAGGCGCTCGGGACCGCACTCGGCAACGCCGGGCGCGGAGCGGACGCCGCACGAGCCCTGATCGCGGCGGCCGAATCGAAGGCGACGAAGCCGCAGGGGATGCTCGAGCTCAAGCGTCGCGCCGCCGAGCAGTTCCTGCGCGCCGGACACATCGACGACGGCATGGCGACGCTCAAGCAGGTGCTCGACGCGGTCGGCATCTGGTTGCCGAAGCGGCCAAACGGGTCGCTCGTCTCGCTCCTTTGGACGCGCGCCAAGCTGCGTCTCCGCGGGCTGGGCTACAAGGCGAGGACCGCCGCCGCCGTGCCTGCCGATCAGCTGCAGCAGCTCGATGTGTGCCTCTCGGCCTCGGTGGGGCTCGGCAACGTCGACACGATCCGTGGGGCGGACTTTCAGGCGCGCGGCCTGCTGCTGGCGCTGCGGGCCGGGGAGGAGACGCGGATCGCGCGCGCGCTGGCGATGGAGGCCTGCCACGTCTCTGCGTCGGGCGGCGGCACCGAGAAGCGCGTCGACAAGCTGGTCAAGGCGTCGCAGTCGCTGGCGCGCACGCTCGGCGATCCGCACGCGCTGGCGCTCACCGAAGCCTGCGAGGGCATCACGGCGTTTCTGTTCGGCCGCTGGCAACAGGGCGCGGACTGCTGCCGACGGGCGATCGAGATCTTCGAGAACCAGTGCAGCGCCGTCCACTGGGAGCTCAGCCAGACCTATCTGTTCTACCTCTGGTCGCTGACGTACCTGGGTGAGCTGCGGCTCATGCGGACCCTGATGACGAGGCTGCTGCGCGAGGCGGAGGAGCACGGCAACCGCTACGCGGCGACGAACCTGCGCACGGGCTCGCTCAACTTCATCTTCCTGCTCGACGGCGACGCGCAGCTCGCGCGCCGCGAGGCGGCCACGGCGATGGAGCAGTGGACCCAGGAAGGCTTTCACCATCAGCACTGGGACAACCTGCTGGCGCAAGGGGAGGTCGATCTCTACTGCGCCGACGGGAAGACCTGCTACCAGCGGGTCAAGGAGACCTGGCCGGCGCTGCAGCGATCCCTGCTGCTGATGATTCAGCTCTCCCGGATCGAGGCGATTCATCTGCGCGGGCGCGCGGCGTTGGCGTATGCCTGCGAGGTCCCGGCGGAGGAGCGGCCGCGGCTGGTCAAGGAGGCGCGGGCCGACGCGCGACGGCTCCACAAGGAGCGGATCGGGTGGGCGCAACCGTTCGCCGAGCTGCTGCTGGCCGGCGCGGCCTCCGTGAGCGGGGATCTGGCGGAGGCGAGTCGCTCGCTCGATCGAGCGTTCAACGGGTTCGAGGAGACCGGGACGGTGATGTACCGCGAGGCGACGCGGGTGAGGCGGGCGCAGCTCGTGGGGGACGCGGACGGCGAGCGGGCAGGCGTGGCGTGGTTCGTCGGACAAGGGGTGGCGGAGCCAGAGCGCTTCGTGCGGATGCTCGTGCCGGGTGTGTTGGCGCCCAGCAAGGTGCTGCCCGAGCCTACGGCTCCTTGAGCAGCACGAACAGGTACTCACCCGACTGCGCGACGCCCGTCTTGACGAACGTGTCGAGCACGACGAAGTACGTCCCCGCCGCGAGCACCGGCGTCACGACCTGCGTGTCGTCGCGCGCGATGCACCCCGACGCCTCGCCGGTGCTGTCGAGGACATGCACGTCGATGTCGACCGCCCCGCGATCGAGGACCAGGGCGCGGAGCTTGGTCGGCTCGGTCAGCTCGATGCGATACCAGAACTCCGTGCCGCTCTCGTCCTGCGTTGCCGAGCAGCCGGTGTACTTGTCGATCAGGTCGAACCCGCCAGCCGCCGTGTTGCGGACGTCGCCGAAGGGCAGCGCCGTCACGTCGATGACGAACGGGTCGTTGCGGTCCCCGGTGCCGGCGAGCGTCGGCGCGGTGCTGTCCGGCGCCGGATCGTTGTCGAACAGGATGCCCTTCAACAGATCGAGCGTCTCCATGGTCGCCAGGTTGCGGACATTGTTGCCGTACTCGAGGCCGGCGGCCGTGAACACGCACGCCCCCGCCGATGGGCTCTGCAGGTGTACGCCATCGCTGGCGAGGCCGTACTTCGGGTCCATGAGGGGTCGCAGCTCGAGCTCGAGATCGATGAACGGCACCTGCTTCCACTGCGCGATCGCTCGCGCCACGGCGTTGAACACCGGCACCATGCGATCCGACTCCACGTCGGTGCGCGGCGGGATCGCCGAGATGATCGGGATCGCGCCCGCCTCGATGATCTTCTCGATGAGCGTCATCATGTTGCCGCCGTAGCTCGCGGCGCGGATCCCCTCTTGCGCCAGCGTCGGATTGTCCGAGCCGATCTCGTTGGTGCCGAACATCACCGTCGCGTAGCGCGGCGAGATCGCCGCCAGCTCCTGGTCGACCGGCGAGGGCGAGCCGCTGATCGCCCAGCTCGCAGTCTTGCCTCCCAAGGCGGCGAGGCTCGCGCGATCGTAGGGGTCGTCACCCGCTGCGTCGCCGTTGGCGAAGTGCTCGATGCCATCCAGGAGATCGGTGAAGCCCGCCAGGTCGAGGCTGGCGTTGTTGAAGCACTGCATGTAGCCGGTGGCGACGGTGTGGGAGTCGCCGACCTTGGCGAAGACGTCCTCGTGAGCCGTCGCCAATGCCGCGATCGCACGCAGGTTGTCGACGACGCTCGGGGTGATCGGCGAGTGCGTGCGGCCGGGCGGATAGAGGATCGGGATTCCGGGTGGCGGGAGGTCGACGCCAGCCGGCGCAAGGTCGGCAGTGGCGCCGTCAGTCTTGCTGGTGGTGCGAAGGTCTGCCGCACCCTCGAGATCGACCGCGCTCGGGGACAAGTCCTTGAATGTGTCGCCACCATCCCCGGTCGCACAGGCGGCACCGAGAGCAAGACTGGTCAACGCGAGCAGCGCGGATCCATAAGCACTTCGATAAGACAGCATAAGGCACTTGATCGTACCACCGGGCACGCCGACCCGGTAGTACGCTTCGGCCCATGGCGCAACTCCCAAGCTTCCCGAGCGATGGCCCGACCGACGCCCTCCCCGAGACCGCCCGCCTCGACACGGTGCCTGGCAACCCGGCCAGCGCCCTCGATGGCCTCTACCTCGTCGATGGCCGCCTCGAGCGGGCCACGTCGACCCAGCCCGTCACGTCGCCGATCGGCCGCTTCTCCGGCTCCACCTTCGAGCGGACCATCATCGGCCACGCCCCCGCCCTCACCTCGGACGAGTCGCTCGTCGCGCTCACCGCCGCCGAGCAGGCGTGGCAGGACGGGCGCGGCGCCTGGCCGTCGGCGCGCACGCAGGAGCGCGTCGAGGCGATGGAGGCGTTCGTCGAGGAGATGGTGCTGCAGCGCGAGCTCTGCGTGCGCCTCCTCGAGTGGGAGATCGGCAAGACGCGCAAGGACGCCGAGACGGAGTTCGATCGAACCGTCGTCTACACGCGCGACACGATCGAAGCAGTCAAGGAGCTTGACCGGCAGTGCTCGCGCTTCTCGTCGGACGAGGGCTTCCTTGCCCAGATCCGCCGCGCCCCGCTCGGGATCACGCTCGCGATGGGTCCATTCAACTATCCGCTCAACGAGACCTTCACCACGCTGATCCCGGCGCTGATCATGGGCAACCCGATCATCGCCAAGCTGCCGCGCTACGGGGGGCTGACGATGACCGCGCTCCTCCCCGCGTTCTCGCGCTGCTTCCCGCGCGGCGCGGTCAACGTCGTCCAGGGCGACGGCGCGACGGTCGTCGGTCCGATGATGACCTCGGGCAAGATCGACTGCCTCGCCTTCATCGGCACCAGCCGCGTCGCCAACATCTTGAAGCGTCAGCACCCCCGCCCCAATCGCCTGCGCTCGATCACCGGCCTCGAGGCGAAGAACCCCGCCGTCGTGCTCGCCGACGCGGACCTCGACCTGGCGGTCAAGGAGTGCACGGCCGGCGCGCTCACCTTCAACGGCCAGCGCTGCACAGCGCTCAAGCTGATCTTCGTCGAGCGCCCGATCGCCGACGCGTTCGTCGAGCGGCTCGCCGCGTCCGTCGATGCGCTGCAGGCCGGCATGCCGTGGGACCAGGGCGCGCAGCTCACGCCGCTGCCCGAGGAGGGCAAGACCGAGACGCTGGCCCGCTTCGTCGAAGACGCGGTCCAGAAGGGCGCGCGCGTCGTCAACGCCAGCGGCCAGGGTGGGCAGAGCCTCGGCAGCTTCTTTCGCCCCGCCGTGCTGTACCCCATCCAGCCGTCGATGCAGCTCTACACCGCCGAGCAGTTCGGGCCGATCGTGCCGGTGGTGCCGTTCGACTCGCTCGCCGAGATCGACGCCTTCATGCAGGACAGCCCGTATGGCCAGCAGGTCGCGCTGTTCTCACGCGATCCGGGCCGCACCGCCGAGCTCATCGACGCCCTCTGCAACCAGGTCTGCCGCATCAACCTCAACACGCAGTGCCGCCGCGGCCCCGACACCTTCCCGTTCACCGGCCGCAAGGACTCCGCCGAGGGCACGCTCTCGGTGACCGACGCCCTCCGCTGCTTCTCGATCCGCACGCTGGTCGCGACGACGACGTCGGACGAGAACAAGGAGCTGGTCTCGGGCATCGTCTCGGGACGACGCTCGCGCTTCTTGTCGACGGACTACTTGCTGTAGGGGGGAGGCGGACGACGAGCGGGCGGCGCCGGGCTACGGAGCGGTGCGGCTGGTCAGGTTGATGTCGACCTTGGACATGTCGGGCCGGCCATAGGCGTAGCCGAGGCCCGCGCCGAGGCCGACGCCGACGAGCACGACGCCGCCGACCGCCGCCCACAGCCACCACTGCTTGATCAGGGGCTTCTTGGGCTTCTCGGGCTGCGAGATGACCAGCGCACCCGTGCTGGTGGTCGACACCTTGGCCGACGTCGCGATCGGCGAGCGCACGGCGATGGACAGAGGACGCGCGGCGTCCCCGGCCATGCGGAGCTCGCTGCCGTTGGCGCTCAGCGCGGCGAAGTAGAGCTCGAGCACATAGTCAACTTCCTTGACTGGAAGCTCGGCCGCCGGGATGGTGATCGAGACCGCGGGGCTCATCGGCGCCTCGAGCTTCTTCCACTCCGTGTCGCCCTGGATGCGGTAGCTGGCACGGACGTTGACGGTCAGGTTGAGGGCGTCGTCGATCTTGACCGGGATCGGCACGAGCTTGCCGCCCGTCACCTCACGCGGCAGGGTCGGCGTCACCTGCAGGCCGCCGGGCCGATCGACCCAGAAGCCGCCCGCCTCCTTGAACGGGGCGTTGATCTTGGGGGACGTGCCGCGTGGCAGCTTGTGATCCGGATCGACCGCCAGCAGCTTGGTGAAGGCGTCGACGGCTTCTTGATTCTTGCCAAGCACGGCTTGCGCGGTGCCAAGCATGCGGTAGAGCGTCACCAGCCGATCGTGGGTCTGGGCGGACTCGAGCGCCTTGCTGGCGTTGGCGACCACCGCCTTGTAGTCGAGGCGGTTCTCGGCCTCGCGCGCGCCCTCGAAGGGGTCGGCGGCAACCGCGGGCTTGTCCGTCGGAGCGGGGGGCTTGGCCTGGCCAACCAACGGGAGGAGGAGCATCGCGGCGAGCGCGCCAGCGAAGAGGGACGGGGATCCGTGACGAAGGTGTGCCATCAGTAACCATGTATGCTACCATGGATTCTTGTTTTTCGGGGTAGTGGCGGGGCAGCGTTTTCGTAGGTTCTAGAAGAGGTTTTTGTGTCCAACCAGGGCCCAGACAGTCAGCAGACCATCATCGCCGGGGCC